>WRAF01000013.1 GCA_009780325.1 Bacillota bacterium | reverse complement strand
TGCTTTGCACTCTGCTCAAGTCATGACATAACTTAAATTTTGTCATCTTGAGCAAAGCCGAAAGATCTCATCCGTTAAAAAAATATGTATCGCATCATGTAGACCACCCAAGAGGTTTTCGTGGACCTAGCGTTCCTAAAGCATCTCTCCTTTAAAAAACATCATAAAGAAAGATTGTATATTGCGTGCATAATTTAGTGTGATGACGCTAAAACCATCCTCTTACTAAATCCAATATTAGCGACCTGTATCTAAAACTGCCCCTTGCTTCTAAATAGCAAAGCGGGGGATATAAAACACACCACCAATTGTCTCCTAGTCCGCTTCCTAGCTCTATGATGACTGCTTTAAAATATCCGCTTTCTATCACAATGTCTCCATACATTCTTGACGGAAAAAATTCTTGCCCAATTCTTATGTTTGCACTATAATTAAAGCCATTATTTAAAAGCACTTTGTTTGCAATGGATACAACATGGGTTGCTTCTTTTTCTAATATTCTAACAGCACTAGGTATAGAGTTAGCGCCATCTAGTTTAGGTTCTAAAAAATCTAGCACAGCATCACGGACTTTTAGCTTGACTCGCTGGTCTTGGGCAGAGTTTGAATGCGCCCTTATATGAAATCTTAGCATGGGATGGTTGTTAAGATTGTTATGTGTGCAAGAAAATGCTGATAGAATAAAGATACAAGAGATTGTGATTATTAGCAGTAATGATAATCTTTTTTTCATAATGGATTACTTTCCTTTTTAGTTATGTATTGAATATTACAATAAAAATTATAACCACAAATCAAATACTGTATACATATACTTTCATAAATTAATTTAACTAATTTTGTATAGGGGGGTTAATCATTTTACTTAAAAAAATTATTATGTTAAACTTGTTTTAACAAACCAAAATGAGGGTTTAAAAATGAGTAAAAAACTAATCATTAAAGAAGATTGGTGCAAAGGCTGCGCAATATGTGTGGCTTTTTGTCCTAAAAAAGTTCTTGATATTAAAAAAGAAAAAGCAACAATTGTAAATGAAGAAGCATGTATTTATTGCTCTTTGTGCGAAATCAGATGCCCTGATTATGCAATTTATATTGAGGGGGGCAAATAATTATGGCTGCTAAACAAAAAGAAAAAAGAGTATTGCTGCAAGGCAATGAGGCGTGCGTTGAGGGTGCTATTGCTGCGGGCATGAGATTTTTTGCAGGATATCCTATTACTCCGTCAACTGAAGTTGCTGAGCAGGCTGCTATCCGTTTGCCTCAAGTAGGCGGCAGATTTATACAAATGGAGGATGAGATTGCAGCGATGGCGGCAATCATTGGCGGCAGTGCTGCTGGTGTCAAATCAATGACAGCTACCTCTGGTCCAGGATTTTCATTAAAGCAAGAAAATCTTGGTTATGCTGCATTTGCTGAAGTACCTTGTGTTTTAATTAATGTGCAAAGAAGCGGTCCATCGACTGGACTTCCTACTTCTCCGTCGCAAGGTGATATTATGCAGGCACGCTGGGGTACTCATGGCGACCACCCTGTTATTGCTTTGGCTCCTGCAACTGTTGAAGAGTGTTATCATTTGACTATAAGATGTTTTAATTTATCAGAAAAATATAGGATGCCTGTATTTTTGATGACTGATGAAATTATTGGACATTTAAGAGAAGGCATTGTAATTCCTGATCCTAAGACGTTAAAAATTGAAAATCGCAAGATAAACAAAAAAATTCCTCCATTCGCTGTGCCCAAAGGTGAGATTGCACCGCAAAGCGCTCCGTTTGGACAAGGTCAAAGATATAATATCACAGGCTTAGTGCATAGAGAGGATGGTTTCCCTACAAACTCAACTACTATTGCCGGTGAATTATGCACTAGATTGATGAAGAAAATAGAAGATAATGTTGATGATATTATTGAGTATGAAGAAAGACATCTTGAAGATGCAGAAGTTATAGTTATTGCATACGGCGGAACTACTAGAGCAGCGACTAAGGCTATTGAGTTGGCTAGAGCTAAGGGCAAAAAAGCAGGCTTGTTTAGACCAATCACTATCTGGCCTTTTCCTGCTAAAAGAATTCAAGAAATCGCTAAAAAGGCAAAGAAATTTGTTGTAGCAGAGCATAATTATGGTCAGCTGGTGCATGAGATTAGACTTGCAACAAAAGATGCGGTGCCTATAGAGTTTTTAGGTAAAGTAGACGGCACTATCATTATGCCAAATGAGATTGAAGAATTGATTTAGATAAAAACAACTTTGACAGAACAATACTCTGTGGGGGCGTTTAATTAATGTCCTAGTGACAAAAATAAGGAGAAAATAATTATTATGGCAAGTCCAATAATAAAAAAATATATAAGAGAGGGGACTCTCCCTCATATTTGGTGCGGCGGCTGCGGACATGGAATCATTATGCGCAATTTAGCTGTTGCTATTGAAAACCTTGGTATCGACAGGGATAAAGTATGTCTTGTGTCAGGTATTGGGTGCAGTTCTAGGATAGCTGGTTATATGGATTTTAATACTTTGCATACTACGCATGGCAGAGCAGTTGCATTTGCAACTGGTGTTAAGGTAGCTAATCCTGATATGACTGTCATTGTGGCGGCAGGTGACGGGGATATTTCTGCAATCGGCGGAAATCATTTGATTCATGCTGCAAGACGCAATATAGACTTGACGGTAATCGTCATGAATAATGATATATATGGCATGACGGGAGGACAATTTTCTCCTACTACTCCTATGGGAGACTTGGCTACTACTGCTCCTTATGGAAATGTAGACAGACCATTTGATATAGCAAAATTAAGTGTGGGTGCTGGGGCGACTTATGCGGCTAAGGGCAGCGCATATCATGTTAAAGATACGACTAAATTTATTCAAGAAGGTATTGCGCACAAAGGTTTTGCTATCATTGACTGTGTTTCATCTTGCCCAACATATTATGGCAGGAAGAATAAAAAAGGCGGCGCTGTAGAAATGATGGAATTACAAAAAAAGAATTTTGTGCCTGAAAGATTGCTAGAAAGATTAGAGCCAGAGTGGATTGAAGAATATGACAAAACTATTAGGGCTATGAAAGGAGGCAAATAATTATGAATAGACAAGAAATGAGATTTACTGGAAGCGGCGGGCAAGGTATAATTTTGGCATCAGTTATTTTGGCAGAGGCAGCGCTTATTGCTGGTCACACTGCAGTGCAATCACAGACTTATGGTCCAGAAGCAAGGGGTGGTGTGTGCAAAGCAGAAGTAATCATTTGTGAAGGTGACATTGGTTTCACTAAAGTTGTTAAACCTACTTTTTTATTGGCGCTTACTCAAAGCTCACTTGATAGATACTCTAAAGGAGTGGATAAGGATTGTATAATCATTGCAGATTCATCACTAGTTGCTCCAAAAGGATATAATATTGTATCAAAACCTATTATCCAAACAGCAAAAGAAAAGATAGGCAAAGCGTTTGTGTCAAACATTGTGGCTCTTGGGGCAATCAATGCGCATTTAAAACTTGTCCCGCCAGATGTATTAAAAGAGGCTGTTTTAAAGTATGTTCCTAAAGGGACTGATGAAATAAACACTAAAGCGCTTGAGGCTGGTGCTGCTTTATGAGTTTAAAATTAAATATGCAAGTCTAGTGTTTATACTTATAATTTAACGAGGTTAATTAATGAAAATACATGAATATCAAGCTAAAGAATTATTAGCACAATATGGTATCCCGACGCAAGACGGGATATGCGTTTGTACTTATGAGGATGCAAAAATTGCTGTGGATAAAATGTTTGAAAGGCATCCAAAACTAGTTATTAAAGCGCAAATTCATAGCGGCGGCCGAGGTAAGGGCGGCGGCGTTAAGCTGGCAAACAATCAAGCAGAAGGCTATGAAATTGCTAAAAACATGCTAGGAATGCAGCTTGTCACAAAGCAAACTGGATTAGAAGGCAAGCGGGTTAATAAAATATTAGTTACTGATGCGGTGCAAATCAAAAAAGAGTTTTATATTTGTATAATGATGGACGGCAGTTTGGGCTGCCCTATTATTGTGGCATCAGCAGAAGGCGGCACGGAGATTGAAGAGGTTGCACATGACAATCCTGATGCAATTATTACCATACCTATTTCACCTATAACAGGGTTAAAAGAATTTCATGCAAGAAATATAGCTAAAATGATAAATATTCCGTCTGAATTAGTCAAGGATTTTATCAAGATGCTTAAAAATATGTACAGGCTTTTTATTGAGAAGGATTGCAGTATGCTAGAGATTAATCCGCTTATAATTGACGGGAATAATCAATTAAATGCAATTGATGCTAAGTTTGGTTTTGATGAAAATGCATTATTCAGACATCCTGATATTATGGCGCTAAGGGATATTGAAGAGGAAGATGCTAAAGAAGTTGAGGCGGCGGAGTCGGGGCTAAGCTATATTTCATTGGACGGCAACATTGGCTGTATGGTAAATGGTGCAGGATTGGCGATGGCTACTATGGATATAATCAAAGCATACGGTGGGCGTCCTGCAAATTTTTTAGATGTAGGCGGTACAGCAAGTGCGCAGAAGGTGGCAGCGGCTTTTAAAATTTTATTGTCTGATAAAAATGTAAAATGCATATTAGTCAACATTTTTGGCGGAATAATGAAATGTGATATTATTGCAGAGGGTATTTTGACGGCGGCAAAGGAAGTAAATTTAAGTGTGCCGTTAGTGGTGCGTTTGGATGGGACTAATGTCAAAGAAGGCAAAGCTATTTTGGCAAAATCTGATTTAAAAATCATTGCGGCGGACGGATTAGAAGATGCGGCGAAACTTGCCGTAAAACATGGGGGAGGTAAGTAATAAAGTTTAAGATTTTTGCTTTGTGATTGTTGTACAAAGAAGTATTCGTGACAATGGACTTTGTCCCTAGTATTTTGTAAAATCTTTTTCTTGTTTAATACGGCAACTTTTTGGATAAAAGGATTTTCATTTTTAGGTTTTTTATGTGCATCCAGTACACTTAAAGCCTTAAAATGAAAAATTTCATCTCAAAAATCTACTCGTATATAAAGTCAAGAAAAAAAATTTACAGAGTACTAGAATGGCAAAATTTATTTTTAATTGATATATTTCTTTTATCATTCTGAGCAAAGTGAAGAATCGTAGCTTTATAAAAAATATTTATGGCTATCTTACTAAATAAAAACACTAAAGTAATAGTTCAAGGCATTACTGGGTCGCATGGGAATTTTCATGCTAGTCAAATGCTTAGCTACGGAACAAAAGTTGTTGGTGGGGTTACTCCGGGTAAAAGCGGACAAGAGACACTTGGCGTACCTATTTTTGATACTGTTTTAGAGGCAAAAAGGGTGACTAAGGCAACAGTATCTTGTATTTTTGTTCCGCCTGCATTTGCAGCTGATGCAATATTAGAGGCAGCTGATGCTGGTATGGATTTGGTTGTGTGTATAACTGAGGGTATTCCTGTTATAGATATGATGAGAGTCAACAGTTATTTGGCAGGCAAAAAAACTAAGTTGATTGGACCAAACTGTCCAGGACTAATTACTCCAGATGAGGCTAAGGTAGGGATTTTGCCTGGCATGATTCATAAAAAAGGCAAGATTGGAGTAGTATCCAGAAGCGGAACATTGACCTATGAGGCGGTTAATCAATTGTCAATTAGGGGTATTGGTCAATCTAGTGCAGTGGGTATTGGCGGTGATCCTATAAAAGGTTTGGGCTTTGTTGATATTTTGGAGTTATTTAATAAAGATAAGGATACTTTGGCAGTTGTGTTGATTGGTGAGATTGGCGGGTCTGGAGAAGAGGATGCGGCAGAATATATCAAAACTAAGATGAAAAAACCTGTGGCAGCATTTATTGGCGGGGCTACTGCGCCTGAGGGCAAACGTATGGGTCATGCGGGAGCGATAATTATGGGCGGCAAAGGTACTGCAGAGGGCAAAAAGAAAGTATTGAGGGATGCTGGTGTGTTTGTGGCTGAAACTCCTGATAAGATTGGTGATGCATTGGTTGAGGCGATTAAAAAAGCTGGGATTTATGAAGAATGTCTAATCAAATAAAATGTTTAATGAGGCTGAGATTTTCGCAGCCTCATAATTAATAAAGGGTTTTATTATTATGTTATTATTGTCATCTGCATTTATTGATACACTAGTATTCAGATTTATGCAAGCTATGATGAGTCCTGTTTTTATCATCTTTGCGATTATTCTAACAGGCTATTTAATCGGCAAAATTAATATCAAAGGTGTGTCATTAGGCAGTGCGGGAGTTTTTGTTTCTGCGCTCATTTTTGGTATAACATTCGGTTTATTTTGGCAAGATATCAATGCTTGGGGACATAATTTTGCTCCATATGTTTGGAATAGTTCTGCAGGGGAATATAGGCTTGCCAATTTGATTGGTTGGATTTCAAGGGGCAGAGTGTATAATAGGGATGACTATGGAAACAGAATTATGGGTTCTTATGAACCAGGAATGCTTGAAGTCGGGGCTGCTATAAATGCCTTTAGGACATTTGGACTGGTCTTTTTTATAGCTGGTATTGGTTTAATTGCAGGTACAACTTTTTTTAAATCCTTTAAGAAAAATGCGGCATCGTTTATAACGATGGGAATCTCTACTACGCTTACTGGCATGATTATAGTTATTATTTTGATAGCAACAGGAGCAATAGAGTCACCCGCAATGGCTACAGGTTTGTTGATGGGAGCTTTATCTACAACTCCAGGATTGTCCGCTGCTCAAGATACATTTTATAATCATGAGGCGATTATTGCAACCGCAAATGGTATTGCATACCCGTTTGGCGTATTGGGTATTGTGTTGTTTATTCAGATAATGCCTAAAATTTTAAAAATGGATATGCGTTTAGAGGCTGAAAAATTAAAAGCGATGATGGACGAGAAGAAAGGGAAAGAATTAGATATAGTAATCATTAAAGAAAATGATGAAAAGAAGCAAGAAGACAAAAATACAGCAAATGAAACTGATAAAATAAAAAAAGAAAAAAAACTCATCACTGTTGATAAATTGGGCATAGTCCCTATAGCATTGGTTATTGTAATCGGTTTATTGGCAGGTTCTATTTCAATTAGAATAGGTACGGCTGTTGTTACTTTAGCGGCGACGGGTGGCGTGCTTTTAACAGGGTTATTGTTAGCGCACTTTGGTAAAATAGGCAGACTTTCTATGAAAGTGCCTGATGCCACTGCAAAATTGGTGCGTGAATTTGGACTAGTGATGTTTTTGGCAACAGTGGGTTTTTCGGGCGGTTTAAACTTTGTATCTGTTTTAGGTGACTATCCAATGCTTCTTTTGTGGGGAGCAATTATGACCCTAGCACCTGTTTTTGTATCGTTTTATATTGGTAAATTAGTATTTAAGATGGATATTATAAACAATATGGGCGGGATGACTGGCAGCATGACGTCAACACCTGGACTAGGGGCGCTTATTCATGCATCAAAGTCAGAAGAGGGCGGAAACGCTTATGCGGCTGCTTATCCCATTGCATTGTTTACGCTGATTTTTGTTCCGCAAATTATCCTGTTGATTTTTGGCGGGAATTAAGATTTAAAATTATGTTTATTCATTAATATAAAAAAGCCTCGTAAATATACGATGAGGCTTTTATTTTTTATGCTCTAGGAAATATGCTTCGTGGAACACGGTGCTTGAGATTGTTTGGAACCAAAAAAAACCGCTCAACGCAAGGGCGGGTTACGGAGAACAAGATGGAAATATTTCACTTCGTTCAATATGATAAATTAATTTTAATGTCATTCTAAGCGAAGCTGAAGAATCCCTACAGTTTTCTCCGCACCAGGTAATCCGCAAAGGTGGGTCGGGTGCGAAGTACCCTTTTTTTATCTTAGAATTTTGTGAAAATTAATATTCTTCTGTGCCTGCTAATTGTCCTACTGTTACACCAAAAAATTTTGCTAATGTGATTAAGGCGTTTATATTAGGAAGCCTTTTTTCATTTTCCCAATTTGCAATGCCGTTTTGACTAAGTCCTGTTTCTTTTGCTAATTGTGCTTGAGTCAAATTTTTTTCTAATCTCATTTCTTTTAGTCGTTCTGAAAATTTTACCATAATTAAAATTTTATCGCAAATGAGATATTACAATTTAATTATCTAATATTAATATCCTTCAGAACCAACCAATTGATCTACAGTTATATCAAAATACTTTGATATAACTATTAAAATATCAATATCTGGTTCTCTTTCTCCATTAACATAACGACTAATAGTCTGTTGTTTAACATTTAATTTTTGCGCTAATTCTTTTTGAGAAATTGAATTTTCTTTCATTAGCAGAGTTAAATTTTTTGCAAAATTATTCATCAAATACATTATACACCAATGCGGGATAAAATAGTTGACACACACCATAAAGGTGTGGTAAAGTATATTTACACCTATATGGTGTAAATATAAAAGGAGACAAAAAATGAAAACACAAAAATGTAAGAACTGTACATACTATACTGCGTATTATAAGCAGTGGGCTGCATGTTATAGCAGATTGAATAATGGGTTTTGCACAAAGCATAATAAACATCAAACACAGGTTAAGACCTGTGAGGATTTTAAGAGTAACGAGAGAAAAAAGAGAGTGAGAGAGAAAATTTTATTTGAGGCTTTAGCACAGTCTATCAATTCTATTAATGATATTGCTCAAATTTTAAAAGAGAGGGAGGTTGATGGGGAATAATTAAAACAGCTCCCATTTGTCAACCTTTCGATACGATAAATGGGAGGTTGTTATATGTGTGTATGCTCTAAAAAGTTTACAAATAGTTCTTTGAGTGTTTTTCCAACAGGATTATGTTCCAAAAGGCATACAAAAACTTTATAGTCTATTTAAGCACAAAATTTTGAGTTAGAATAGAATGTGGTAGGACTAACTGGGCTCGAACCAGCGACCTTTGCCATGTCAAGGCAACGCTCTAACCAACTGAGCTATAGTCCTTTAATTGTATAAAAGAATAGCACATAAAAAATAAAATAGCAAGCAAAATAACATCATATATTTGGTATGATAAAACAGTTTTATAATACTTCATCTAATACGCCTTTGTCTCTCATGATTTTTAGAAGAGTTTCACCTTTTAATAAATCCGCCCCTATGCCCATGCATAGTCCTATCTCTAGACTATCTGCATATTCACGATACATAAACCCCCCGTCGGGCAATAGTTTAAAAAACAAAAACAATGCCTCATTGATTAAGCTATCGATTTCCTTTATAAGCTTTAAATAATCTTGCCTAAAAAGTCCAATTAAATAATCTTGTTTTTCTAAGTCTAATCTATTTAAATATGGACTCATCATTTTAGCGGCTGTTGCTTCTTTTATTCCAAAATAATCAACAAGTTTTTCTATTCTTAGGGCATTGTCCGGAGGAGGGCAATGGTCAATTTTTTTTTCTAAAAATGCTGCATAAGCCTTTATGACGGCAGGAGCTAAAACTAGTGCGCTAGAAAAAATTCTATCAATTTTTTGCCCATGCTGATAAATAAAATATTGGGATAATGCAGCAGCGCCTTGCACGGCTCCGTTTAAGCTAAGACAAAATTCATTGCCTAAATATCCATTTATTATAGCAAGCTTTAAATTAGCATCAATGACTGCTTCTTTTAGGGCAGCCGAACCTCTGATATAAGATTTTTTTACTGTATGTATCAAGTCTTTAGAAACATTTAAAGCATTATTAAAAATTATAGGACATACATTTTGGTTTTTAGTAATGAAGTATTCAAATATACTCAGTATTGAAAGAACTGCAAATGCAAAGCTGTTTGCAATGTCTATTTCATTGCTGCTATGTTCTGCTATTATATAATGCGGCGGAGTTTTTATTAATTTATAGCCGCCGTTTTTTTGATGAATAAGGCAAGATGACAGATATTCACCACTGCCTATAATTATGCACTCTAGCCGCATCATTTTAGCGATGTATTTTGCTAAGTTAGTTCCGCTAGCATGTCCTATTACTAGCCTAATATCCTCATAATTCTTGCCTTCTGATAAAGTGGTTAGTCTAAAATTTTTGGACAGCTTTTTTTTTAAATCATCGCATTCACCTATAAACAAAGCACGAGTTCCGTTTGGTTTAATGTTTTCTATGCTGGTGATATTGTCTATTAATATAGAGTCAAAAGAATGAGTAATGCCGCAATCACATGCAAAACTTTTTTTAATATAAAAATCATCCATAAAAATAATTATAGCAGTTATTTTTTAGGTGATTTTGTAATTTTTGGTTGAAAATTATGGAATACTGTAATTTGTTAGTTTTTAAATTCTTTTAAGCGTTTAAAAAAAGGATGCCTAACAGAATAAGTTGAGTATGTAAAAGAAGAGGGGATTATGGGGTTTGATTGTGATATAAAGAATAGATGCTTACAGCATGACATTAATTTGAGTATATTTATTAAGTGTACTTGCTGTTCTATTTAAACCTAACTTTGTTATGTTGCTAAGCGTCTATTTTTTATTCTTTGTATCGCAATTTTTTAAAATATGAAGTCTGCTGGGGTGAGTGGGAGGCTAGCCCCCTTTTTTTATCAAGCTGCCTATCATTATTCCTTTAAATAACCCGAAAAACGGGAAAAAAACCAATGCGCCATCATTAAATAAAAATAATATAGCGGCAAAAAGTCCTACAAAAATGCCAGCCAGCAAAAACTCTAATGTTATGCTAGCGGCTCTATTTTTCATTTTTTTACATAAAAATGATACAAAAATAAACACAAACCAGGATAAGAAACCTAAGGCTAGTGACAGAATAAATATTATTAATTGGCTTAGCATTATTTAAATAAACGCTTTAAAATAGGTGTTTTAACAGCGGCATATTTTATTGAGTCAATTATGCCGTCTAAGACAAGCGCTCCGTCTTCGATGTTGAATTTTTGAATTTTTAAAGATTTTCCAAAAATACTTAAAGTGCCTTCTGATGTGACTAAGTTGACAATTTCTTCTGATGCGCCTAAAACATTTTCCACACCAGCTAAAATGGCTTTGCTTCTTGATTGAAGCGTGATTGAGTGCGGCAATTTTGCTTTTGGGCTTAGGGTAGTTGTTGTATGCTTGATTTCCATGTAATAATATATGTTGCGGGCAATAATTTTAGAATTAGGTAATTATAAATGTCTTTGTTAGCTGTTTAAAAAATACTTGACAATACTCTTTATAAAGTTATATAATTATTCAATGAATAAAAAATTAATATACAAAGGCAAATCAAAAGATGTTTATGAAAATGGGGACGGCAATTTCCTTTTTCAATTTAAAGACGATGTGACAGGCGGAGCCGACGGGGTGATAGATCCTGGGGCAAACCAAGTCATAGGCAAAATAGACGGTGTGGGTATTGAAAACTTACGCTTAACAGAGTATTTTTATACGCTGTTAAAAAGTCAAGGCTTTAATACACATTTTGTGTCGGCGGATGTTAAAAAGGGGCAAATGGTTGTTAGGCCTGCTGTTCTTTTTGGCAAAGGATTAGAAGTAATCGTAAGATGCAAGGCTACGGGGAGCTTTATTAGAAGATATGGTGATTATATAAAGGATGGAGATAAACTAGATTATTTTGTAGAAATTACTTTAAAGAATGATGAAAGAGGAGACCCCTTTATTAATAAAGAGGGTTTGGCAGTTTTAGGAGTTTTAAGCGTGCAAGAATATGATAAGCTTGTAGATTTGGCTAAGGGAATTTGCAAGGTAGTTGAGGGTGAGCTAAATAAAAAAGGTTTAAAATTATGGGATATTAAGTTTGAGTTTGGTAAAATAGATAATGAAATAGCGCTTGTAGATGAGATATCAGGCGGTGGAATGAGATGCTATAAAGATGATAAAGCAATTGGTGCAATGGATATAGCAAGGATATTTTTCAAGTGAAAATAGATGATTTAATTAAACAAGGATTTAAATTTAACAAAGGTTTGGGTCAAAACTTTATTTTAGACACAAACCTTTTGTCGGCTATCGTCAATGATGCTGGTATTGATAATGATAGCGTGATACTAGAGATTGGTGTAGGGGCTGGGACATTGACTGGGGAAATAGCTAAAAAAGCTAAAAAAGTGATAGCTTTTGAGATTGATGATAATTTGATTCCTTTTTTAAAAGAGACTTTGCCATCCAATGTGCAGCTAATACATCAGGATATATTAAAAGTATCGCACCAGTCTATATTAGATTTAGTAGAGGGCAAAAAATTTAAAGTAGTGGCAAATCTTCCTTATTATATTACTACGCCTATAATTTTTTTGTTTTTAGAAAGTATGCTGCCGCTTGACAGCATAACTATTATGGTGCAAAAAGAAGTGGCAAATAGGATGGTTGCATTGCCCAAAACATCTGATTATGGAGCGCTAAGTTTAGCTATTAAAGCGAGGTGTGACAGCAGGATAACAAGAATAGTAAATAGAAAAATGTTTATTCCGCCGCCTAATGTAGATAGTGCTGTGGTGCACATGCAAATTAAAAATCCTTATGACGAGTTTTTATCTAAGGTGATAAAAAACTTATTTTTAATGCGCAGAAAAACTGCAATAAACAATTTAATGTCGGGATTTTTAATGAATAGGCAAAAGCTAGAGGCGATTTTTAATGAATTAGGTTTTAATCTAATGATTAGGGGAGAGGAGCTTGGTTTAGAGCAAGTGAAAAATTTAGCCAGAAAATTAGCATAAAACTTTATTTTCGACAAAACCTTCTATTATAGATTCAATCTTTTTTAAAAAATATCTGCTATAATTGTACACATGAATATATAAGGAAGGTTGTACTAAATGGATTTATCAATTAATAAAGAAACACAAAATTTAATTAAAGAGTATATTCCTGAAAGAAATACTCTTATGGCGTTATCAAGTTTTTTTTCTGTCTTAGGGGATAGTACAAGGATTAAACTGCTATCAGCACTTAGCATAAGTCCTATGTGTGTGACTGACATAGCAAAGACACTTAATATGAACCAGACTACTGTTTCACATCAGCTTAAAACTATGCGAGATATGGGCATGATTGATTTTGATAGAAAAGGAAAGGTGTTGGTTTATTTTATTAAAGAAAACAGAGTGCTTGATGTGTTGCTTAAGGCGGTAGAGATGATTTAAGAAGCAATTATTTTTTAATGTGTATAAAATATATAGAAATTAGTTGACTTTTTTGATTAAATAGCATATATATATTTTATTAAAGTTTTCGGAGGAGAAAAATGAAAACATACTTTGGGTTGCCTTGGATTATTGGGATAATTGTTCATATCTTTTTTGGATGGTTGTTATCTTGTGTTTCAAGGTTTTTAAGAGGCAAACTTATTTCTGGCATCTTGGCGTTGCCTTTTTTACTTGGTATTGTCTTTTGGTGGGTTGATGTATTCTCACTTATCATAAATAAAGACATCAAATGGCTTGATTTTTAATCAAGGGAGAAAAACTTGCAGAAAAAAACAAATCTGCAAGTTTTTTTGTTTTTTTAAGATAGGTGAGATTATTAGTTTTGGCGTGTATTTTTACTTAGAGTAACTATTAGTGAGATAGAGTTTTCAGAATAACAATAGTTTGTTGATGTGTGTGGTTGTGTAATGTCTAAAACCACTTTACTGTACTATTTGTCCTTCTTCACTACGCTTATGCTATATGATGGCGGTTAAGAGGATTGCACATTGAAAACATTAAGGATCTCATTATTATTAAAAAATATATATTGCATTATCGCTTGACAATAAAAAAATTATTTAATATATTGGAGGAGTGACATGATAAATGTGTTGCTAATTGGTGCAAACGGCAAGATGGGACAAGAGTGTTTAATTAGATCATTAGGCTTTGATAATATCAACTTAATGCCGAGCGGCAAAGATACTGATTTTAATTCTTTTAATAATGTTGATGTATTGTTAGATTATTCTCATTTTTCGGCGCTGGATAATATCTTAGAGTTTGCGATAAAAAAAAATATTCCGCTTGTTATTGCTGCTACGGGACACAATAACAAACAATTAGAAAAAATAGAGCAAGCATCTAAAATTATTCCTATATTTAAAGCAACAAACTTTAGTATAGCTGTTAATAAATTCATAAACACAGTTGTTGCTTTGGCAAAAAATTGGGATGGAGACATAGAAATAATAGAAACTCATCACAATAAAAAAGCAGATGCACCCAGCGGTACGGCAATTACTATTGCCCAAAGTATTATTAAAGCAAGAAACAAGGGCAATATAATATTGCATAGGACACATGAGAATGCAATAAGAAACAAGGATGACATTTATATAAGTGCGGTGCGTGGCGGAGTAGTGCCAGGGACACATGAGGTAAGGTTTTTTTGTGATACAGCAGAAATTAGCATAAAAGAAGTTGAGTATGGCAGAAGCAGTTTTGCTAGAGGGGCATTAGAGACCTGCATATGGATGAAAGACAAAAAAGCGCAAAAAATATACAATATAATAGATTTATTAGAAGGATAAAACAAATGAATAAAACTATATTTGAGGGTATTGCACCAGCACTGGTTACACCATTTAAAAATGGAGAAGTAGACTATGTATCTTTAGAAAAAATCGTGGATTTTCAAATCAAAAGCGGCACAAAAAATTTGGTGTTGTTTGGGACTACGGCAGAGGCTCCTACTCTTACTTTTGAAGAAGAGGACAAAATTTTTGAGCTTGTTAAAAAGCGTGTTTCTAAAGATGTTAAATTAATTGTTGGTACGGGATGCAATGATACGCTGACAGTGATAAGACGCAGCATAGATGCAAAAAGTATGGGAGCGGATGGTCTTTTGATTGTCACACCTTATTTTAATAAATGCACACAAAAAGGATTGATTAGGCATTATACTCAAGTGATTGAGGCTGCAAAAATTCCTGTGATTATTTATAATTCCCCAGGCAGTACTGGTATTAATATAGAGCCTGAAACTGCATTAGAGTTATCTAAAAATCCTTATGTGGCTGGCATAAAAGAATCTAGCGGAAACATAGAGCATATACTAAAGCTATTTCATGTGTTGGATGGTAAAATGGCGATTTATAGCGGTGATGACGAGCTAGACTATTTGATGTTTAGTTTGGGGGCATTGGGGGCATTAAGTGTGACTGCAAATATTGCGCCTAAACAAAAGCAGGAGTTGTTTGATTTGGTTAAAAAGGGAGAGCATAAAAAGGCGCTGGAGATTCATAAAAAGATGTATGAGTTAAATAATAGATTGTTTATTGAAATTAATCCTATTCCTTTAAAGGCGGCGCTAAAACATATGGGATTGTGTGATGATGAGTTAAGAATGCCGCTAACCAGAATTGAAGAAGATAATAGAAAATTGCTGATAGAAACATTAGAAGGGAGCAACATAAAATGAGCATAAAAATAGGTATTGTTGGCGCAAAAGGTATGGTGGGAAGCACTATGGCGGTGTTGTTGAAAGGCAAATATAAGGTTGAAAATGCTGAATTGGTGCTGTTTGGAAGAAGTGATGAGACAATTGACGGAATGGTTATTCATGAACTAACAAAAGAAAATTTGCAAAAGATTAAACCAGACTTTTGTCTTTTTGCAGGTGGTGGTGATGTATCAAAAGTTTTTGCGCCTATTGTTGCCTCTTTGGGCGGTGTAGCAATTGACAACTCAAGTGTGTTTAGGATGCAGGATGGGATTCCTTTAATTGTGCCAGAGGTCAATGCTCACCTTGTTAAGAATATAAGGGGCGGTGCAATTGTTGCCAATCCAAATTGTTCTACAACGCAAGCTGTGGTTCCTTTAAAGGCATTAGATAAAGCATTTAATTTAAAAAGGGTGATTTATTCAACTTATCAAGCTGTTTCGGGCTCAGGCAAAGGCGGAATAGATGATTATCATAATACAAAAAACGGGGGTAAAAATGAATTTTATCCGCATAAGATTTATAATAATTTAATACCTCAAATTGATGTTTTTATGGATAATAATTATACTAAAGAAGAGATGAAGATGATTGATGAAACTAAGAAAATTTTGGAGCGGGATGATTTAAGTGTGACAGCTACTTGCGTGAGAGTGCCTGTTATTAACTGTCATTCTGTATCAATTAATGCTGAATTTGAAAGAGAGGTATCTAGAAAAGAAGTGCTGGCTGTATTGAAAAAGGCAGAGGGTGTAATATTGATTGATGACGATAAAAACAATAATTATCCTATGCCTATTGATGCGGATGGTATTGATGAGGTGTTGGTGGGCAGAATAAGGATAGATACATCTAATCCTAAAGCGATTAACTTTTTTTGTGTAGCTGATAATTTAAGAAAAGGTGCGGCAAGCAATTGTATACAGATATTGCACATGATGCTTAAAAAGTAATTTTTATGCTGTGGGGATTATTGATTTTTTGTTCTAAAGGATGTAAATGGTATGCTATTTGTTCTATATTTATTTTTGTCATCCTATAAGCATCTCTTCTTTTAAAATTTGCTCACTCGCCAAAATTGACATCTTGAATTAAGCATAGCGCAGTGAAAAGAAGTCCGTCGTTTTATATTTTTGTTTTTTGTCATCAAAAAAAAGATTGTTGCTGCAAAACATTTAGTGCGGAAGTATTTAAACACTTTAATAATAGATTAATGATGGCAAAAAGATAAATTTATAATTTAGTAAAAACCACAAAGGAAACCAATCAAATGAGCATAACAGTATCAAAATTCGGCGGGACAAGTCTTGCCACTAAAGAAAACTTTGAAAGGGCAAAAGCTATTATTTTATCTGATCCTAAGCGTAGTATTATTGTTGTATCGGCTCCGGGCAAACGTTTTAAAGATGACGCAAAAATTACTGATTTATTAGAAAATGTTGCAAGCCGCTATTTAGAACTTGGACAAGATGTGCGTGATGAGGTGGTTATGCTGGGCGAATATTTTATGGCAAAGGCAATGGCAAATGCTATTGGCTTTGAATTTGTTGATATTCAAAAAACAGGGATTATTAGTTTTGATACTAATGGTGATGTAGATTTAGATGAATCAAAAAAGAATTTTGAAAAATTTAAGGGCAAAAGAGTAGTGGTGCCTGGATTTTATGGGCGCATGCCTTGCGGGGCTGTCAAGACGTTTTCAAGAGGCGGCGGGGATATAACGGGTGCAATAATGGCAAACATAGCGGATGCTGATTTATATGAAAATTGGACAGATGTGGGCGGATTTTATTCGTCAGACCCAAACAAGAGTATGGATGCAATGAATATTCCGTTTTTGTCGTATGAGCAAGCGCTGGTGTTATGTAATAGCGGCGCAAATGTGCTGCACCCATCGTGTATTCCGTTTGCAAAAGAAAAGGGGATACCAATAAGAGTATTAAATACATTTGATCCTAAATCTAGAGGTACGACAGTAGGCGCAAAGACGGAGTATAAAAAGTTGACAGAGCCGGTGGTGGTTTAGCTAGATTTTTTAAAGTTTATCAGTTGGTCAACATAAACTCAACACAAATATCATATTGTTTAACACAAAGACATACAAAACATACAAAAATGTAT
This sequence comes from Bacillota bacterium, assembly GCA_009780325.1. GTDB lineage: Bacteria > Bacillota > Clostridia > Christensenellales > Pumilibacteraceae > WRAF01. The sequence continues at coordinate 32,360 of WRAF01000013.1, read as the reverse complement.
TATTTTGCGTTAAAAATGAAATAAAAGTGAAAAAATGTGATAATTTTTTGAAAATGTGTGAAAATATAGTGGACAAGTGCAAAAATATATATTATAATATTGCCATAAAAGGTATTAGGAGAATAAACCATGGCAAGAATACTTATTGTAGACGATGAAGAAAAAATCAGAGAGGTATTAAGAGAGTATGCAGAGTTTGAAGGGCACCAAGTTTTTGAGGCAGGCGATGGTATGGAAGCGGTTAAGAAGGTGCGGGAGACAGATTTTGATATTATTATAATAGATGTAATGATGCCCAAATTGGACGGGTTTTCTGCTGTTAAGGAGATTAAAAAAACTAAAGATATTCCTGTTATTATGATTAGTGCTAGGGTTGAGGAATATGACAAGTTATTTGGTTTTGAGATTGGTATTGATGACTTTGTTACAAAACCTTTTTCACCAAAAGAGGTAATTGCAAGAGTGACAGCAGTTTTAAGGCGTGGTAAAAAGAGCTCTAAGCGCATAGCATCTGACGGATTAGAAATTGATATTGCGGGCAGAAGTGTGTATGTTGATGGAAAAAGATGTGAGCTTACGCCAAAAGAATATGAACTTTTGTTTTATTTAATCAATAATGCAGGTACGGCAATATCTAGAGAAAAGTTGTTGACAGAGGTGTGGGGGTATGATTTTTATGGTGATGACAGGACTGTAGATACTCATATAAAGATGCTTAGGTCAAATTTAGGCAACTATAGAGACAAAATTGTGACACTAAGAGGATTGGGCTATAAAATAGAAATGTAATATTTGCTTTAAAGCAAGGCTTTTCATGTTTAGTCTTGCTTTTTTTCTAAATACCAACAGAATATCGACACAGAAAATTCATAATTGTGAAAAGAAATTACACAAAACATTCTATTAAAAACAATTAATTTACACATTAATATAGTAAACTTAAATTTGTAGATAATAATTATGGCAAAAAATGAAATGAAAAATACCTTGCCCTTTGGGCAGGAAAACCGCCGCCGTTCTCTTCAAAAAAGGAAAACCAAAACGGGTCTTAAAACTGCAGCATTATTATCATTCATTGTTTTCTTTTTAGTGCTAGCGGCAGTTATTTGGGGACTTTGGGCTTGGTTTAGAAGTGATAGTTTTCAAGAAATGATTGGTGGTATGAATATTGGACCACTAGTTTTAGAGTTTATTTTTGTGTCAGTTGTAATCGTTGTACTGACGCTTATTTTTGCTATTATAATGTCAAATTTTATTGCAAGTCCTATTAAGCGCTTAGCAAAGCGTGCAATTAAGTTGTCAGAGGGCGAGTTTAATGTGCGTTTTGGAAAAAGTAAGATAGAAGAAATTGACAAACTATGTCATGCGCTAAATTTTGCTGCTGATGAATTTGATAAGACTGAGAGTTTGCGTCGTGAATTTATAGCAAACATTACGCATGATTTAAGAACGCCTTTGACTATGGTTAAAGCTTATGCTGAAATGATTAGGGATTTATCGGGGGCGGGCAATGAAAAAAGTATGCGTCATGCACAAGTAATCATTGATGAGGCAGAAAGATTGACATCATTAGTATCCGATATTCAAAGCTTGTCAAAGATTAAATCAGGCACTGATGTACTCAGTGTGACTGAATATGATTTTAATAAATACTGCCAAAGTATTATTAGTCAATTTAAAGAGCTGCATACAAAAAGCGGGTTTACTATTAGTTATGAGTCACCTAAAGGCGTGTTTGTTAGGGCGGATGCTGATAAAATTAAAAGAGTGCTATTTAACTTGATTGGGAATGCAATCAATTATGCTAAGGATGATGATAAACAGATTAAAGTGTCAGTAAGCGTCACGGCAGGCAAGTTTATTTTGGTGCAGATTATAGACAATGGAAAAGGTATCAGTGAAGAAGAACTTGCAACAGTTTGGACAAGATATTATAGGGCAAGACAAACTAAAAGGACAGTATCAGGGTCTGGCTTAGGACTTAGTATAGTTAGAGAAATTTTAGAGGCGCATCAAGTTGAGTATGGGGCAGTTAGTAAATTAGGTGAGGGGACAGTATTTTGGTTTAAGTTAAAGTTGGCGTGGATAAGCGTTAAGCCTGGTGAAGAAGTGATTAAAGTAAAAGTGTAGTTTAGTGGGCGTTGTATAGTTGCTATTTATAATTAATAAATATATAAAAAAGGACATTTGTTCATATTAAATGGTGCTCTTTTTTTATATTAACAGGAAAAATACTTCGTCTTTCAGTCGTCTGCGTGAATTGAATAAGCTAACTCAAAAAAGCCGAACCTCTAAGTGAGGGAAGTGGGCTTTAGGAAGTGGGCTTTAGTCCACCGGTTTTATATCCAAAACAAAAATGCTTATTTTTTAATAATGGTATTTTTGTGCTTGCCGGCAAGGGGTATTATATCCTTTGTTTGGTTTTAAATTTTTAGTTTTGATTTTTTAATCTAACCAACAATACATTTATATCTGCTGGGTTAACACCTGCTATCCTTGATGCTTGGGCAATTGAATGTGGTTTAATTTTATTTAGTTTTTCAGCTGCTTCAAGTCTTAGTCCATGTATATTGGTATAATCAAAATCAAGCGGCAAGCCAATATTTTCTAGTCTGGCTTGCTCGTGTCTTATCCTGTTTTCTCTTTCTAAATATCCTTGATATCTTAAACAAATATACATGTCTAAAACAGAATCTTTTGTTATTCCTTTCATTAAATTTAAATTCAGCACATCTTCAAAATTCATTTGATGATGACGAATAACTTTCTCTAAAGGCATAGCCTCTGCGTCCTTAATAAACTTTGCTATTTCTTCAAGCTCTATTCTCTTTTTTAATAACGATTTAATTTTTTCAATGTCACGCTGTTTTTTCTTAAATAAATTATATTGTGTGTTTGTTAATAGTCCAATATCTTTTGCAATTTTAGAAAGTCTTAAATCTGCATTGTCTTGTCTTAAGTGCAATCTATACTCTGCTCTTGATGTCATCATCCTATAGGGCTCATCTGCCCCCTTTGTAACCAAATCATCAATCATTACTCCTATATAAGAATTATCCCGCCGCAAAATCAAAGGCGGTTTTTTGTCCAAATAAAGAGCCGCATTTGTGCCTGCAATCAATCCTTGTGCCGCTGCCTCTTCATACCCGCTTGTCCCGTTTATTTGTCCTGCAAAAAACATTCCCTCATACTCTTTATGCATTAAATATGAGTTTAATATTCTAGGGTCAATGCAATCATATTCAATCGCATAAGCATCACGCATGATTTGTACATTTTCAAATCCATCTAATGACCGATACACCTTTAGTTGAATTTCACTTGGCAAACTAGTAGAAATTCCTTGTACATACATTTCTTGTGTATTAACCCCTTCGGGCTCTAAAAAGAAAGGGTGTCTGTCTTTATTGAATCTTTCAATTTTATCCTCAATAGAGGGGCAATATCTTGCGCCTTCTCCTTCAGTGTTTCCTATAGACTTTGCAGTTTTATTTAGGTTGTTTTTGATGATGTCGTGTGTATTTTGGTTTGTATATCCTAGATAGCAAGGCAATTTATTATAATCCGTTTTTTTAGTCAGTGATGAAAATGTATAGTTTAATTGCTCGCCGCTTTGCAATTCTAAAATATTTAGATTTATAGTATCTTTTTTTACTCTGGCAGGAGTGCCTGTTTTAAAGCGCCTTAAAGGGATGCCAAGTTTTTTTAAAGAATCGGATAAGTGATTGGCTCGTGCAAAGGATGCTGGACCTTTTTCTTTTATGGTATTTCCAATAAATATTTTTGATGAAAGGTATACGCCGCACGCAAAGATAATTGTTTTAGAGTAATAATTAAGCTGGTCAGTACTGATTTTATAGCGGAATTCATTGTTGTCAGTCATCTCTATGTTTAAAACTTCGCCCTCTCTTAGTTGGATATTTTTATCGTTTTCAATAGCACTTTTTATATATTGATGGTATTTATTTTTGTCAACTTGCGCTCTTAAGGATTGAACTGCAAAGCCTTTTGACATATTAAGCATACGAAGCTGTATTAAAGTTTTGTCAGCAGCTTGTCCCATGATGCCGCCTAGTGCGTCAATTTCTTTAACTAAATGTCCTTTAGCTGTGCCGCCTATGCTTGGATTGCATGCTAAAAAAGACACATTATCTAAGCTAATAGTAAGCACCAATGTTTTTTTATTTAGCTTTGATAAAGCTAGAGCAGCTTCTACTCCAGCGTGACCTGCTCCAACAACAATTGAATCAAACATAAATTCAGTCATGCATTGATTATCTAATACTTTTTTTTAAAAGTCAAATTTTTTTGTTGCTTTATTTGATTTATTGTGATAAAGTGTATAGTATGAAAATGAATGCAAAAACTTTAAAAATAATTACGGCATCTTTATTGATTTTTGTGCTGTTGTTGTTGATTGCACTGTTGGTTAACTTAATATCTTTAGCAAGCGTAAATAGAAGAACCGCTGATTTAGAGAGACAACTAGTATTAGCGCAAAGTCAAATAGAACAAAATCAGTCTGAAATTGAGCATAGGTCTAGTGATGAATTTATTGAAAGACATGCTAGAGAATTGTTAAATATGAGAAGAAGGGGAGAGACGACTTTTGTAGGGCGATAATGGACTATTTATAGACTACACTATAGTTAATAAAATTTTTGCAAATTTCATCTAAGATAATCCTTTCTTCCTAATAATTCATCAACGCTAACATCAAAAAATTCAGCCAAAATGATTAATGCGCCTGCTGTAGGTTCTGATTGAGATAGCTCCCAGCAAGCTATAGCAGATTTACTTAACCCTGTTTTATTTGCAAGCTGTACTTGTGATAGATTTTTCTCTTGTCTTAGCTCTCTTAAAATATTTCCGAATTTCATATATAATATTATATTCAAAGTTACTATATAAATAACTTGACACCCAAAATTTTGGGTGATATAATAAGTATTATGAAACTATATAAGCATAAAAAATTAGATTCCAAAGAAAACTTTAGTTTTGGTGAGGATAAAAAAAAGATATTATTTTGCTTGTTGCTTATCTGCTAAAAGAATTAAATTATAGTAATTTAAAAATTAAAGAGACTTTGGAAATTTTAGAAAAACTTATAGAAAAAAGGTGAGGTACAATAATCTGCAACTCACTTTTTTAAAATGTTTTGATATTAAAAAATCAGTTGTTTTTTCATAAATAGCCATATAAATTATGATTAGATATAATCCTTTCTTCCTAATAATTCATCAATGCTTATATTGAAAAAATCAGCCAGTTTTATTAGGGAACTTGCTGTGGGTTCTTTTCGTGAGAGCTCCCAGTCTGATATGGTAGATTTACCTATGCCAGTTATTTTTGCAAGTTGTACTTGTGACAAATCTTTTTCTTGTCTCAATTCTCTTAAAATTTTTCCAAATTCCATAGTGATATTATATCCAATAATCAAGACTTAAAAGGCTTGACTCCGCTATAGCGGAATGATATAATATGAATTATGAAATTATATAAACATAAAAAGCTAGAATCAAAAGAAAACTTTAATTTTGGTGAGGATAAAGAAAAAGATATTAAATTACTTATTGCTTATTTATTAAAAGAATTAAGCTATAGCAATTTAAAAATTAAAGAGACTTTGGAAATTTTAGAAAAACTTATAGAAAAAAGATAAGCTATAGCAATTTATAGTTTATCTTTTCTTTATTTATAGTATAAGAAAATGTGATGTTTGAGAGTAACCGAACTCAAAAAAGGGGCGTCAATGCAAGACGCTCAAACCGCCTTTAGGTAGTTTTTTTACAGAGTAATAGGAAAAAACGTCTATGAGAAATGTATAAGCTAACTCAAAAAAGCCGAACCTCTAAGTGAGGGAAGTGGACTTTAGACCACCTTTTTATAGCATAAGGAAAAATTGATTTATTTGAGAATGCTTGGAAGCCAAAAAAAACCCGTGCAATGCAAGCACGGGTCGGGGCGCTAGCCCCTTTTTTTATATATTTTTATTTATTTTGCTAAAATAAAAAAAGAGAGCAATGCACGCAGAACTCTCAATAAAACAGTCGAACTGTTTTTGTCATTAAAACTAGTATATGCAAATTATTTGAATATGTCAACTAATTTTACTATAAAAGTTTGTAGATGGTGTCAATATATTTGCAGTGGTTTTTGAAAGTTTTTTAATTATTTTTTGTGGTATTTTTAGGGTTGTTGATGTGGTTTGTGGGTGGTATTCCATACCCCTAGGGGTATGGAAATTTTTTGAGCGCTTTTTATTTGCGTATTTTCGTTTAGATTGGAATATTTTTATAAAACAACAAAAGAACAAAAAACTGTCTTTAGCAACTTGCTTAAGACAGTTTTTTGTTCTTGTACAAATAAGTTATTTCTAAGCTACTCTAAGCTGCTTTTTTGATGCGTGGAGTATTATTCTTATCGCACAGTCAAATTTTATACCTTTATTAGACATGTGTTCTATCTGTTCTTTTATCGTTAATTTTGGTTTCACAAATAATTCCTTAATACTATAATTCTTTTGAAAGTGACAACAATTAAGATAAGATGCTTGCAGCATGACATAAAATTAAATTTGTCATGCTGCAAGCATCTCATCTTATAAAAAAATCTTAACAAAAACCCCTCTAGAAAGTCAAACTTTTAAAAGGGGTTTTAGGTTAAATTTATTAATACTTACTTAATGATTTTAGCAACTACGCCCGACCCAACTGTTCTGCCGCCTTCACGGATAGCAAATCTTAATCCTTGTTCAGCAGCGATAGGGTTGATAAGTTTCACAGTGATTGATACGTTGTCGCCAGGCATAACCATTTCTACACCTTTTGGCAATTCAATAGTGCCTGTTACGTCAGTAGTTCTGAAATAGAATTGAGGTCTATAGCCATTGAAGAAAGGAGTATGGCGTCCGCCTTCGTCTTTTTTCAATACATAGATTTCAGCAGTGAATTCAGAGTGAGGAGTGATTGATTTAGGCGCAGCGATAACTTGACCTCTTTGAACATCATTTCTGTCCACACCCCTTAAAAGGATACCCGCATTATCACCAGCTTGTGCAGAGTCTAATAATTTTCTAAACATTTCAACACCAGTAACAACTGAAGTTTTAGTAGCAGTGATACCAACGATTTCAACTGGGTCTTGAACTTTGATTTGCCCTCTTTCAACACGACCAGTAACAACTGTTCCACGACCAGTGATAGTGAAAACATCTTCAACTGGCATTAAGAAAGGTTTATCAATTGCACGTTCTGGTTGAGGGATATATGCGTCAATAGCATCCATCAATTCAAAGATAGGCTTGCACTCAGGACCATCAACATTATTTGCAGTTGCAGCGTCTAGTGCTGCTTTAGCAGAACCTTTGATGATTGGAGTGTCATCACCAGGGAAATCATATTGAGATAATAGGTCTCTGATTTCCATTTCTACTAATTCTAATAATTCAGGATCATCAACAAGATCAACCTTGTTCATAAATACTACGATTTTAGGAACACCAACTTGTCTAGCAAGAAGGATGTGCTCTCTAGTTTGAGGCATAGGACCGTCAGTTGAAGCAACTACTAAGATAGCTCCGTCCATTTGCGCTGCGCCAGTAATCATGTTTTTAACATAGTCAGCATGCCCTGGGCAGTCAACGTGTGCATAGTGACGGTTTTGAGTTTGGTACTCAACGTGAGCAGTATTGATAGTGATACCTCTAGCTTTTTCTTCTGGAGCTTTATCAATATCTTCATATTTCATTTTGTCTGACCAGCCTTTAGCAGCAAGAGTCATTGTGATAGATGCTGTTAAAGTAGTTTTACCATGGTCAACGTGGCCGATTGTACCTACATTGACATGGGGTTTTGAGCGATCGAATTTAGCTTTAGCCATTTTAATTTCCTCCGAAATTTGTTTTGAGTAAACACTTAAGTATAGTAGTGTTTCCTTATGTGAGGAGTTAAGAATTTCCCCTCGTCTGTAGTTTTTTGGGGCACAAAAACTGTTTCCCCTCGGCAACATACAACAAACATTATACAAGCAATTAAAAGTTTTTTCAAGCATTTTAGCATAGTTTTTGAAAAATATTTTTATAGCGCAATAAAAATTATTGTATAAAGTGGATACTCAAGCTTAAAAAAGCCTATCAATACAAGATTAAGGGAGTAGGCTAAAAGTCTTTTTTTATAGCATAGGAAAAATCGTCTGTGTTTGAGAATACTCGAACTCAAAAAAGCCGAGCTACTAGCAAGCAGGGGAAGTTTGCAAAGCAAACCTTTTTCATGCACTAGGAAATATTGATGCAATCAAAAAATGCTAGCATCAACAAAAAGGGTATCAATGCAAGATGCCCGAAGAAGTGCCGCAAGCCCACGAAGACCTCATAGCACGGGCTTATGTGCCCGAGGGCACTTTTGTTCTAGTATAGGAAAAATACTTTGGGTGGTGTGTGTAGTGTGGAACATATTTTTTAAAGAAGAGATCGTGCAAGAAGCATTCGTGGGTCTAGCGCACTTAAAGCATCTCTTCTTTTATTATTTTGCCTAATTATGGAGTTAAGGTTTTAGTTTTTTATGAGTTAATTTTATTGGCTGCAAAATTATATAATGCTAATGTGTTTTTTAGTGCTTGTTTTGCGGCAGCGGTTTCAATTTCAATTCTGCCAGGATATCTTGTATGGGTTGAGAATATTTCGGCGTCGGCACAAATTGTTAATAAAGTTTTAAAAGAACTATCCAATCTAGCGCAAGTCCTGCACAAAAATACTAATGAGTGAGTCCTTGGTACAAATTGTCCTCTAAAACACAAAAACGCTTTTAGTGATTTTTCCATGGACTGACTTATGTGATAACATATAATCTGCAGCGGTCTTGGCTTTTTATTCCACAAAAAAACAGCAGTGTCATAATCATCATACGCTATTTTCAGCCATTCTTGCACTGCTTCATTATTTTTGCTCATACAAAACTATTCCTTTTTGATAAATCTCTTTTTCTAATACATTTAATTGTCTTCTTTGTTTAAAACTGCTTTTATAGTCAGCCAATATATCAACAGGTGTATTTAAATTATCAATGGATAATAATGCCCTATGAGCCTTTTGTGCTGCTTCTAGCGGTTTCATGTTGGCATCATCATCAAGTACTATAAATAAATCATAATCACTGTCAGGTTTTTGAGTTCCATCAGCAAAAGACCCAAACAAATAAATTTTGTGAGCAGGCACAGCATCTATAATGGCATTTATAATTGACTCAATTTCTTGATTGAACTGCATGAGGTTATTTTAGCACGCTTTAAAATTTTTTGCAAGTTTTTAATGCATAGATTTTAAACTCAATGCAGCCGCTACTCCGCTTCAATTTAAATTATGTCATGCTGCAAAGCATCTCTTCTTTATTAAAATATGTTTCATATCACTCTTAACCTCACATCTATCAATCATCAGTTCTGCCTAAAAGATAATCAACTGACACATCAAAGAAATCTGCAATTTTTATGAGATTATCAGAAGTTATTTCTTGTTCTCCTCTTTCCCATCGACCAATATTTATATCGGCAACTTGCAAGGCTTTTGCAAGAGCAAGCTTTGATAATTCTTTTTCTTCCCTTAATTCTTTTAATCTTTCAGCAAATTTTCTCATATATAATTATATTATATACAACTTATACCTTGAAAATATTTGACTCAAAGTATATGTTGAATTATAATAAACTAAAAAGAAACAAATTATTAAAGAGGTGAAAAATGACAATATGCGAATTTAAATGGTGCATATATAATGAAAGAAAGTGAGTGCACAATAAAAGAGATAGAGATAAATAGTTTAGGAATGTGCGATAAGTGTATAATGCCGAATATAGAGGACGGGGTTTTGGAGGAGGCGAAGGAGGGGTTGTTGAGAAAGTATGAGAAAAATTTATAAAGAAGAGATTTTTAAGACAGCAGAGTGTTTGACTAGAAATTATTTTTTTCGTTCTGTAATCACATGCTAAGAAGTATACATAACATGAAAAAAGAATAAAGAAAGAGATGCTTTGCAACATGACAAAATTAGGGTTTTAATTTAAGCGGAGTAGTTTTTGTTTTAATAGTCCACTATTTTTTGTCATGCTGTAAAGATCGTGCCAAGAAGCATTCGTGGGCTAGTGCTTCTAAAGCATCTCTTCTTTAATAATTTATATAATCCTCTGCAAAATAATAACCATATAGCTTTGATGCAAAGTATGTTTAAAAAGATTGAATAAAGTTGCTTTTAGGCAAGGGTGGCTTTTTAGCTTCATGAGGATAATAAACATTAAATTAATGGTATTTGATATAATTTTTTATTATATTCACTGCTTAATATGGTATAAAACAAACGATTAGGGTTTTTATGCTTGACAATATATATAATTTTTGGGTATAATGTATTTAGGTGGAGTATTTTATTTTACCAATCAATATTGATTTTAAAAGGAATAAAATTTATGAAACTATTAAGTGAAGAATTAAAAGGCAAAAAAAAACCGCTTATTATCATTTGCGCTGTTGCTGGATTATTATTGGCGCTTATGATAATAGGCACATTTTTAGACTATCAAATTGCGCATGCTGTTACTGCTCCTTATAGAGGATTTTTATATTATGCTTTTGGGATGACATTTGAATTTTTGGGCTTTTTACCAGCGATATTGGTCAATGTGAGTTTATTTGCGGTACTTAGCGTTTATTCAAAGAAAAAATGCTGGAAAATTGCGTTTCATATCTTTACAGCTGCATCTTTAGCAGGCGCAGTATTTTGTGCAGTTTTTTGGACACTTGATAATCACGGATACGGAGTTTCAGGTGTGATTGCAGGTCCGATTGTTGCTGTAGCTGGTGCTGCTTTATCTTTTCCTGTGATTTTATTTTTTAAACGCTTTGATGAAATAAAATTGAAAAAGCTTATTTATATATTGGCAATTGCTGCTGTTTTAGGTTCGCTTACCAATTTGGTAGTTGGGGTTATGCAGGTATTTTGGGGACGATATAGATTTTATCAGGTTACTCAAAACGGTTTTCCTTATGGTCCTTGGTATCGCCCTATAGGCAGAGGCGGCGATGCAGAGTCAAGGCACGGGTCTAATAGCTTTCCTTCATTGCATGCTGCAAGCGTCTGCTCAACAATAGCCTTGGTGCTGGCGGCATGGGTATTAAAGACTAAAAAGAGCACTTTTATAACATTTGGGGTGATTACAGGTGCAATGCTTATTTTGGTTCCGTTGTCACGTATGGTTTTGGGATGGCACTATTTAACAGATGTTATTTTTGCATTGATTGTCGGATTAATTGCACTTGTTGCAGCGGTTATTATTATTGATAAGGGATTTGGCAAAAAGTTTAAAAGATTTTTAAATGGAGATGATGAGAGCAATAATTATAATAATTCTGATACAAGCGGACAAGTATCTAATAAAGAAGATGAAAATCAAACAGAGGCAGCAGCCATATAAAATTAAAGAAATGAAAGGATAAATGCAAATGAAACGAATGTTTAAAAAAGCTATCATTAAAAGAGTGATGAAAAAAAGAAAGGCAAGTCAAAATTTTGATGAAGTTAAAAGTGAACTTCATCAATTGCCTATAGACGCAGATGAAACAATAAACAACAGCTATTATTATGCTTCTCATGATTTAGAAGGCAATGCTTTTATTATGCGCTTAGGGCAAAGGGGCGGAGAGCAGCCTATTAGCGAAATTTGGTTTGGTTTTGTCAGTAAAGAAGGCAGGGCTTATATGAATAGTCAGCTTATTTATCCGCTGGATGAAAGCCCTGTTAAAACTGAATGTATAGAGCCATTGCGCCGCTGGACTTTTTCATTTAAAGGGAAGGTTGTTCCGGTTGAAGCTGGTGAGGATAAAATTGCAATAAAATGCGGAGAGGAAATTGAAGCAGAGTTTGAAGGGGAGTTTACTTCTGATTATGGTTTATTTGAATTTTCTAGAGATACTCATATTAATGCATACAGTACAGCTATAGCTGCACAAAAGTGGCATAAAGGCTTTTCTGAGGAGCTTAAAAAAAACCATCAAACTCGTATTGAGCAGGCAGGTCATGCTAAATGTACACTAAAAGTGGATGACAAAGAATATTCAATGGATGCACCAGCGCTTAGGGACCAAGCATACGGCAGAAGAATTTGGAGTTATATGGACCATTATTCTTGGCTTGTCGGAAACCTTGAAGATGGACGGGCATTTAATACTGTTTTGGTTCTTTATCCGACTATTAATGTTGTTGGATTAAAAACGGGTTATATAACTTGCGGCAAAGAGTATGTTAATTTATTGGATGTTGATTATCCAAAACATTTTATTACAGCAGGAAAAGCTCCGTTAAAAGGCAATGCGCAGGCAGCATTTTCAGATAAATCAAAGGCAGAAATTGAATTTGAAACTAAAATTATTTTCCCTTATCAATTTAATGATAATGAGGGCGGCTTTAATGTTTATGAGGGTATAACAACATATACATTTAATGGCCTTAAAGGGGCAGGTATTGCGGAATTTTCTTATAATACCGATAAAAAAAGATATGAAAATTTTTAACTTAGGCAAAATAGACAGCAGTCATTTTAGTGAAGCTGGCGGAAAAGCATGCGGGCTTGATAAGCTGATAAAAAATGGTTATGATGTTCCTAGCGGTTTTGTTATTTTAGATATGGATACGGATTCAAATGATAATCTTAATTCTGTGCTAGAATACTATAATAACTTAGGGCTTAATAATGTTGCCGTACGCTCATCTGCAACAGCAGAAGATGGCAATGATTTTTCATTTGCTGGTCAATTTAAAACATTTTTAAATATTAAAAATCAAGAGCAATTAAAAAAAGCGATTATTGATTGTATTGCTTCGCTTGATGAGGACATAGGTGCAAGCTATACTGAAAGGTTTGCAAAAAATGTTAATATTAAAATGAGCGTTGTTGTTCAAGAAATGGTTGATGCTGATTTTGCAGGTGTTTGTTTTAGTGTCAGTCCTTCTTGCAATAATAGCTTGCTTATTGAAGCGGTTGAGGGATTAGGCGAGCAATTGGTTTCAGGTGAAAAAGCGGCAAGACAATATTTAATTTCACATGAGTCAATAAAGAATATTGATAATAATTTTGAGTCAATAAATGATGAAGATATAAAAATGCTGTCATCAAACATGATAAAAGAAATTGCCTGCCAAGCGATGAAGATGCAAAGCGATTTTGGGATGCCGCTTGATACTGAATGGGCAATTAAAGACGGCAAATTATTTTGGCTGCAGGCTAGACCGATTACGGTAAATATTCAATGTGCTGATGATGAGTTTGACCCTAAAGATGGTATGGACAACCACATAATAACCCGCTGTAATATTGGTGAAATGCTGCCTGAAGCAATAACCCCGCTTACTATGTCGGTTAGTTTATATGCAATTGACTGGGGATTAAGAGAGATGCTTAGGATTGCAGGTGCTATAAAAACAGTGGATGAATTACCCCCTTTTTCTTGTGCGCTTTCTATCAAAGGTCATTTGTTTATGAATTTAGGTACTCTTTATAGGCTTGAAAAGAAAGCATTTTTAACAAAAGCAGACAATATTAATCTTTCAATTTGCGGAAGGTCGTTAGATGATGTCGGAGAAATTCCAGGCAAAAAAGCAGGATTTTTTAGAAAAATAAATAATACTCGGAAATACTTAATGTTTGTTTTATCACGAAATAAAGCTCGTTTAAGACTTGCAAAGTTAGCGTCGGAATTTAAGATAGAGCCTTTAGATGACGACGCTAAAGAAATATATGCAGCGATTGATAAACAGAAAAAAATAGCGGGATTAGTTGCGCATTTGCACTATGCAACTAGCGCACATTCGGGCGCAATGTCTAGTGCGATTATTCAAATAGTTAATAAAAAGTTTGATGATATGGAAAAAAGCAAGGCAGTGCTTGCCGAACTTTTATCAGGCATCGGAAACATTGAGAGTGTTGATATATTGGCACAGCTAAAAAAAATTGCTCGTACAGCTTTAGAAGAGAATCCTAAAGTTTATCAAATGTCTACAGATGAATTGGACAAATTTTTAGAAAATGCAGGGCAGGAAGTTCAAAAGGTACAATCAGAATTTTTCATGCGTCACGGTCATAGGGCAATTAGAGAAGCAGAATTAAGAAGCAAGGGTTGGGCTGACGATAGAAAAGCGTTTGTAGAATATTTAAAAACGGTTATTGTTGGGGGTGCAGAAGATGTGCCGATGGCTGATTTAAGTACAGAGGATTTAAAAGCAAAAATTAAAGCGCTTAGGTTTAGAGGGTTAAAAAAACGCATATTGGTGTATCTGGCTAAGCAGGCACGCAATGGTGTTAGAAACAGAGAGTTTTCAAAGTCAAAGCTTATACAAGTTTTGGATGTCTTTAAAAAAGCATATGTAAAGCTGGCACATTTGCTAACTAAAGTTGGCAAATTGCCTGATGAGGATGCTATATTCTTTTTGACTCATGAAGAGATTAAAACTATTGTCTTTGAAAATAGTGACGGATTAATTAAAAAAGCATTGCAAAGAAGGCGATTATTAAAAGAACAAACTGCTTTAAAATTTGGTGAGATATATCTGGGAAAACCTCAGCCGCTGCCGTCGCCCGATATGACAGCTATAGGAGATATCATAAAAGGGACAGCAATAAGCAAAGGCATAGCAACGGGTCCTGCTCGTGTGGTAAAAAATGCGCAGGATGCTATGAAACTTGAAAAAGGTGAAATTATGGTAGCAGCTTATACTGACATTGGTTTTTCGCCGTATTATTGCTTAGTTGAAGCATTGGTGACAGAGATTGGAAGTGCATTATCGCATGGTGCAGTTGTTGCCCGTGAGTATGCGCTGCCGCTGGTTTCAAATGTTTTAGGGGCAACCGAAATTATAAAAACAGGCGATATAATAACAGTTGACGGAACGCATGGAAATGTTATTAGAGTGAAATAAATAAGTTTCAAATTTTGGATATTTAATATGGATAAAAGCCTAAATGTTGTTTAGGCTTTTTTGATAGTATAGGAAAAATACTTCGTAGAACACGCTGGTTTGAGAATGCACTAACTCAAAAAAGGGGCGTCAATGCAAGACGCCCAAACTGCCTTTAGGCGGTTTTTTTATAGCATAAGAATTATTGACTGCGTTTAGAGAATAAACGAGCTCAAAAAAACCGAACCTCTAAGTGAGGGAAGTGGGCTTTAGCACACCTTTTTTATTTGTTTGATAAATTATTTTTTAGCCCAGAGTTTTTTGAAATTATTTTTAGGATGAGATTTTTATACGCAATTCTCCGAGACTTCTATTGGGGCAGACCAACTGCAAGCCATCTTAAAAATAAAAAAGGCTTTTAGGAAATTTGGCAAAACATTGTGGAGAAAACGCTTGACAAAATTTATTAATTTGTATATACTATTTGTATG
This sequence comes from Bacillota bacterium, assembly GCA_009780325.1. Classification (GTDB taxonomy): domain Bacteria; phylum Bacillota; class Clostridia; order Christensenellales; family Pumilibacteraceae; genus WRAF01. The sequence goes on along the minus strand of WRAF01000013.1, from coordinate 16,927 downwards.
AAAAAGTTGATTTCTTTATTTTTGGCTATGGTTTTTGTAATGCTGGTTTTTACAGCATGCGGACCTAAGACTCCAGTTAATCCTGCTCCTGACTGGGAGCAAACACATTCACTGCCTGTTGTTAAGATAGGAAGTGCAATGGAGGATATTCACCGTACAGAAAGACACTGGACAAATGTTAGTGTCATTGGCAGTGAACTCAACCCAGACGGTATTGATTTTTTTGAGTTTGAAAATGCTAATATGCAGATTAGGGGTCGTGGTCAGTCATCGTGGCATGCCGCAGTAGGAAACGCTCCGTATAGCGGGAAAAGACCTTTTCGTATAAGGTTTGCAAATACCCACGATACAACCAGAGAGCAAAATGATTTTATTCGTCCTGTTTTAGATAGCGGTTTTGCTGCAAGAGAGTGGACGTTTGTCCCTAACCAAATTGACAAAACATTGATGAGAAATTATAGTATTTATTATTTAAGCCGACTATTAGCTGCGGATGGATTGGGGATTCCTTTTGGAACAAATGCTAGATTGGTGCATGTTTATATGGCTGACACAAGACGCACTGTACATCATGGCGACACTCTTGAAGTTGTTAATACAGAGCATTTTAATGGCAATTGGATTTATCAAGGTATTTATCATATGAGTGATCAACTTAATCAGCCTCAAGCTGAAAGGGTCAATATTATCACAAATAATAATCCAGAAATCAGTGAGTTTTTGCTTGAAATGTGCCGTCATGAACTGGCTAGATATCGCAACCCTGCAAGTCGTGCTGCAAACCCAAATTATCCTCACATGAGATATCCTGATGACCCTTGGCCTAGACCTCATGTTATAATCAACGAAAATGTTTCTGGGGAAATGCCTTTTATGATAGAGGCGGGCGGCAGGGCCGATGATCATGCTCAGTTTCCTCAAACCGCTGCATATGTTGAAAACTTTTTACAAAATGTGGATGCGGCACTAAGAAGCCGTGATTTAGAAAGGATTAAACAGTGGATTGATATACCTTCTTTTGTAGATTTTTATTTGGTTCAAGAGTTAGCTTTAAATATTGATGTCAACACTTCAAGCGTAAGGTTTACTATTAGGGGACAGGGTGAGCATCGCAGATTGTTTGCGGGACCTTTATGGGATTTTGATAGGTCAGGGGGCAATGTTGTTAATCCTGCATTGCCTGAAGGCGGATATTCACCTATAGGTGAATGGATGTCATTTAGAAATCCATGGTTTGCTAACTTTATTGTAGTTCCTGAATTAAGAGAACAAACTCGTGAGCGTTGGGATCAAATAAAAGATAATCAAGTTAAACAAATGCTGGATCGTCTTGATTATATGACAACCACTTATGCGCATTGTTTTCATCGCAATTTTGAAAGATGGCAAATATTCGGGATGAGTGTTTCACCGCTTCCTACTGTTTTATGGCGAGAAAATGATTACTTTAATATTCATTCACATAGAGGGCAAGTTGATTTTCTAATAGATTTTTTAGAACAAAGGATTGAATGGATTTCAGAATGGCTTTAGCTTTTTAGAGTTTAAAGCATATATTTGAGCAAATAAAATACATCGTATATTCGTTATATATGCGGTGTATTTTTTAATGATGCAGTATGTTAGAATTTAGAGGATAGAAGAAGGTGTAGGAAAATGTTAAGATGTTAAATTAGTCGATGCAGGGAAGAAATTTAAGTATTAGATGATTATAGCATGACGAAAAATTAAAACTGTACTGTTAAAAGCAATAGCTATTCAGCTTAAAATATAAATTTTGTCATTCTGTTAAGAATCTCTTCATTAAAAAAATTCTAATAAAAAGAATGAGATGTTTGACTAACATGACATAAAAATTAGTTTTTAAGCGGAGAAGTTTTTAGTGTTTATTGAACAAGTTTAGCTTATGTCATCAGTCAAGGATCTAATCCTTAAAAACAAATATTTCATTATGTATACCGCCCAATAGGTATTTATTAGGGTGCTTTGTACTTAAGGTGGCAAAATCATAATTTGTGATATTCTATATTTAAGTAGTGTTTTAACTGTAATTTTGCTTAAAAAGCATATAAAAATGCATCAAAATCGGAAAAAGTGTTTGAATATCAAACTAAAATATTTGACAAGCTAATATTGTATAGGATATTATGTAAATAGCTGTATGTTAAAATGCGCACATTATATCGTTTTTTAATAATTTTATGCAGCAAAAATAAAACACTGACTTTAAGCTTTGCCTAAATTTGTGCAATAGATTTTAAAGAGGTGTTTTTATAGAGAGATTGCGAAACAATTATTCGTGAATCTCTTTAGGAGAGAACTATATGAAAGAAACACAAAGAAAAATTTTATCAATTTTTCTAGCTGTTGTATTAACCGCAACAGTAATGCTAACTGCTTTAATAGCATGCACAGACCCCGTTGACATCACCGACGGTGAAAAACAAGCCCAACATGTTACAGGATTAATCAATGCTATAGCAGCAATATTTAATCCAAATGACTCTGGCGCATTTAATCCTAATGATAGAGATGCCTTTGAACAGGCTATTAATATTGCACAAACTGCTTTAAATGATTTTGATAGCTTGCATCCTTCTTATCGTGCACGAGTTGCCAATAGAAACATTTTAACAGATGCAATTGCAAAATTGTTTGAATTAGACGCTGATGCTGCGGCACAAGTCGTAGAAGGCTTAGTTGAAAATCTGTATTTGCTTATGCCGCTAGATTATAATGAAGTGGATGATGCAACAGCGGCAAGAACAGAATTTAACAATCGTTTAATTATGGCACAGGCTGCTTTTGATGCATTGGCTACATTCAGTTTTAGAGGCAACGATTATGATATACATACTAGAGTGCCAAATAGACAGATTTTAATAGATGCTGCAGATCAATTAAAAGAGTTTGACATTCAAATAAATAATGCCGCACAGGTTTTAGCAGTGATTAACTTAATTAATGCTCCTGTTTTAGCCGCTGGTGTTAATGCAGCTAATCGTGCTGAATTTTATACTGCATTAAATGCTGCTTTGGATGCATATAACGATTTGTCAGAAGCGCTTAAGTCTCGTGTGACTAATGCAAATCAACTTTCAATTTTAGAAGGTCGATTATTGGCTCATGATAGACAAGAGGCAAGAAATGCCGCTATTAATCTAGCCAACAGCAGAATAGACGCACTTTATGCTCTCATGCCTTTAGCGTTAGACAGTAACGAGGCTCAAAGAAATGCATTTGCTGCAGCATTGGGTCTAGCTGAAAGTGCATTTGATGCATTAGAGGAATTTGTTTTTAGGCAAGAAACTGCTGTAAACCTGCAATCATATGTAGATTATCCTAATGTTATTGATGATGCTAAAGTACAATATGCAAATGATCATGCGGCTATAAAAATTGTTATAGATAATATTCAATATGTTATTGACATGGGTGCAATAACAATTGCTAATCGTAGTGATTTTGCAGCTGCTTTAAACCTTGCTCAAAATACTTTTGATGCGCTGACAACAGCTGAAAAAGCACTTGTTACTAACAGGGGTTCATTAGATACACTTGCGCAAGACTTAATTGATTTTGATGAAGAGCAGGCAGAAGCTGCTGCAATTAATCATGCAATTAATTTAATCAATACTCTTTATAATCTTATGCCGCTTGCAGTTGGCGGCAACAGGACAGCATTTGTTGCTGCACTGACAAATGCTCAAAACGCTTATAATGCGTTAGAGGAATTTGTATTTGAAGATGAAGACCCTGTAGATTTAAGATCATATGTAACAAATGCGTCAGTTATAGGAGATGCACAAAGGCAATTAGCAGATTTTGATGCAATATCTTTTGAGGATGCTGGATTACGCAGATTTAATAATACGATATATTGGAATGTATATTTAGGTGCAGTTAACTATACATTAACATATACTTATATTCCTTATGCGGCAGAAGGCATTTATGAAGTAGAATTAGTTGTCAGTGCTAATAGTTTTAATTTTGCCAATACAACTCATAATCGTGGTTTTATTACAAATGTAAGTGTACAAGCTAATTTGTCTATTGATGATGATAATGGAGACTATGCGCCTGCTGCTATGCCTAGTATAACTCTTTTGACTGAATTGTCACAAACACCAGGTCATTTTAAGAACCAAACATTTTTAATAAGTTCTGCTAATACTACTTTAGCTAAGGCATTTAGTGAATTAGTAGAAGAAAACTTATATGGTGCCAACCACAACTCAATCATGGCGCTTTTGGTTAATAATGCATTTGATAATTTTGATAACTATTCTTCAATTACTGTTAATTCAAGCGGTGTGGCAAGAGCGGCAGGGGCGGCTAGAATCAACTTGGATCAAGGCGGTACGACAATAGTTAATTTTGATGACGATGGAAGCGTACTAGAATCATATAAAAGAACTTTTGCAAGAGGAAATGCAACAGGCGGGCTATTATTTTTTGTACAAAATAATATTGGTGTTCCTATTGCTACTCGCGGGGATAGAGTGTTTTTTGATGCAAGTGCTAATGACGGAGATGGTTTTGTTTATATTCAAGGCAACAATGGTTCTGATACCGTAAGCAATCCAAATGCTGATGGTCAGCAATTTGTCAATTGGGATGCAAATAATGCCCGAAATAATACAACTTTAGAAGGATTTATGGATAGACATGGCGGTATTAGTCCATGGGGTGTGTTTGGATATATTGTTAGTCAAGATACTATGACGATGAACCAAACTTCAGGAGCACTAAATTTTAGTATTGCTGCTAATAACGGTACAATTACAACCCGTACATTTGATAGAGCGCCTATTAGCTTTGACGAAGATGACGATACTTTTGGATTTTCAGTTGTTATGAATAATGATGCTGGATATATAAATAGATTTGAAATTCAACGAGCAGGAAACATTGCTTTGCCTACTTATCAGCACCTCATCTTGGAATTTGTTGTTTGCAGCATTACATTAAATATGCTTTCAGTCACATCAAGCAGTCAATATACTGCAGTTGCTTCGGGTATCACTGCACCTACGTCGGTATTTACAACCCAAACATTTGAATATCACAATAATCATCAAGTGATTTCATGGAGAGGCTGGGTTTGTAGATGTAACGAGATAGCGGATACAACTTGCATATATTGTTTAAGCAGATATTATGAGCAACCCATTATAAACATTGCCGCACAAAATAACATAGCTTTAACTGATTTTGGATTTAGAGCTGGTTGGGAGTGGAGAGCATGGCAATATCCTGCTCTCACTCAAGCTGCTGGTGGACCATTAGGTCGTACTATTGCAAGTCAGTCAATTAGATTTGGATTTAGAACTCCGACTGGGGCAAACAATGTGTTTAGGACAGGCGAAGGCATAAGACTAAACTTTACAGTTGAAAATGATGAGGGAAATTTTGAGTCAAGATATGTAGAAAGCAGAATTTTAGCTGCAAATGATAATAATAGCGATGGTGTAAGGACTGTTCTTATTGAAATACCAAGTGCGATGGCTGTGGGTAATATTGTATTTACTGGTATAACGCTTTTGTATCTAGAAGCAAGAATACCTGAAATATCTGTTGCTAATCCTACAGAAGCCAATATCACGGGCTTTGGTGTCAATAGTAATAATAATCAAAACGGGCGGTCATGGAGACTTTGGAACTATCCTAATAATACAACTAATACTGGTGGCAACGGAATTCAAGCTGGAAATTCACCAGGCAATATTGGCGGACACTTATTAGGTCAAGATATTAGGTTTGCTTTTAGAACGCATCAGAGCAATCCATTTAATGCTACAGATAGAATTGGGATAAGAGTTGATTTTAGGGTGTATGATGAGGATGGCGATTATGTTGAGCATTATATAACAAGCACTTTATTTGCAACCAATGATGCCAGAACTGTTTTAATACTAATTCCAGGTAATTTAGTAACAGGGGATATTGTGATTACTGCAATGTCTGCTTTGGCTGTGTCAGCAGAAGGATAATAAGAAGCAAAACGGATGATATTACAGCCAAACTCTCCTCTATTGATTATGATAAAGGAGGGTTTGGTTGTAATATTTTTCTAAGGATTTAAAACGCTTGACGGAGAATAGTTGATTGTGCTATAATATGTGTATACTATATTAGCGAGGCTGTTATAGTTATAAAGAAGAGATGCTTTAGGAACGCAAGCCCACGAACACTTCTTGGCACGATCTTTACAGCATGACAAAATTTGAATTAGCAGGGCAGGGAAGAAGTTTAAGGATTAGATCCTTACAGGATGACAAAAATAAATATAGAATGAATAATATAGATACTGCAGCAAGATGACTAAAATTTAAGTTTTAAGCAGAGTAGCAAGTGCGTTTATATTACAATTTAAATTATGTCATCCTGCAAAGGATCTCTTCTTTCTAAAAAACATGTGTTCATTACATCACTCAAGAAGTATGTGTGGGTGTCTAGCGTGCCTAAAGCATTTTATCATTTTAATAAATTAATCGTTTCTGAAATATTAATTACTACCTAAATATAGATTGCTTCTATGATTTGACAAAAATTTTTAAAGCAAGTCTAAACAGAAAAATATAACAAGAGAGTAAAAATGGCAATATTAAAAGTACAAAACCTTTATAAGGTATATCAAAATGCAAAATATATATCGGCTAGAAATATTTCATTTGAGGTTAAAGAGGGTGAAATTTTCGGCTTTTTAGGTATAAACGGGGCAGGAAAAAGCACTACTATAAAATGTATTACTGGAATCATTCCGTTCAATAGCGGTGTTATTGAGATTTGCGGGCATGATATTAAGAAAAATCCGTTTGACGCAAAAGCCAATTTTGGATTTGTGCCTGACAATCATGCAGTTTATGACAAATTAACAGGCAGTGAGTATATTAGTTATATTGCAAGTCTTTATAAGATGGAAAAAGAAGACTATAAAGAGAGATTTGATTATCTTGTTAAGCGATTTAATTTAGTTAATGCTATAAACAATCAAATCATGAGCTATTCTCACGGAATGAAGCAGCGCATTTCTATAATCAGTGCTTTAATATACAAGCCTAAACTTTGGATATTGGATGAACCTATGGTAGGTTTAGATCCGCAGTCTATATTAGATGTAAAAAACTATATGCGTGAATATGCTGCAAACGGTGACTCTGTTATATTTTCTAGTCATAATCTAGACACAGTAGAAAAGCTTTGTGATAGAGCTTTAATTATTCACGGCGGTACTGTCATTGCTTTAATTGACTTAAAAGAGTATCGTCAAAAGGGTATAGATTTAGAAAAAGAGTTTATGCGTTTGACAAAAGAGGCAAGCGATAAGTTTGATAAAATAAGGGCGGATTTATTAAAAGAAGAAGAGGATTTAGCAAAAGCTATTGGCAAAAGAAAGGCAGGGAAAGCTATGCAGAGGAAAATTCAAAAGGAAGTTTTGCAAGAAATTGCCGAACTAGAGTAATTTGATTGCTTTAGAAGGAGCTTAAAATGAAAACAATTTCTACACTTATAAAACTTCAATTTAGAGCTGGTGTGCGGCTTATCTCAAGAGATAAAACATTAGGCAAAACAATTGGCAAATGGATTTTGATTAGCCTTGTTGCACTAGTACTTATGGCGGGATTTATTGCCATTTATTATATGCTTGCAACTCAATTTACGGTAATTGAGGCGGGCATAGATTTGACTGTAGAATTTTTGACGTTTAGCATAGTGGGCTTTATGGCAATTCAAACCATTTTTTTAATTCCCATGCTAATAAAGGTATTAGATATAAACAATGATAGAGAGATACTCTTAAAATTTCCTATTTCTTCTAAACAGATATTTATATCTAAAATAATCGTGGTTTATTGTTTTGAATTGCTGTTTGCGTTAGCAATCTTAGCACCTATCTTAATAGCATACGGAATAGCGATAAATGCTGCGTGGTGGTTTTATTTAATAATTCCTCTGTTTATTCTGTTTGTTCCTGTGTTTCCATTTTTTTTAGCTATAATGGCATTTTTTCCAGTGCTTAAAGTTACGCTTTGGATTAAAAACAAATCTAGCTTAACAACGCTTTCTTATTTGTTGCTGCTTATAGCAGCTGTTGTGTTGTATATGCTTATGGTTCAAAGTTTTGTTAAAGATGTTGCTTATGGCGGGTTAGGAGCAATGCTGCATGACAATGCAGACACTATTATAAGGGTTGCGACATTTTTATATCCTGCCAAAGCATTTGCAAGATTAACTTATGGAACAGTAGTTGCTGGTTTTATAAATTTTGGAATAATTATGGCTTTGACTATAGTGCTTTTGGCAATTGCTATATTTATTGCAAATATAAAATACAAAGGTCTTTATATGAAAGAGCATGGAATGATTAGCAGCTTTAAGTCAAAAGGAGACTATAAAGGCAACAATGCGACAAGAGCTGCGATAGTTAAGGATTGCAGAAACATATTTAGGTCAAGCAATTATACTTTTCAATTTTTATTAGTGGTTACTATAATTCCTTTATTAATATTTTTCAGCAATAGGATTGCAAATTATGCGATGTATCAATCTTTGCATAGTACTCTAGGCGGTATAGCCATGGGGAGTTTGGCACATGGCATAAGTTTTGAAATTTCTGTTTTTATTACGATAGTGCTAGTTCCGCTTGCTGCGTCATTTGCGGCGAGCAATATATCAAGAGAGGGATATAATATTTATCATACTAAGTTAATTCCTGTTGCATATAGAAAGCAGTTATTTATTAAAACAGCTATTGTTTTTATTCCTATTTTTGTTGCGATTTTAATAGGGAGCTTGCTTAGCATGATTAACCATAGCATATCTTATGGTGAAGACCCGTTAAGCGGATTAGCGGGCTCTGAGGTTGTTATGTTGCTTTTTATTGCGGCATTTTTGACAATAGGGTATATTTCATTAGGGACTTATTTTGACATCAGAAAGCCTCTTTGCAGTCAAATCGGGGCGGGGGAATTGACAAAGCCTACTGGACATGCTAATTTTATAATTTTATTAGGAGTAGCTATTGGTATAGGTTTTGGAAGTTTAGGTATGCTTAGCGCTTTTGCACAAGAGATTGAATTTGGATTAAGCACGGATGCATTTAGGTGGATATTATTAGCCTTTTCATTTGTGTTTGGTGCAGTGTTTACAATAACCTTATTTGTTGATGGACCTAGAAGGTATAATCAAATAGAGCAATAGAAAAAATATGAAAAAAACGATTTTATTATTTTTATTTATATTACCTGTGATAATTGTTTTGCTGATACTTGCCATTATTGGTTTTGTTGGCAGAACATTGTTGGTTGTTCCGATAGAAAGGGTTTATATAGACCAAAGGATTTTTGATGCCAACGAGAATTTTCACCAACAATACGGCACCAACAATCTTATATTATTAGCTAATGTGGGCGATATAATAGAGTTTATGGAGTTTGTTATAGTAGAGCCTAGAGACGCCACGACAGCCATTAGCTTTGATATTTCTAATCCTGATGCAATAGCTGTAGAAAACGGCAGGATTAGAGTGCTGCAAAATATGCGCACTTCTGACCCTGCTACTGGTGTTGAATTAACCATAACGCATGGGGCAAGCAGATTTTTTAGTGTGTTTATAAGGATTGATACAGATAATACAAGATTTGATTATTTTGGATTTAATTTTGATTTATTTGAACGTGGAATCAGCGGAGAAAATTGGCATATTGATTATGCATTGGGGATTGGGTATAGGCAAGATTTAGTTTGGGCTGAAGATATAGATGATTATGATTATGTTTTTACTCCACATCTTTTAATTGAAAAAAACTATATAAAAGAGGATGCAAATTATACTTTGCCGATTGGTGCCATCTTAGAAAGAGGATTTAATATTGCGCCGATAAATTTATTGAATTATGGGACAACGATAAGAAAAGACTTTTTAGCTTCACTAAAATTTTCCAGCAGCGATACTAATATATTAGAAATAATTCACAATGCTGAAACTAACGAATTTAGCGCAAAAGTTAATAATGCAGGAGAGGTTTATATAACTATTATTACAAACTTTTTAGGCGTAAATTTTCAAATAGTGATACCCATTATTATAGCTTAATATCTTGTTTTTTCTGTTTTATATTTAATTAATACTGTTGCAATCAGCATTAGATTTATCAGCGAAATTGTTGTTATAAAGATTTTTTAGTTTAATTTAGTGTTGCCTAATCAGTTGTCAGTGGTTCAATTTAGGAGAAAGAAAATGAAAAACAAAAATTCCAATAAAAAATATATAATAGTTCCGTTTGCGCTGTTATTAATGGTCAGTTTTACACTAACTTTTTTTGTTGCTTGCAATAGACAAGATGGCTATGAATATAACCTTTCTAGAAGTGCCGTTAATAGAATTTTTGAAAGTTTAGAACAACGCTTTAGATTGCCGCAAGTTTTAACAAATGACCCTAATGTTGATTTAGAGCGGGACATAACATGGAGTGTGGGAAACAGCTCACTAGCGGATAATCCTGTTGCTTTTTTAGAGCATGGAAGTGATTTTTATACTATAGGAATAATAGACGCAAGACATGATAATATTAGATTGGCATCAACCACTTTTATAGCTACAATTAATGGCAGTTTCGGCACGACTACGTTGTTTTATACAGTTAATGTCAGAGATGTCTTGACAGATTATTTAGAATTCATTTCTTCTTCAATGCATGGTCATATAAATTATTCTACTCGAGGCATAGGCAGAAGACGAGTATTTGGATTAAGAGACATAACGCTGCCTGAATGCGGCACAGCAACTCCTGGCGCATTTTATAATGGAGTTTGGGAGGATGGCACATGGAGAGATGTTAATTTCAATAAAACTTCGTCAGCTTCTTTTAACTTAATGTGGAATTATAGAGGAACACCTGAAATTGATGTTTGGATAGAGCAAGAAACAGAACCTGGATCTAGAGTATTTGAAAGATTGTATGAAGAGAATTATTCAGCGGCTGATTTTGCCAGAGTAGTTTATGACAGAGAAATTAATGACAGACTTATAACAGTAAACTTTTTAAATGAAGGTGCTGTACGGGTTGTTGCTCAGTCAAGGGCAGGATTAAGACCTGGATTTAATCCTAGGTATGAGTATATTTTTGATATTGTAGATGCAGTTAATGTTTATGATTTTGAGGACATAAAATTAATAGAAAGAATAGCAAGATATACTTATATAAGCGATGGAGTTTTTTCTTATGATAATGGCAGTCGTGTATATCAAAGCCGTATAAACGGAGTGCTTTTGACAGGCGCTAACAGAAACGGAAGATCGTTAGGTAATTATATTAATGTAGAAAATTATAATGGTTTATTAAGTGCACATTTTAACGTTGAGATTACGCCGACTCCGTCTAGCTATTTAAATGCTACGCCAGAGGCAGTAAGATGGTCAGGCTATAGGGATGCAGGGGCGTTCTTTAATGAGTTTACACACTGGGCACCTTCGTTTAGATTTGATGATATTGTAATAAGAACTACTCATCGTGACAGAAATGATGCAACAAGTGCAAACGGAAGAATGGAAACTTGGGCAGAGGGTACATGGTTTTTTGGCAGTGTTTGGGGCAATGGTTATCAGTTGGATGCCACGCCTTATACAAGGGGTCAAGAATTAAGATACAGAAACACACATTCTATGCGTGGATTGCCTGATGGGGGCAGCTTAGGATTTGAAGGCAGAACATTTTTTCCTGGCTATGGCTGGGGGGACATATATGCTTTTTATATGTTAGCTAATAATTCTATAATTGATAATATTACTTTAACAGGAGAAAATATACCGCAGGGCAATACGGCAATCAGGCTTAATCAATATAATAAAATCGGAGTATTGGGCACTAGTATGTTAGGCGGGCGCAGTCGTGATTTTAGTTTGGGTTCAGCTCATAATAACGGTATATTTAGAAGCGGGTTGTATAATGCAAACATAACAGTGCAAAATTCTATTATAGAGAAAGGTTTGACTTTAGTGGGTGCAGGTTTTGCACCAAATGGCAATTATCCTATAACAGTGCGTTCTAGCGTACTGCGTCTTGCTGGTTTTACAGGTATTTTGGGGACTTCATTTGGCGGAGGAATAGGTGATGATGATCCTGAAAATGGTGAAGCTGTAAGGACAGCTAGTCAGTCATTATCTTATAGAGATGGTCAAAGAATTATGCATCCTCAAGGGGCAGGGAATAGTTTTGGAAATTTTGTAATTGCAAGAAACAATATATTTCATGATATTTCTGTTTCTCCGCTGCTTTCAATGCCTGCTAGAAGCGGTTCGCATATGAGTATAGAGGGCAATGAGAATCATTTTTTTACTTGGTTATTAAGCAACGATATTCAATTTCCTGAAATGACAGACCCTTATCATGAGGGGTTTGCTAGAATTATGGGCGGGAGTATAAACGGTATGATTCCCTCGCTTATGAATAGAATTTTTACTAATAACAATAATCAAGGTCCGCCGCCTGTTGGCAGAGGACATTCAACGCAAATACGGACGGGCGGGGCATGGCTATTAGCAAGAGAGGCAAGATATGAGCAACCAAATGGTGCTTTTTTAATTAACATTCCTGTAATTTTGGTTACAGACGAGGGACAGCAAAAAAATAATTTTGCCACCTTTAGTCATTCTATTTTGCAAGATGCTACGGGCAGTGTTGTTGGGTTAGTTAGTGATCATGCAGGTGCAAACACTCCTAGAGGTTTAAATCAGCGCTTTGATTTGCATATGCTATTAGCTCCTGATAATGCACCCTCTCATATCAGACCTTTTCTTGAAAGGGTTGCTGATATGAATCCTATTACTATAAACAGCAGAATAGAAGGAATTACTCCGGCAGGGCTAAATATTCCTACTATTTTAAGCGGTATGCGTATAGAACTAGAAAATGGTAGAAACTCTAAAGGAATTGCAGTGCTGCAGTCGGCTGGTGAGGCATCTTTAGCTAATCACAGAATTGAGTTTGACGGGCGTAGAATTGATAGTGAGTTTGATGAAGAACAAAATGCTTTAATTGTCAAGATAGAGGATTTAATTTATGCAGGTGTGGATAGGTTTGGAGTGTATACTCTTAATCTATTAAGCACGCTAACAAGGACAAGAGAGCCTGTTTCTAGGTTTAGTTTAGTTATGCAAGGTGCTTTAGGCGGAGAGCCGCAAAATGTAATGCCTGGGAGTGAAGGTTTTTCTGAGGCAAATAGATTTATAAATTTTGATATTAATTTGTCTATTGGTGATAATATTAATAGCGTTATACTTTTAGGTACTAGAGAGCATCCGCAAAACAGAGTATTAGATTTTTCTTTTAATAATGGAGTCTTAAGTTTTGAAGGGGCTCAGCTTAGGCATAATACAAGGTGTGAATGTTGTGATACCTATTCAGAAAACATCATTAGAGTTGAAACTGATTCCTTAATTTTGCTGCTTAGACAAAGTGTAATAAGGTATACAATTGCTTTAGAGGTGCTTCCGATAGACTTAAGAAACAATCCTCCGCTGGTTCTTGATTTGATTGGCAATATTAGCATGCAAAATATTGGTGTTAGGGTGGGTGGTACTTTGCTTTCGCCAACGCAATTTGCAATAAACGGAAGCACTATTACCATTCAAAATTCTATAGTTCAAAATATTTTGGGAGATGATTATACTGCGGGTAATAGTATACCAATAACTGTCACTAATGATAGGGGCTTAGATTTAACAACAAATTTGATAATAATCGGAGAGAGAATATTTTTCTCTTTTGGTCAAAATGCAATAACTACTCCGTTTAATCAAGCAACAGGGATGGATGCTCCATTTATAAACATTGCGCCCGACCATATTCATTTTACACAAATTCATATTGAGCTTGTCAATCACATAGGTGATAATATATTAGGGGTTTCATTTTTAGATACAAATAGTGCAAGTGAGGCAAGGCGGGCTATGATTAGGTATGATGAGATGCTAGGTTTTGAATTGCAGCAACTGCCCAACGGAAATACAAGGCTGGTAGTGCCAGCTTCTGCTTTAAGAGAGGCAGGTTTAATAGCAGGGCAAGGTTATAGAATTTGGGTATTTTCAAGTCTCCATTCACTTAGAACCTCTAGCGATAAAGAGCAGATGCTGATGATATTTAATGCAGAGCATAATTTAGCAGGTGATAGGGCTATAGAATTTGTAAATGATAATTTTGTTGTTATTTTAGATGAAATTTTAAGCGGTGCAGTGAATAATGGGGTAGTAATAGGCTTTAGCGGTATTGCTTATTTATATGATTTACTGCTTTTAGAAACTCCTGAGTATTTTGATTTGCCAGAGGATGTGCTAGAAACTTTTTTAGATATGCTAGAGCCTATAATAAATTTATTTGATAGCTTGGGGCTGCCGCTGCCTTCTATTTTGCAGGAAATTATAGATAGCGGCAGAATAACAAATCTTCCTGTTTTACCTATCGAAGACAATAGAGATTTTAGATATTCTACCTTTGATGATAGCGGCGCTATTTTTGCTATAAGAAATGAGCATGGACAATTATTGTATGAGTTTACACTTTATGATATATTAAACGGAAATGCACCTATTTCGTTTAATACTATAGATTTAGGTTATAGGGTTCCTCCGCAGATGTTAGGAGTGGATTTAACTGCTATTAGAGATAATGACGGGAATGAAATTCCTTTCCTATCTCTTTTAGGCAGCATTATTTTGCCTATAGCAATCCCGTCTTTAAACGGAATTTATATTACTGGGTTTACTATTAGCAATGAATTTATACAACTATTGGGAAGAGGCTCGTTTATTTTAGAGGTTCGCAATGATTTTAACGTAGCGTATGCGACATTAAATGTAGTATAGCGGGGCTTGTTTTCTAGCCTAAAATATGATTTTTGCAAGTTTTTGACTAGAATAATTATTTTTCTTGTTTGTGGCTTAGCTATGGTATTAATTAAGTTGTCGCCGTTTAATTTATGTAATATGAAAAAAATAAATAAAAAAGCATTTTTAACATTGTTTTTAGCAGCAATACTATTATTCATTGCATGCGATGTGCCAGCTCAAAATGATACAATTACACTGTTACCCCCTAATAATATACAAATAAAGGGGGATATTGTTTCGTGGGACGAAGTATTTGGTGCTGCTTCTTATATCGTAAGAGTTAATAGTGTTATGCATGCTGCATTAAGCAATAGTTTTAGTGTTGCACCATTAAATCTAGCAAGCGGTACGCATTTAGTTTCTGTAATGGCAGTTGCGCAAGAAAGTTTTGTCAGTTCTAGTTTCAGTGAGGCTATTTCAATTGTTATTAATAATAGTGATAATGGAAATAACAACAACAATAACAATAATAACAACAACAATAATACGATAATTACTCAAGATGAATGGTCAAATATAAAAAGAACAACCATTAGTTTGTTAAGTGTCCTTAATCCGTATCCAAACAATGCAATTAATTTTAGTGCTAAGGCGGGAGTTTTGGATTCTAATCAATTTATAAGTATGATTTATCCTGCGTTAGAAGCTTTAGTGTCAGCTGAGATTATTGATACTGGCACTGCAAGCATGATTATATTGATGTTGTATATGGGCATTATTGATGTGCAAGAGTATCTTTTTAATATGTCAATAGAAAGATTTAACAATATTATGCGCATTAATCAAAATCAAAATCACACATATTTTGCTGTTGAGGAGTTAGACGGGCAAAGAGAATTGACAATGTATAGAAAAATAGAGTGCAATGAACAGCAAGCAGATACATTTATTAGAGAGAACACTAATATAGCAGTCTTAGATGAAACACATAATCCAGCAATCATTTTATTAAATCATGCTATTAATAATGCTGCAAACGACAATGTTAATAATCCTATTGATAGTGTTGATATGTTTTTGAATTTAGTAGAAACATTTATGATGTCGCTTGAATTGGAGTTGTTTGATATTGAGGGAGAACATAGTTTAATTTCAAATAATTTAGAAGGATTTAATGAGGTGTTTTCTCAATTATTTGATATTTTAAATTTAATGGGCATAGAAAATATTGATAGTGATTTTGGTTATTTAATGAGTATTTTGAGTGAGTTTAAAGCGGGCAATTTGAAAATTCAACATGATAGAACATTATTAAGGACCATTGAATTGTCAATTGATGCACAGATAAAGTTGGGTGAATTGTTAGAGTTAGTTTTAGAGGCAGATGATTTTCAGGAAATTTTATATCAATTAAGAGATGTTTATGTGCCTATTACCATAAAAATCGTACTAGATTTTGATTATGGCAATGTGTTTTTAAGCTTGCCGATAGTATAACGGCATTAGTCATCTTTTTAGTTGCTTGTGTATGAGAATTAGAGAACTCAAAAAGAATTCGCTTAATAGCAAGGACAGATTATATAATGAGGAAGATAATACTTCGTCTTTTGGTAAGAATGAGATGCTTACAGCATGACAAAATTTAAATTGGGCTATATAAACGCAAAACCTACTCCGCTTAAAACCTAATTCATGTCATGCTGTAGGCATCTCATCCTTATTTTTTTGTTTTGCAATATATAATATTCCTATTGGTCGGGGTGCTAACAATTTTTTTATGCGCTGGGAAAAATATATTGTCCATTTTATATTAGTCATCACATCTATTGTTTTATGGCAAGCAAAAAAATTCTAGTGTTGTTTCATACTAGAATTTTTTTATCTAACCCTCGTTACCAATAGCCCTGTCTTGAAAATAAAATAGGAAAGACTAGAGGCAACAATGTTGTTCAAAAACTCTACATTCGGTCGTCAATACTGCTAGTATAGCGTCTTTCAAGTATTCATTTTTGTCCTGGCACTGAATTGCATTGCCACGAATACTTCTTGGCACGGCAATCAAAAATATGCTTACTATATACCCAATTTATTTTC
>WRAF01000012.1 GCA_009780325.1 Bacillota bacterium | reverse complement strand
GCAAGCAAGCAAGAAAGCAAGCAAGCAAGCAAGCAAGCAAGCAAGCAAGCAAGCAAGCAAGCAAGCAAGCAAGCAAGCAAGCAAGCAAGCAAGCAAGCAAGTTAATTTTTTAACTAGTCATCTTTATGTTGGCGCATTAACTCCGCGCTTACAAGTTTTTTGCATATGTTAAGCCGTAATCTGCCTTTGGGCGCATTACGGCTTTTTTTATTGTCCATTAAAATGTAAAGGTTGCGTCTGCCTTAAAAGCCGCAGGAGGAACCCAAAATGAAAAAAACGAAGATACTCATGTTGCTACTAATAATGGCAATGGCAGTTACAACTGTATTCGCGCTTACTGCTTGCAACGGCGGCGGCACTGACCCGCAACATACCTATTTCACGCTGACATATACAGCAGGAACAGGCGGAACAGTTCAAGGTACTTTGACGCAATCAGTTCGTCAAGGCAATGGTGGAACATCTGTAACCGCTGTGTCTAATAGCGGGTGGCAATTCACCGCATGGAGCGACGGGCTTACGACAGCAGCGCGTCAAGATACGAATGTTCAAGCAAATCTTTCTGTTGCAGCACAATTTGTGCAGGAAGGCGGGAATGTAACGCCGTCAATAACTTCTGTTACTGTTTCTCCTACAACAGCGACAATGAATATAGGCGGTACACAACAGCTGGTTGCGGCAGTCACAGCGGTCGGCGGTGCAAGTGAGGCTGTTAATTGGGAATCATCTAATCCATTAACGGCTGCAGTAAATGCAAGCGGTTTAGTAACTGCTCATGCACTTGGAAACACAACAATAACTGTCCGTTCTCAATTTGATAATTCAAAATATGCTGAAGCAACTATCACAGTTAGTGAAACACCTGTCACGCCGGAAATAGTTTCTATTTCGGTAAGTCCGACAACTGCTGCAATGTATGTAAACGATACACAGCAACTAGCAGCAACAGTTGTTGTATTAGGCGGCGCAAGTCAAGATATAGAATGGGAATCCTCTAGTCCGCTAACAGCATCAGTAGGTGCGGATGGTTTAGTAACTGCTCACGCAGCAGGAAATGTGACAATAACAGCAGCCTCTGTTTTTGATGATACCTTTACGGCAGAAGCAAATATAACGATAAATTTAAGAACGCCAAGTTACACGGCACCAACCAATCTAACCGCTATATTTGGGCAAACATTGTCGGCAGTCAATTTGAGTTTGCCTGTTGACCCGGCAGGCATTTGGGCATGGGATAATCCGACTGACCCAGTAGGCAATGCGGGTAATCAAACACATTATGCGACGCTGACACCAAATAACACAGTAGTATATAAATCTGTCACAGTTTCTTTGACGGTTAATGTTGAACAAGCAAATCCATCGTATCCAAGCATACCGGGACCCTTTAATGTTGTATTTGCGCAAGGACAAACGCTAAATGATTTAACCGTTAATCTTAACGGCTGGCGCTGGGCTAATTCGAGTCAAATTGTAGGCGATGTCAGGACTGCACAATTTGATATTGAATACGGCGGCGGAAACTATGCACTTGTAAGCGATGTCGTGCAAATTACTATCACACAAGCAGCCGCCACACCGCCTAGTGTTCCCGAACCTTTTAATGTTGTGTTTGCAGCAGGGCAAATACTAAATGATTTGACAGTTGACCTAAATGGTTGGCGCTGGGTGAATTCAAGCCAAATTATCGGCGATGTAAGAGTGGCACAATTTGAGATTGAATATGGCGGTGGTAATTTTACAATAGTAAATGATACTGTACAGATTACAATAACACCTGCAATTTCTACGCCGCCGAGTTTACCGGGACCCTTTAATGTTGTATTTGCGCAAGGGCAAACATTAAGCGACTTGACTGCCAATCTTAACGGCTGGCGTTGGGCTAATCCAAATGAGATTGTGGGCAGCGTTAGAACCGCACAGTTTGATATTGAATACGGCGGCGGGAATTTTACATTAGTAAACAATACCGTGCAGGTTACAATCAATCAAGCAACTCCTGTGTATACAATTCCGACAGCGTTGAGTGCGACTTTCGGGCAAACGCTTTCGCAAGTAACACCGTCATTGCCGCTTAGCTGGTCGTGGGAATATCCAACTGACCTTGTGGGTAATGCAGGAATGCAAACCCATAATGCGATTTTTACACCTGTTGACACAACTAACTTCTATTCTGTAACATACCCTGTGACTATCAATGTTGCACAAGCTGCTCCGACAGCTCCGACAGGAATAACAGCAATCTTTGGGCAAACGCTTGCGCAAGCAGCGCCGGCATTACCAACCGGCTGGTCTTGGTTAACACCCACTGGTTTTGTAGGCAATGCAGGAACACAAGCACACCAAGCGACTTATGCCGGAAGTTTGAATTTTTATGTGCATACAGTTTCAGTTTCTATAAATGTTTTGCCTGCGAATCCAACAGGCTATATAAGAAAATCTATAAACCGCATTGCATGTAGCGATATGCCCTAGAGCAAGAAATGACAATGCAAAGGGTAATCACAGAGGAGTTAGATAATTGGGAAGCAAAATACGACAGAGCCGATGTGAGCATAAAAAAGGCGATGCTGATAAATATCATAGACAACATAGAAATTATGGGCAACAGCCTAACAATCAACTTTAAGCTAAATATGATATCATCCGGCACACTTGTACCGATAATAGAAGAAAAAATTGAAACGGCTGTCGAGGCCCCAGTGCCGCTTGGACCAACAGCTGGTCCAATGCACCAAACCGACATAAACATCGCACCGGAGGGCGTTTGTGACAGCCAAAACGCGTCTATCAACTCCGGACCAACAGTAGGTCCGGAAAACTCTACCTCCGAATGTGTACACACTGTTCTACCACACAAAAGGTAAGTTTGCTCCGCCAAAGGCAAGCGGAGGCGAATCGTGAGCTGCAACAAGGCAATATAACAGCGGCAGAATTTGCAAAGATTGAGCAGTCGGTTAGAGATGCGGAGCTAGAATTGCAAAGGTTCAATGCACAATTGGTCAATGTCCAACGGGCGCAAGTGGATAGAATCGCTGGGCAGTTTGATAAAGTCACTCGCTCAATGCAACGGGCGCAAAGGGTGGCTCAAACCTTTAGCCGAATGGCAATGGGGCTAGTTGCTGTTGTAGCAGGGGCGATAACTGCCTTTACAAGACACGCCACACAGCTAGACGACATGGCAAGGAGCTACGACCTTTGCATAGAGAGGCTACAAGTAAAGCGCGGAGTTTTTGCAGAAGTAACAGGCTTGGCAGATAACTTTAATCGCAGCCTTGACCGCCTTAACACAAGGCTAAACCGCATAGCACTCGGCACGGGAATTCAGTACGAGCGGATACTAGCCCACATAGGAGTTGCAAGCCGAGATGCAGAGGGGCGGACACGCTCTCTTGCTGAAATCTATGACGAGGTAATCGCAGCCCTACGAGAGATGGAAGACGACTTTTCGTAGTGACACCCCAAAATACTACGACTTTTCGTTGTCCATAGACAAGCGTGCATTGACAAGACAAACAAATATACTAAGCATCAAACAGCAGGTGGCATTGTGATAGAGGCAGAATATGTAGGAGCAAATGTATTTGAAGGCTGGTGCAAAAACCAAAGAATTACCGTAAGCAAAGACCAGTCAAAAAAGTGGCACAAAGATTGGAATAAAGGGTGTAAAGCAAAAATCATCTACAAATAGAGAGGGGTTCAATGGCAACATATTTTATATCCGACATACATGGCGAATATAAGTTATTTAGGCGGCTATTAGAAAGCATCAAGTTTAGCGATAGCGACACTATGATTGTGCTTGGAGATTTTTTGGATAAAGGCAACGAATGTATAAAGCTTGCTAAATTTATTGCAAGAACGCCGAATATTAAAGCAATCAACGGCAATCACGAGTATTTCTTTTTGGGGCACTATCAATATGTAATGCGTGAGTTTGACGGCAAGGGTAGTATTGATAGTGTTCTTGTTGATTTGCAGGAGTATTTCTATGGTGAGCAAGAGAAAATCACTTGGGACCTAATTGATTTTTTAGAATCATTGCCTTATTATGTAGAAACAGATGATTATTTATGTGTGCACGCTGGCGTAAAGTTGGATTCTAATGGCAAAATTATGCCCATAAAAGAGCAAGACTATAATCACTTTATATTTGACCGCAGCTTAGCAAATGCAGCCACTATTCCGAAAAATAGTAAAACAGTCATATTTGGACACACACCGTGCCACTACTTTAATAACACAGGTCACATAATAAAAACGCCACATGCTAGAAAAAACAATAAAAGCAATATAATTAAAGACTTTGCAAAAATTCAAGTCGATACTGGTGCTAACTATACAGGACTACTAGGTTGTTTGCGATTAGATGATATGGCAGAGTTTTATGTTGAGATAAACTAAGACAAAAAAGACAAAACTTAATTCTAAATTTACTACAGGGAGCAGATATGATTTATAACGATATTATAGAAAACTGCAAAAATAAAAAAGCTATAGTATACTTTGACTTTGATGGGGTATTAGTAGATGTAAATTACCTAAAAGTAAGAAACTACGATGAATATCGCCCGATTAAAACTACTATGACAATAGCAAACAAGCTGAATGCCGCAGGTATAACAATAGGAATTATTAGTGTGTGTAGCGATAGTATAAAAAGACAAAAGAAACTAGATTGGTTAGCAAAACACATGCCATATGTCAAAGAGGGCAATGCAATCATTATTCCTACAAAAGAAATTATAATTCCTAATATAGGAAAGCATCAACTTAAAGCGTATTATATAAAGGATAAGATTACAGACTATGGCGCTGTGTACTTTATAGAAGATACGCTGCAAAATCTAAAAGACATGTCAAAAGAATTGCCTAGTGTAATAGGAATTCATGTTAGCAGTCTAATAGAATAAGGATTAAAAACACTATGATTAAATTAAAACAATACAAAGACCCATGGTTAGCAGAAGGTGTAAATGATTATATAGGATTTTATAATCGTGAGTTTTTTTGCTTAGATAATTTTTCGTCTTTTGCGATTATGTATAAAGGCGAATTATACCCAACAGTAGAGCATGCTTATCAGGCGGGCAAGTTTGCAGCACACTACCCAGCGATTGCTATCGAGATTAGGGGGGCTATTTCTGCCTACGAATCTAAAAAAATAGCTGAGCGCAATTTAGACAAAAAAGACCCTGATTTTGATAACTTCAAAGTATCTTTAATGGAAGAATTGTTACGCCTAAAACTAGAGCAGCACCCTTATGTAAAAACAAAGCTATTAGAAACAGAAAACTATCCAATTTGCGAAGATTCGCCAAAAGACACCTTTTGGGGCATAGGCAAAGACAAAAATGGTAGGAACGAGCTAGGGAAGCTTTGGGTAAAATTGCGTGAGGAACTAAGACAATGACACCAAATTTTGTATCAGAATTTCAAATTGCACTTGATATTGCAAAAGAGGCTCATGAAGGGCAGTTTGATAAGCAAGGAGTAAATTATTTTTTGCGCCCGTGTTGCAGCTATGTGCGACGACGAGAGGGCTAAAATAGCCGCTGTTCTCCATGATGTAATTGAGGACAAACGATAAAAATGTTGATATAACTTTTTGCACAAAAACAGCTTATGGGGTTGTTTCGCCACAACTTTTTTGGTCTTACAATGGGAGGTGACCAGTGGGTGAAGTACTCCCATGAGTTCGGACAATTTAATCAAAGCATGAAACAAGAGCCTGTTTTTGTGTTATAATGTAGTTGCTTTACTCGTAGGAAGGATAGGGCAATGCTGAGGAGCAACCTGAGCGCCCTACGAGGTTTACGGAAAGGCGGTATCGAAAGGTATCGTTTTTTCTTATACTTGCATTTTGCAGCATCCGCATATATTTTGCAGATAAATGAAAGCAGGTGTTCTTGAGTTTTGAAAGGCAATACTTTAGTTTGTAATCCTTATGTTGATTTTTCTTTTGCTGCTAAAAAATACTTCTTTTGTTTGATTTTCGGCAAAAGCGGAGCAAAAAAGATTTTTATTGAAAACAAAAGGCACGCTAGGAAAAGAAACTGCATACGATGAAGTAGAAACATTCTCCGATTTTGCATGCCAGGGGTCAAGCATTTTTAGGTATGGTTATGCAAAAAAAGGAGAAAACAAAAGGAGAACAAAATGAAAATTGAAAACAAATCATTCATCGACATCGAGTCATGCGACGAAACATTCTCGCTTGAAAGTAACGAGGCAGAAGTAACCAAAATTAGACTTGAAATCGAGAAGATGCCGGGTTGCCGCTATACAGTCGAAGGCGGAACAATCAGATGGTGTACCCGAATCAAGAATGAGAGCGGAGTTGATTTAGAGGACTTGACATTCCGTGACGTGCTTGCGGCAGGCACAAGTTATGTGGCAGGCTCATTTACTGTAAACGGAACGCCAGCAACACCAATATACGACCCAGCAGATAGAAAATTGACCTACCACATCAACGAAATTGAAGAGGACGAAGAAATCACAATCTGCTTCAGAGTGCATGTAAACTAAAAAACAAAGGGGAAGAGCTATGGCAATCATAAGTGGTTATGTTTATTACGACGCAGGCAGGACGGCGACCGCAACTGCACCAATTCCTTTGGTTGCAGTTGCCTTGCAAGAAACAAGCACGGGCATGTTTATCGCCGCTCAAACAACACCAACTGGCGAATTTCGATTTACTGGTGTAATAAACGGCACTTACAATGTAGTTGTGGCTTGGGGGATAGCAGGAGCAATACCGTCGCCAGTTGACTTTGGAACTGCGACTGGTGGGCAGCACATTACTTCAACAACTCCACCCATAACGGCAGCCCCAAGCCCAGCACCCGCTGCGACAAATTTAGATTTCCTAAGTCAAAGCACTTACCAAATAATCTGTACAGGGGCAGACATCACTGGGCTAGTTTTTCGGCTAGGCCCAGTGATTTACACCCCAATGAACATTATACCAGTTGGAGTAGTCGTTGACCCAGAAAACCTGATTGATGATGCTGATGAAGGAACATTTGGCAGCTTTGAACAAGGAAGTCCAATTAACCGTGGAGCATTGCCTGAACCGCCATATCCGGGGCTTGTGCCTGACTTTCAATACACCTTGCCTGACCCAGCCGTTTTCATCCCCGATGACGGCGAGTACGGAATTCAGAATGTGATGACCAACAATCGCAGTAATGGCTTGGGAAGTTGGTGGAGAGTCGCAGACAAAACTACGGGCAACGAAACCGGCCGTTTTTTGATTTGCAATGGTGACAACCCCGGCACATCGTGGTTCTACACTAATGTAACAGTCAAGCCAAACACCTATTACCTTTTTTCAGGCTGGTTTTTGAACATGTTCAAGACCCAAGGATACGAACCGCCGCACTTTGGTGTAAGGGTAACAAATCCAAGCGGGGAAGTAGTTTTCTATGGAAAGATGGATTCGGAAATTCCGGTAAGAACAGACATGCCGCAATGGAAAGAACTTGGAGCAATAATCCATACCGATGATTATACAGAACTTATAGTTGAATTCTTATCAGAAGGGAGGGCGGCATGGGGCAACGATTTTTGTGCTGACGATATCAGCCTTCGTGAAATTCACATTCCAGACCCTGAACCTCCAATTATCATAATAGAGAAAGAGAGCGATAAGGAGTGCCTAGCAGGAGATAAAGAAGTCACCTTTATGATAAATGTCGAGAACGCATCCGATAAGCAAGTAAACGACATTGAGTTTAGGGATAGATTTCCATGCTGTTTAGCCTTCACACAAGGCACGGTAGAGAAAGACGGGATAAGCCAGCCGACCTTTGATCCAAGCAAAGGATTCAAGTTTAATTTGGCTCCGCACCAAACAACGACAATCAAGTTTAAAGCCCACGCCATTTGTTATAAGCCTCAAGGAGAACTCACATGCAACAGGGCAAGGGTGACATACCCATACCAAATCATCGAAGGGGGCGTGCCAGTGGAGTTTGTGGTGGA
The DNA here is from genome assembly GCA_009780325.1 of Bacillota bacterium. Classification (GTDB taxonomy): domain Bacteria; phylum Bacillota; class Clostridia; order Christensenellales; family Pumilibacteraceae; genus WRAF01. The sequence goes on along the minus strand of WRAF01000012.1, from coordinate 43,766 downwards.
ATCAGAGCCAGCGTGTCTGCACATCGCAAGATATTATAAAGACCAGCACGGCGACATTTGGTCATTACCAAAGAAAGGGGGTATCCATGAATAACTGTAGAGAGAGAATAATAACCAACCAATCAACGGTTGAACTAGGTGCATGTGATAAGCGACTAATACTTAAAAGCAACTGTGCCAAAGTATTAGTCAAGAGAAGAAGACCGCCATGCCCACGCCCTTGCCGGTGCTGTCGACCGTGCTGCTGCATTTGCTGTATGCTAAGGCGATGGTTTTGCTAATTGAAAAACAGGCAATTATTGTTGTCCGTTAGATTTTTAAAATATAAAGTGAGATGCTTATAGCAAGACATAAATTTAAGATGAGGACGGAGTAGCTGCTGTATTTAACAGTACAATTAAAAATTTATGTCATCCTGCAAAGGATTTCATCAATAAAAAATAGTTCTGCACCATGCAATCCAGCCAAGTGATATTCGTGTGACTAGCGTTTCTAAAGAATCTCACCTTATAACTAATCTTTGCATAGAAGAGTTTATTTAATAGTTTCATGGATTGGTAAGTCTATAAAAATAGAAACGGGTGTGTAGGTTCATATGCTATTTTGATAGCTCAAAAATCAAATGTACACGCAGCATTTTGATTTTTCATACTTTCTAGAGTATAAAATCTAATGCGATTGCTGATAGAAAGTATTTATAGATATTAGATAAATTTTTACAAAAAACTTTAAGAAAGTATTTATAAAGTACTTGACAAAATTATTGTCATAGTTTATAATCTATGCATGTTAGTAGGTATAGTTAGAAATAGACTCAATAAAGATCCTGATAGACCCATAAAAGAGCGAAGCAAAATATATTTATTAAGTATGTTGTGTCATTTTAATGGCATAGAAAGCTTTGTTTTTTATGAAGATGGTGTTGATCTAGATAATAAAACGATCAAAGGATTTTTCTTTGATCCTGTTTTGGCAGAATTTGTTGAAAAAGAGACTAGGTATCCTGACATAGTTGACAGTGATTGCACTGTCAGATGGAAGCAGCCGCAAATTTTTGAGTCTCTTTTTTCTAATTGTGCATTTATTTATACTCGCCGCCTTAATAAAGAGCGTGTGCATGCAATTTTGCAAAAAAGCGACTGTTATAATTATAATATTCAGTCCTATTATTATAAAAATTCTAAACTTGACCAGCATATACTTAATCATAAGACTGTCATTGTCAAACCCTCTGAAGGAAGTAAAGGCAGGGGCGTGCATAAAATTTCATTAAACCTTCCTGATACTAAGGTGGGTGCTAAATCTATTTCTAACATGAAATCCCTTTTTGGTAAAAAATATATTGTTGAGGTTAATCGTACTAAAACTAAAATGAGTCAAAAGAAATTTGATGTGCAATGCACAGCAGCTTTTTTGACAGAAAGTCATATTGTGCAAGAATATGTAAATTCAACCACTAAAGAGGGCGCTCCGTTTGATATTAGGGTTGAGTCTAGAAGGGGTGCTGATGGAAAATGGAATTTTGTCAGAAGCTATGTTAAAGTAGGAAACAAAGAGGGAGTGGTATCAAATGTAGCTATGGGAGGATTTGTCACTTTAGGTACAAAGCAATTTTTGACTAATGAGTTTGGAGCAGACAGCAAGCGTATTTATAGACAGCTGATGCATATTGCAGATAAAATTCCTAAAGTAATTCAAAAGTCTACAGTTAGGTTTATTCCTACTATTACTGTTGATGTAGGCATTAACCGTGACAATAATAATCAAATTAAAATCTTTGAAGTAAACACTGGTGCGGCTACTACAAATGTTTTTTCAGTTATGCATGAGTCATGCCTTAGGATTGACTGTTATAAGTATATGTATACCATCAAAGATACCCTTTTAGAAAGGCAGTCAAAATTTGAAATTGATTATACAGATACATTTATGTTTAGATTAAGCGGTGAGTCAGATGATGGAATTAAAGATGATGAAGGTATGATTAGTCAAGAGGAAGTTAATTTTATTGATGCTGCTAACTCGGGGGGGGGGGTAGCGATAGAGCAAGAAAATAATGCGGATGATTTAAGTGAGATGGGCGATATTGCTAGTGAAGATGATGCGTATGAAAATAATAATATAAATAATGAAGATAAAAATAATTTGTTGACAGATTAGATGATGATATAGAGTGCTGTTTAACAAGAGATTGGATAAATGAAATGAGATTTTTTCTTTTCGGCAGGTCATTTGCTAAAAGGATTGCACATTGCGAAATAGAAAAATAAAAAAGAGATGCTTTAGGCACCACGCTAAGCCCACAAATACTTCTTGGCACGATTCTACAGCTAACATAAATTTAATGATTATACTATTATAATTTCTATACTATTTGTTCTATATTTATTTTTGTTTCTGTTAGAGCAGAGGCATTACTCTCATTAGATGACACATAATGAGTGATGAAAATAATGATGAAATTATCACTAATGATATGCAAAATAGACTCGAGTACAATCAAGTGTTCGAGTCTATTGACTTTGGTTGCGGTGATGGAATAGTTAGCCAACTATCTGCAAATCCATCCAATTATAGCCCTAATTATATCACAAAAGGCAAAACATACAAAGAGAATTTACGGCAAATTCTAAAAAACGCTACAAATATTCCGTCAGAATGGACTAAGGTTAGATTTGCTAAAATTTATGGCGGTCGTGTGATGATTGCCCCTGCTCCTAAAGATTTTGAAACCGCCCAAGAAATGTTGTGGCGGTATTTTGTCGTGCGAGTTGCTATTGATAAGACAAAGCTAAAACAAATGCAGTTTATTCCTAAAAAATATCTGCCGTTAAGTGAGGTGTGAGATGTTCGGAGTGAATAATAGTATTTCTGCACAAGAATTGTGCAATGTAAAAAGTAGTCAGATGGGGGCGGTCAATTTAGCACCCATCTTAAAACGAGAGGTGCTTGAGTTTAATGAAAAAACAGGATTTGCTAGTTATATATATTATGTGGATGTCGTTGTAGAAAATAATCAAGTTGTACAAGGCAAAGTTCGTCCACAATTTGCAAAAAAAGATTACAAAAAACTTTCAGATATGTATGCCAATGGTGATTTGCGACTTGTTATGGATGTAGAAGAAAAGACAAATGAAATCACAGGCAATATGAGTGAAGTAGCAATATATCATGCCGTTGGTTATGATGTGGATGGGGTTTTACAAAAAATAAAGATGGTGGCTTATAATAGGAATTATAATGCTTTGCTTGAAAAATTGTTTTCATTCAAAAAGTATGATTACGATTGTAGTTTTTCAAATGGCAATTATTCAGTCTATAATGACGGCGGTCAGTGGATTGCTTATAAGCCAATTAAAAATCCTAATTGTAGCAAAAGGTATAATAGACATAGACCACATGAAGATGTTTTGAAAACTCTTTATTTGGATGGTCGTAGAATTGGTTTGGATGGTAAAAATCTTGCATCTTATATTATGGGCAGGTTGGAAACTAAATATGGTGTGGAGGGTGATGATGGCTTTCTTGTAGATGAGTTTATTAAGCGTACTAATGCGAATATACACAAACGCTATCGCCGTTTTAGAAGAAAAGTAAACACTAATCGCTTTAATTATTTTGTTACATTTACCAATGACCCACAAAAACATACTGCTAAGAATTTTCGCAAAAAACTAAAAAGAACCATTTCACACTTTCGCTCTAAATGGGGTTGGATTTGTGCAGGCGCTTTTGAGGTGTCGGATGATGGGTTTCTTCATTTTCATGCTTTAATTTATGTGCCAAAAGGAAAAATGAGAGGAACGCTATTAGAAAAAGAGATTTTTTGCTTTAGGACACAAAGCAGGAAAACTGTTTATCAAAACAGCTTTTTTCTTAAAACCTATGGACAAAATCATTTTGAGTCTATTGATAATTTGCGAAGAGAATTGTTTAATAGAATAGCTAATTATTTATTGGAAAGAGTAACCATAGAAGATGAGCGAATTTATTATTCACATGAAATCCTAGAAAAAATAGAGGTCAGCTTGCGAAACAAAGATATTGCGATGGGCTTTTATGATTTTGGAGTTAAATTTATTGTTTTTGATGATGTGTTTATTAGTGGCGGTCATCATAAAATCAAGCGGAAACTATAGCTTGTCATATTGTTTTTAGTTTAATTGTTAAAAATGAACCCTATAACAAAATTAGGTCTTTTCAGCATTTATTATTATCAAAATGATGTGCGAAATTGAGTGAAATTGATAATTGGTTTTTTACAATACGGATTGATTATGTAGTTAAAAATCAGATTTTTTCATGTTTATAAGGTTTGAGACAGAGTGAATGAGCATTCTTTAATATTTATCTTGATTAAGGGTCGTATTATACCAAGACGGTCTGTACATGATGGAATTTAATGCAGACGAATTAAATCAGATGGGTGGTGCATTTATAAGGTTGACAAGAACAAGCGTGGCGACTGATGTAACAGAGTTTGAGGTGGATATTGGTTATCCGTCAATAACTGATGTGTTTGGTTTCCAAATTAGTGAGAATAATATGTACCCCATACTATACGACTATGCGGGGTCGGTAGAGCAAAATCAAACCACAAGAGAAATCAATAATGAGGGTCAAGTGGTTAATGTGTTTAGAAATCCTTTGGCAATAGACCCACAACTACAAAGGACTACGACAAGTTCATCTGTTTGGTGGACACAAATGGTTAGGTTTCCAGTGAGGGGAACACTGTCAATAAGGAGTTTAATTAGACCTGCAATCCTTACAAGCAGTGTTCGGATAAACCAATTATTCTATGGGAAAAATTCATAATGAGTGGTTGGTACATTATAACACAACAGGCGGACAAAATCAGCGGAGTGATTATAAAATTTCAGCGAATTAGAAAATCAATACTTTATCTAGGAGTAAAAAATGAATGAAAAAATCAAGGTCAAAACGGACTTATCAAACAAAAGATTTGGCAGACTTGTTGCTATAGAACCAGTTGCAAAAACAAATCGTGGAGAGGTTGTTTGGTTGTGCCGATGTGATTGCACAACAGAAAAAAATATACTTGGAGCAGTTTTAACAAGAGGCATAAGCAATAGTTGTGGGTGTCTACAAAGAGAATTAACTGCGAAAAGGTCAATTACTCATGGTTGGTCAAAAACAAGATTGTATAAAATTTGGAGAGGAATGCTAAGCAGGTGTTATCTCCTAACATCAAATAGGTCTAAGGACTATGGAAAAAGAGGTATAACTGTGAGCAATGAATGGCATTGTTTTGAGCCTTTTAGAGATTGGGCATTAGTTAATGGCTATGATGACAAATTAACACTAGAACGACTAAATAATAATGGTAACTATGAACCAAGTAATTGTTGTTGGGCTACTGTAAAGCAACAAGCCAACAATCGCAGAACAAATAATATTGTTAATTATAATGGCAAAAATTATACTGTAAGCGAATTGTCTGCTCTAGCTGTGTGTTCAAGAGATACACTAAGTCTTAGGCTAAAGAAAGGATGGGATGTTGAATCGGCAATTACATATCCGCCATTGCATCAAAAAGATAGAGTTAGGGGGTTTCCTGCTTGCCTATCAGCCAATAGATAATAACTTTATTAAATATGTCTATAAATAAAAACTGCCTAAATTTCGCTTGATTATGCTTGCTAAATATGATATAGTAATTGTGCGATACACCTTAACAAAAATTATGGGACGGACTAGCCAATCGGCTAACTCCCCCATAGTTTTTGGGTGTGTCGCAACAATTAGGAGTAAGGCTGTTGGAAGTCGTCTCTTAATTGAGGCGACTTTTTTATTTTGCAAACAATGGAGAATAGTAATGAAAAAGAAAATATTTGCAGTCATATTTGGGGCAATGTCTATTATAAGTCTTGTTGGATGTACAAGTGATAATCCTTATGCAGAGCCTTTAATTCCCTGGACGGTATGGGTCTTTCATATTGTGTTACCATTGATTACTATACCTATTTTAGTTCCAACCATTTTTGCGATAAAAGACAAAGGAAAAAACAAAAAAAGCGATTTTGAGCAATTACTAATAAATGAAAAGAAATATCCATTATCTTTTAGTGCAAAATATGGGGTTATATCTAAATTTTTGCTTGAAAATAAATGGGAGCAAAAACCGATAGAACAAAAATTGCAAGAAACCGAATTGAAATTAACTACTGGCAATGTCCCATACATACAAAAATGCCTAGCACAAAATTATAAAGGCGACAATAAATATAAAGCCTTAATGTCATCAATGCAGGAGGGGAAAACTTTTGACCAAATAGAAACTATATTGAAAGAAATAGAAGAAAAAGAAAAAGCTGAATTGGAGGCAAAGAAAAGAGAGAAAGAGGAATTAGAGAGAAAAACCCTAGAGGAAAAAGAGTTAGCAAGGAGAGAATTGCAGATTAGACATAATGAGTTGGTGGAAGAATACATTGATGAAATAAAAAAAAGACACCCACTATTTTTTGAAAAAGACACTTTTATGAAGAGTGGCATTATTCAATTATTGAAAAGTGGGTATACAATTGGTGAAATAAGACGAATTTTGAAACAAGAAGTGTCTTTGATAAAATCAAATAAAGAATTTGATGAAAAAGAAATTAAAAGTATTTTGTCGTCTAAATTATACAGTCTGCGAACTGGTGATGATAGTCATCGTTCTTTGGGTACTAAAAGCATAGAAAAATTACTGGGCATATCAAAATTTGAAATATGGACTATCCCATCTGCTTTGGAGTTTAATTTATTTCTTATTGGAGTAATGCTCTTGTTTGAAAAAGGATATAGTGAAAAGCAGGTGGCTTCAGTGCTTGAGGAAGAACCTGTTTATGAAATATCACTTGAAATTTATAGTATTAAAAACATTAGGCAAACAACTGAACGAGATAGGTTATTTCAAGAGGCTAATATGTTACTTCAGGAAGTCAAATTAAAAATGGAGCGAGAAAGAGATATAATGATACAGGAAAATGCAAGTGAGCAGTTGCAAATACAGCAAAAAGCTGAAGAAGATAGACAGTGGCGGCAAAGAATGGCAGATTCTGAAGAGCGTAGGTATAGAGAAAGAGAGGAAGAGTTGCAAAGAAAGCGAGGCTATCAAGAAATGGAGCATCAGCAAAAGATGGAAAAGATTGCAAGGCAACAGTTAGAGGCTCAAAGAAAGGCTGAGAATGACCGTAAATATCAGCAAAAGCAAGCAAATTTTGACAGCCGTCAAGTTGCAAATGCAAGGGCGACAGGAAGATGTAGAAATTGTTTATATTTGAATTCCTGCAACCGTATGAAATGTACATATAGCCCTAAGTAACTTTATAAAAAACACAACATAAGATTTTTATGCCATTGATTGGCATGATTATAAAGGAGAAATAAAAATGGGATTTTTTTCTAAAAACAAGAAAGAGCCAAAACAAAAGTTGTCATTCACAGAACAACTGCGAATAGAGGAGGAGCGACAGCGTGCCTTGAAAATGCAAGAATTCCTGTCAAAGCCTGTTGCTTGGGACAACAATCCCAAGCCAGTTGATGACTGGACACGACAAATCATGCAAAAAAAACCTTTTATTTCTAGGGTAGTTGCTGAAATGTTTGCATATAAATTTATAGATTTGAAAGCTGATGACCGAGTAGTTTTGCTAGAATATATTTTACAACTAGATAAAGATATAAAAAGAGAAGTTGCAACTTTACTTGGACAAATGATACCAGAGGTGCCGCTTAAAAATCTTGAAGACATTGTAGAATGTGGCTTTATGAGTGAGATTGTATTTACGGGCGACACGGAATCAAAAATGAATATTCTCACAGGTCAACATCATGATTCTGAGGATATTATGCGACTACGAGCATTATGTGGAGCAAAACAAAGTGGATGGGATGTTGCAAAAATGAAAAATGCAGATGGCTCTGTTAAAAGTTTTGTAGACATAAAACAAGTTTTGATGTCTGGTCAATAAATACAACGGTCATTAAGTAGAAATATCAAAGATTAGTAATTTTAGCAATCAAAAAGGTTGCTTTGTTTTTTGATGTTTTTATTTATAATACAGCATCTACTAGAGCAAGACAGGCTCAAAAATAGCCTTTTAGATTATTGCAGGTTGGACACTTTTGCAATGGTGGAGATTTTAGGGAATTGGTTAAACTAGCGAAATAAAGGCAAATAAGGGCTTAAAACCGCCACAATATAGTTGCAAGTTTATTAAACATAGTGTATAATGATACTAATCTATAAAGATGTGTGTTAGAGAACAAGCTCGCCAACCACACAACCAACCTGCCCAAAAGGTAAGGTGGTAATGCTTGAACGATAGACTCCGACATTGTTTCCTATCCTGCTGTTTTTTGAAAGTCTGTCGTAACGATAGGCTTTTTTCTTTTGCCTCTTTATAGATAAAAAACCGTCGTTAAGGAGGACAAAAAAATGAATGATTTTGATATTTACAAATATCTAAATTCAGCTGACATTGAAAAGCATTGTCGCAAAATCAACCACCAGTTTGGCACCACGGAAAAAGCTAGACTTATTCAAATGAGCCATCTATCTGATGAGGAAAAATTGTATGGCTATAAGTGGCTCACTCAAAACGCAGAGGATGCCCCTATCCCCAATATCTATCTAAACATTCCTCATTTTGCAATGATGGGTGGTGGTCATACGAGATACACCAAAGAAGAGCGGTTGACTAGGACAAAGACTTGCTATGGTAGGGATAGTGTTTTGGACTATCTCAAGCAATGTACGGCAAGCGGTGAATTTGTTGAGCTAAAAGACGGACGACTTAATCTAGCAAGTGTGAGCGTGAATATTCCCCATCCTTTTAAGGTGGGCGATTTAGTTGAGCATATCCTCACAGGCAAAGCGTATGTTGTTAATAATGTGAGAGGCGAAGAGGAGCGAAGAAGTGAATTTAAGCTATGGTTACTTTATATTGATGTTGATAAACGGATGAGGGCAAATTGTGAAACAATTCATGTTCAAAACATACAATACTGGCACACAAAAAAAGATAGACGGCGACCTCTCCCAAAGGGACAAGAATTTTTGTTCCATTTAGGAAAACATCTAAAAGGTGTATTTGGACTGATTTGGCTCCTTGATTCTTATGCAGATATTTTGATGAAAAAATAGCACTTAATAAACGAAATTAAAAAAATCACATAGTTTAACAAATAATGTGATTTTTACTGGACAAAGTTATTGTTTTTCAATATAATCTATATAAAAATATTTCAAAAAAGAAACAGGAGATAAATTAAGTAGCATTGAAATACAAAAGTTTTACAATTCACAACTATAAGGCGATTAAAGAAGACCTTACTATTGATTTGACCAAAGATAATATGCTTGCATTGATTGGTCTAAATGAGTGCGGAAAAAGTACAATATTGAAAGCTATATTAGCTTTTGATTATTATGCCGATGAAAAATACAAAGGACAAAATCATTTGGTTGATTTACCTAATTATTACGATGATTCTATGGAGGGCAAATTCAAAATTTCTGCTTTGATTCAGCCAGAGGACAGTAAGGGCTTCCAAGAAACTTTTCTAAAATTGTTAAATGAGAATGAAAATGTCTGTAGTGATTTTGGAATTAAATTATTACAAAATGAAGAAACAGAAGAGTTGGAAGAATTGACTTTAGGGTCGGAAAATTTTATTAAGGTAGGTAAGTCCTTATTGTCAAAAGCCTTTGTTATAACTCGTTTTTATGATGAGGAAACAAAACTGTCAAAATATACTTTTGCACATGAAAAATTTGAGTTAAGTGAAGAAACTCAAAATAAATTGTCTGAGATAATTGTTCAATATTTACCATTTGTAAATTATTTGCACTCAAAGACACCAATCAAAACTGATATAAAAATAGAAGATAATTCAAAAGATTTTTGATAATTTATTTGTGGAGGCGACTGAGGGTCGTGGATTAGTGGCGGTGGCGAATCAAACCAATCCACAAAAGCAAAAAACAGACATTAGTAAAGCCATAACTAAATTGACAACTGATTTTGAAAATTCTTGGAAATTGTTAGGTGCTGATAAAGACTTTACCGAATCAATAAAATTTGATTTGCGTTTTGTCAACCAAAGTACATTACAAGTTTCTATAGATGAGCAAATTAAAGGCACGACTTCCCCAAAAAATCTTAGTTTACTTGCTCGTAGTGATGGTTTTCAATGGTACTATTGCTTTATAATGCAATTACTATATAATCCAGATAATAATAAGAGAATATTATTTTTGCTAGATGAGCCTGGGCTGTACTTAAATCCAGCGGCTCAAGTTAGTTTGTTAAAGAATTTCAAAGACAAGGTAGCTAAAGATAAAGAAACACAGATTATTTATTCTACCCACTCTCATTATATGCTCAATCCTGAGTCTATCAGTCCACATCAGATACATATTGTTAAGAAAGAAAAAGATAAGTTGATACGCTTATATAGTTTGAAAAACTATCCACATAGTGGCTCAAGGTATTCAGAAATAGCACCATTGTTTGAGGCTTTGCAAATACCGTTTAATGAGCAGATAATAGGCGATAAAAATGTGATTCTTGTTGAGGGCATACATGATTTTTATGCACTGTCTTTGTTTGGAAATTTAGGGAGCAATTTTTATATTTATCCATGCAGAGGGGCAACAACTATAATGCACCACATACCATTTTTCATTATGCAAGGCATCAAATACGCGTATTTAGTTGATAATGATAAAGAGGGTGTGGATAAGGCTATGGGTGAAATAGAAAAACATTATGAGCTAGATAAGGGCATAGTTCTTCCATTTGATGGCTACTTGCAAGATAATGGAAAAGCCTTTGAAATGGATAATGTTTTTAGTGATGTTTTGAGTGAGTGGAATACTAAGTTGGGCTTAAATTCAAGTGCTTCATACAATTCAATGATAACTGCATTATATCATTGCTCTAATGTTAAAATTCAAAGAGAGTTGCTTGCCGTGAAAGAAATCAAGGATAAATTTGGGATAATCAAAAACAAACTGCTAGAAAAATTTCAAGATAACATCGGTGGTCTGCGTGAACATTTTGATTCTAGCGTTGGTCAGAAAAATAAGAAAAAAATTGCACAATAGTTAAAGCATATATATCGTATTTAAGAACACCGCCCCTTTATTATAAAGTGAGCGGTGTTTGTTTTTTTATTGTTCTTTAGGCTTGTTTTGTTCAATAAGCCTAACTAAAGTCTTGTAAAATTTGTTTGCTCTAAGCTGTGTAATTTCACTATCATCCAAGAAGAATTGTTTTTGAAGAATTTTGTAATGGGCTTCAAGTTCACCCTCAAAATCAAAAGTGTCTACTAGCAAACCTAAAATAGTTTTGTTGGGATTAGTATGTTTTAATTCTGAAAGCAGTATATTAACAACCTTTAGAATATCGGCTGTTTTTATGGTTTTAACACCGCCTCCCTCTTTTGGCACAACTCTTACAATGTTCCCATCACTGCCCATAGGCTTATCCTGTGCTAGTTTTTCTAACTGCTCAATCGGGATATCTTCTAGCCCAAATTTTTTGCCTGCTGCAATAACTTTAGGGTCAACACTTTTAGATTTATGAGCTCCTAATAAAAAATCAGTTGTAACATTAAAATACTTAGCAATATCAAGCAACCTAGACATATCAGGGCGAGCATAACCTATTGTCCATGAACGAATAGCCTCTGGAGATATAGGGGCTGTTTTAGATAGCTCCAATCTAAACTCCTCTTTTACTGTTGCTAGTGATTTATTTTCCGCAGTCATTCTAGCATTCAAAAGACTTAGGATTTGTTTAATGGGGGGCTTGTCTTTATATATATAAGCCCTCACTTGTTCAGATTTTGGATTCTCGTTTTTTATTTCTGTTTGATTATTCATGTATAACCTCATTGTGATACTGCAATAAGTATAGCAACTTTTCCATACAGTGGTCAAGCGATTTAACTAAGGATTAAAAAACATTGTGATAAATTTGAAAAAAATCGTAAAATCGCCACAAAATTGCTTGCAACACCCGTAACATTGTGATATTATAATGATAATTGCTAATATAATTACGATTATTCTTATGGGTGGCAGTAAAGGAGAAAAAACATGAAAAGAGCAAACCAAGATTTACGAGATGAAATCAAGTCGGCAGGTCTGACCTTGTGGCAAATCGGTATGGCATGGAGAGGAATTAACGAAATGTCTACTGTGCGTAGATTTCGCTTTGAGTTGTCAGATGCTGAAAAGATTCAAGTTAGAGAAGCTATCAAAAAACTAACTGCACAATCGCAAAACAGTAAAATGTAAATTTAGCTGATAAGAGAAAAAAATTATTAGACATTATGGTGTGGGATTCGTGATACGAAAGTTTACTTTCTATGCCATGATTTCCGTCGTAATGAAACGACAAAGGAGGATTCCGATGAGGGAAAAGTTAAATAATGGTGAGCAGAGAAAAATCATTATTAACAGGGGCGGAGGTAAACTTGTTCCCAGTGAGGTTTTTAAGCATGATGAGGACTGGGACAATGAAGATTTTTTTGAGGTGATTGAAGATGTTGAAGATGTTGTATCTGTCGCAAGTGTTCATTATAGTCCATTGTTAGAATTTTTTGATGAAATGTACAGCAATAGCATTAAGGCAAAAGATTACTTTCAAAAGATTTCAGAACATAAAGATAGTCCTTTATCAAAAAGACTTTTAAGTTTCATTGAAAATGGGTTGTCGCACAAAGAAGAGGATATGATTATTCATGGAGATGAAGCTGACGAGGATGTTTTATCGCCGATAGTGCATTTCATGGCAAGAATGGATTTGGCAAATGCTAATAATCGTATTCCATACAAATATTTCACTGAAGCGATTTTTGACCCCCCTGTCTATGATGGAACAGTTTATCCATTACCACAATATTTTAGTGAATGCTTATTTAAGATTAAAGGAGATGAAAATCATGAATACAAATAAAACTGCAAAAGAAAACAAGAAAAATAAAACAAACAAAATCAAGGCTGATAATATAGTCGGTCAAATTCAAAAGGAGAACAAAATAATGAAAAATGTTAAAAACAAAGGGGTAACTGAAAATGCGGTTGCTGAAAGTATTGAGGCACAAAGAGAGATGATAATAAAATTTGCCGAAGCCAATAACATTGATATTCTTGAATGGCACATAGATTGTGCAAGTGGAACTTCTGCTGATACTACACTTCCGCTTAAATAGTGGTAAAATGTAGTCGGCGCCTTAGTGGTGATATTGTGGCAAAAACAACCCTCATCATACTTCTAGTATGATTTCGGGGTGATTTCGCCACAATCTCATCCATTATACGCTTCAGCCCATTATTCACCACTTTTAAGCGGAAGTGCAACAGAAAAGAGTTTTTACGCATGGCAAGTGAAGCTAAGTTAAAAAATACAATATAATTAGTCAAGTTCAAAAGGAGAACAAAACAATGAAAAACATTAAAAACAAAGGTGCAACTAAAACTGCAAGTGCTTATGGCAGGTTTAATCCTAACAGTCAATCAACAGAAAGCATTGAGGAGCAAAGAGAGGCTATCACTGAATTTGCCAAAGCCAACAACATTGATATTGTTGAATGGTACATAGATTGTGCAAGTGGTATTTCTACTGACAGAAATGAGTTTTTACGCATGATAAATGAGGCTAAGTCAAAAAACATAAGCCACATCCTTGTTTATCGTTTTGATAGATTTTCATGCAACATGGGCGAATACTATTTCTATAAATTTGAACTGAAAAAAATTGGCGTGTCAATCCTATCAGTTACTGAACCCCAAGGCGAATCGCCCGCAGGCAAGATGATGGAATCAATATTTAGTTGCATGGCAGAATATTATTGCACAAACTGTGAGAAGCGTGAGGAGGTGGCAAATGGCTAAGAATAATGAAAACTCCACAGAGACTGTGTATGTTGTGGGATATTGCAGGTACAGCAGTGATAATCAGAACAGAGAAACTATTGAATCACAAAAGTCCTATATTAGAAGTTATGCAGAGCGATTTGGCTATAAAATAATTCATTGGTATGTTGATGAAGCGGTGAGTGGTTCAACAAGCAATAGACCAGCGTTTAAGCAAATGATTGCTGATGCAAAAAAAAGAAAGTTCAAATATATTGTAGTTTATAAATTAGACCGTTTTGCAAGGAACAAGGGTGAGAGCTACAGTAATAAATTTGAACTGAAAAAGCATGGTGTCGCTGTAAGGTCTGCTTCCGAAAACATAGATGATTCACCTGAGGGCAAGATGATGGAAGCGATGTTGGAAATGATGGCTGAATATCACAACGATAATCAATCGGTGGTTGTTAAAGATAATATGAGACATAACGCATCTAAGGGGGGCTTCAATGGAGGAACAGTGGGTTTTGGTTATAAAAAAGCACAGAGGCTGGATGAGCATGGAAATCCTATGCTTAAATCAAACAAGTTGCCTTATCCTGATATTGCTATAAATGAGGAAGAAGCAGAGGGAATACGAATTATTTTTGAAAAGACTTTATTGGGAATTGAATATAGCGATATAATTGATGAATTGACTGCAAGAGGTTTCAAATCTAAAAAAGGAAATCGGTTTACATACTCATCACTGGAGAATATTTTACGAAATGAGCGATATATGGGGGTGTACACTTATGGAAAGACTAAAAAAGATATGCGAATGGATGGTACTCCCCACTATGTTAAAAACGAAGATGGCAATGTTGTTAGGTGTGAAAAGGAAAGCTATCAGATAATTAGTAAGGATTTATTTATGGCGGTACAAGATTATTTAGATAGACGGAAACATAAACCTCCAGCTATTGCGATTGATGATTATTTGTTATCAAGTCGCATTCAATGCGGTGAATGTGGCGATACATATCGTGGACAACGCAAAGAGCGAAAGAGCGGAAATGGTTTTTATAATTTCTATAAATGTCAGGCTAGGAGAACTAATGAGGACGGCACTGCGAAAGAAAACAAATGTACCAATAGCACTGTCAGTAGAGATATTTTGGAAAAGGCTATTATAGAAGAGATAAAAGAGTTGATTAGCACTAATAATATTTTGCAAGTAGAAAGGCTGTATAATGAGCATCGGGTCAGAAAGTTTGGTAGTGGCGAAGAAGAGATGAAAAAATATGAGTCTCAAATCAATGCAATAGAGGTAAAGATTACTTCTGCTGTAGAGAAACTTATGATGGAAGAGGATAGCAACATTGCTAATCGCATTAGGGTAATGATTGATGAATTAGAAAATCAGAAAAAGGATTTACAAAATCGGATGGAACAAAACAATAAGCAAAGACAAGAAGTCAAAATCAATCCAAAAGAGTTCAATGCGATTTTTTCTAAAATCCGCACAATAATGAATGGCAACTCACACAATAAAAAAATGCGACTTATTGATACTTTACTCAATAAAGTATTGGTTTTTCAAGACCGAGTTGAGATTTTTCTTAATGTTCTTCCACAGCCTCTAAACAGCAGTCTAAAAGCGGATGTAAACGCTAAAACTTTTTTGCAAACTTTGCATAAAAATGAGGTTAATTTGAGTGAAAGCGTCTCAATAATAAAAACTTCTGATTTGGCAAGCAAAATAATTTCAAGAAATGCAAGCACCACAAACCCCAATTTAGACCAAAAACCTAACAAAATAGCCCAAAATGGTAAAGAAAAGGAGGCAGATTCATCATCTGCCCCCTGCTTGCAAACCGATGGAGGTTGGCTTGCAAAATCATGTGGTTGAGGTGACAGGATTCGAACCTGCGGCCCCCTGGTCCCAAACCAGGTGCGCTACCAAACTGCGCCACACCTCATTATTTTAATATTTATACTTTATCATTTTTTTAATCCTTTGTCAAACACTTTACAAGGCAATTTTGATATGTTATAATACTTTTTCATAAATATTTTTTTAAAGGTAAAAAAACAAATTATGGATAGAGAATATAAAAAGCTTAAAAAAGAGTTGGGGCAGAAACTTGTTGAATTGTCTAAAGAGGCAGAGAGTGAAGAAAATTTGTATCAAGCTAAAGAACTTATTAAACAGGGCGCTGAAGTAAACTTTAATCGCTGTCGCCCTATGTTTTTTGCGTGCAAAGGTTATAATTTTTCATTGATTAGATATTTCATTGGTGTGGGGGCATTAGCTGAGCCTTTGTCAAGAAATTATTTATCAGGTATGTGTCAGAGAGGTGCTTTTGATGAAGAAAAAGAGCAAAAGTTTTTTGAGTTAATTGATCTTGCTATTTTAAAAACAGGATTTTCTAAAGAATACATATTACATTATTTTAAGACTATGCTATTAGAAGGTAATGTGGAGAAAGCTAAAACAATTGGTGATAAATATGGTGTTTCTTTAAGGCAGATGCTTGAAGATGTTCCGCTGCATATAATTATTGAGTGCTTAGAATTAAAAAGGGAAGAATCATTAGAGCTAATTAATTTGTATCAAAACAGAATGCAAGAGGCATTTGATGCTAGTATAGCAGGCGGCAGAGATAAGGCGATTGAATATATTTATGCAAGAGGGTTTGACTTGATTCCTGATAGGGATAGTATATTAAAAGCTATTATGAATGGTTATATGTCTACCATTCATTTGTTAAATATTAAAGGAGTAGACATGCGTGGGGATTGGTGTTTAGTGACTGCGGCAAGAGTATTTTCTTTAAGACCAGAGCCGCTAAAATTTTTATTGGATAAATATGTAAAAGATATAAGTGAGGCTGGAATGCAAGCACTTAAAGCATTGAGTGAGCAAGAAAATAATGAGGCATTAAAAGAGTTTTTATTAACAAGATAGGAGCAATAAAAAAATGACAACATTAGATAAAAACAAAAAAATAAGAAGCACTATAATTATTTATATTATAGTATTTTTAGCTTCGGCAATAGCGGGTATTTCTGTCTTTATTTTTATACTGCCAAACAGATTTGCCCCTGGCGGATTAACGGGTATAGCTGCAGCAATTTATTATATAAATCCTGCAATAAATCCTGGTTGGCTTGTCTTAGGTATGAATATTCCTCTTTTAATTTTAGCTTTTTTTAAATTAAATCGAGGATATGTATATAAATCTATTGTTGCAATTGCTACTTCATCAGTGGTGCTTATTATATTAAATGAGTTTGTAGCTTCTCCTAACTATTATTATGGTCCAAACTGGCTGTACAACATAAGATATACTACTGAGCAGAGTATACTTCCTGCTATTGCAGGCGGTGTATTTAGGGGCTTAGGGATGGGTATCTTGATAAAAATGGGGGCATCTAATGGCGGGTCAGAGATTGTGGGAGGATTGGTAAATAAAAAATGGCCTCATTTAAATGCGGCAAGGATTATCCTAGCAGTAGATGTGACTGTTGTTTTGTCAACTGCATTTATTGTTAGCGGCAGCATTGATGGTATTAATCCAATTGATATAGTTATCTTATCTATCATCAACATGGTGACATCTACAATAGTTTGCAACACAATTTTGCAAGGGTTTAATAGTGCAATGAAGTTTGAAATTATTACTATGCAAGAAGAGCAGCTGTCAAAAGATTTAGTAATGGAGTTAGGCAGAAGTGTCACTAAAATCAAAGCAAGGGGCGGATATACGGGACAAGAAAAAACCATACTTATTTGCATTATTAAAAACAAACAAATTGCAGCATTTAATAGAATATTGAAAAAATATCCTGATACCTTTGCTTATATGGTAGGCACTAAAGAAGTATATGGCAGGGGTTTTTCTATCCCGCATGTCAAAGAAGAAAATTTTGGGACAGCAATAGAAGGTGAAGGCAATATAAGGGATGAATTGCAAATTAATGACGAGGTGGTTAGTGAAAATGAATAAAATTGTCAGGACTAGGTTTGCTCCGTCGCCTACAGGGTATTTGCATATCGGGGGTTTAAGGACAGCTTTATATGCATATTTGTTTGCAAAGCAGAATGGCGGCAGGTTTATATTGCGTTTAGAGGATACTGATCAAAACAGACTGGTGGATGGGGCGGATAAGGTGATATATGATGCTTTAAAAGATGCTGGGTTAGTATATGATGAAGGTCCTGATGTGGGCGGAGAGTATGGACCTTATATACAATCAGAGCGAAAAGAAATATATAATAAATACGCAGATGAATTAATAAAAAAGGGCGGTGCATATTATTGTTTTTGTGATGCGGGTGCAAAACAAAACGATGGTGAGATTGCTAAATATAATAAAGCGTGTCTTAATTTAACTAAAGTGCAGATTGAAAAAAATCTTGCGGCAAAAAAATCTTTTGTCATTAGACAAAATATGCCTGCTGCTGGAGTTACTACTTATACTGATCTTGTTTTTGGAGATATTACCATCGAGAATAAAGAGCTAGAGGACAATGTTTTAATCAAATCAGACGGATTGCCTACTTATAATTTTGCTAATGTAATTGATGATCATTTAATGGGGATAACTCATGTTATGAGAGGGGTAGAATATTTATCATCTACTCCTAAATACAATCATATTTATGATGCTTTTTCTTGGAAAAAACCACAGTATATGCATTTACAGAATATAATGAAGGACGCTAATCAAAAGCTGTCAAAGAGGCACGGAGCTGCAAGTTATGAGGACTTTATTAAAAAAGGGTTTATTAAAGAGGGAATATTAAATTATATTGCGTTATTAGGCTGGTCTCCTAAAGGAGAGCAGGAAAAATTTAGTTTGGCTGAATTGGCAGATAAATTTAATATAGAAGGTTTGTCAAAATCACCAGCTATCTTTGATGAAGTTAAGATGCGTTATATCAATGCATTGCATATAAAAGACTTGAGTCTAGAAGAATATCATGACCTAGCGTTACCATTTTACTCGGATAAATTAAAAGAATTTGACTTAAAATTCTTGTCAAATTTATTGCATTCAAGGACAGAAATTTTTTCAGATATTATTGAGTTAACTAGATTTATTATTGAATTTGACGGATATGATTTATGTGCATTTATCAATGAGAAAATGAAAACGGATATTAACTTGGCAAAAGAGATGCTGCCTAAATTAATTAATTTTATTGATGGCAAGGATTGGGATAATATAGCAGATTTAATTAGTGAATTTGCGGAT
Source organism: Bacillota bacterium (assembly GCA_009780325.1). Classification (GTDB taxonomy): domain Bacteria; phylum Bacillota; class Clostridia; order Christensenellales; family Pumilibacteraceae; genus WRAF01. Next base: position 24,649 of record WRAF01000012.1, on the reverse strand, counting down.
AAAGAGAATTATAAAAAAGGGCAAGTGATGTGGATATTTAGAATAGCTTTGACTGGGGCAAAAAATACTCCAGGCGGGGCTATTGAAATGGCGATGTTGTTTAAAAGAGATAAAGGGATAAAAAGAATTAAAGAAAGTTTAGAGAGGATTAAATTATGAATATTATGATAGATGATTTAAAAGAACTAATAGCAATCAAAAGTGTATTAGATGAGGCAGATTTATCAAAAGCTGCTCCTTTTGGATTGGGAAACAGGCAAGCATTAGACTGGTTTTTAAATAAAGCTAAAGAGTATGGACTAAAAACTGGTGAGTTAGACGGATATGTAGGTTGGGCAGAATATGGTGAAGGGGAAGAATGTATTGCGGCGCTTTGCCATCTTGATGTAGTGCCTGCAGGTGATGGATGGACAACTGATCCGTTTGAATTGGTGCAAAAGGACGGATATTTGTATGGGAGAGGAGTTGCTGACAACAAAGGCAGCGCTATTTTATGTTTGCATGCTTTAAAACAAATTAAAGAGAGCGGATTAAAATATAAACATCGCATGCGCTTAATTGTGGGCCTAAATGAAGAGCATGGCTCGGCTTGTATAAAACACATGATGAAAAATGCGCATAAAGAGCAGATACCTTTTGTTAGTTTTGTTCCTGATTCATCTTTTCCGCTTATCAATTCAGAAAAAGGTATACTGCACTTGTCGGCAAAAATTCCGTTAGATACATTTTTTAGAGAGAATATTGCTTTTATTGAGGGTGGTCAAAGTATAAATGTTATACCAGATAAGGCAAGTGTTAGTATCTTTAAAGACAGTGCGTTAGGCGGGATTATTGCAAGATTAAATGGTGGTGATATTAATAATAAGATATTTTCTGATTCTAGTCTAGCAGGAGCAATATTAGCAAGCGGGGTAAGCTTAGATGATTTTTCTGTTAAAAATGAGTTAGAAGTTTATACAATTGGTGCGGTTGGATTAGCAGGACATGCAATGGAGCCTGATAAAGGTGATAATGCAATTTGGAAAATAGTTACTATTTTAGATGCTATTGCTGGTGATTCTTCTATAGCTAGTGCGCTAAAAAATAATTTTTGTCACGTAAAGGCGGCAGAGAATTTAGGGATATATAAAGAGGATAAGGAGAGTGGAAAGTTAACTATGAATATAGGAATAATTGAGTTTGATGATGATAATTATTTAAAATTTACTATAGATTTAAGATTGCCTATTAGTGCAAAGCATGATGATATTAAAAAGAAAATAGAACAGCATTTGCCTAAAGGCGGCAAATTAGAAGTGTTAAGATATGCTGCTAATTTATATGTGAGTCAAGATGATGATTTAGTCAAGACTTTATTAAAAGTATATAAGGACAAGACAGGCAAAGAAGGATATTGCATTAAGACAGGCGGCGGAACATATGCAAGGGATTTACCTAAAGCGGTTGCTTTTGGGCCTGTTGAAGAGGCGGTTGAAACTAATTTGCATAAAGCACAAGAAAACATGAGTCTAAAAGATTTTGAAACAGCTTTTGAAATATATAAGGCAGCATTCATTGAATTAGGAAAGGCTTAATAGAGCATACTATATTTATGATAGATTTAAATATTGATAATTTTGATAGCATTATAGCTGATGGTAAAGTCTTAGTAGACTTTTGGGCGTCTTGGTGTGGTCCATGTATAAATCAGTTAGGTATTTTAGAAGAAATAAAAAACCCTGCATATAAAATCTGCAAGGTTAATGTTGATGAAAATAAAGAGTTAGCAAAAAGATTTAAGGTGATGGGGATTCCTGCTTTGATGGCTTTTGAAGGCGGGCAATTGATTAATTCTAAAACTGGGGTATTAAATGAAGATGATATTAATAAACTATTCATTAAATAACTGAGCATAAGTGCCTTGTCTTATAATTTTTCCTTCATTCAGTTCTATTATTAAATCAGCATCTTTTATAGTCTCTAAACGATGGGCTACTATTATACTAGTATGCCCTTTTGTTATGTTTTTCAAAGCATCTTGAATCAAAAAATCTGTTCTAGCATCAATACTTGATGTTGCTTCGTCTAAAATGATTATAGGCGGAGTGTTTAAAAAAAATCTAGCAAGACATAATAATTGCACTTGTCCTTTTGATAGGGTGTTGTGGTCAATAATTGTATTAAACCCGTCTTTAAGTGAAACAATAAAATCATAAATATGAGCTTTTTTGCTAGCTTCAATAATTTCAGTTTTATTAGCATCTTTTTTTGCAAAGGCGATATTGTCTAAAATAGTTCCTTTAAAAATCCAGCCTTCTTGCAATATTAGTCCAATATTTTGCCGCAAAATTGCTGTGTCGATATTATCGATATTTGTATCATCAATCAAAATATGTCCACTATTAGGGGTAAAAAATTTTGTTAACAGATTAATTAAAGTAGTCTTTCCTGACCCAGATTTGCCGATAATTGCTATACGCTGTCCTTGCTTTATATTAAGACAAAAATTATTAATAACAAGTTTATCAGTAAACTTAAAATCAACATTTTTAAATTGAATCTTTCCTATTAGCTTATTGCATGGTAATTTGGTGTTGTGCATTTTTAATTCAGCATTATCATTATCAATTATCTCAAATACTCTTTTGGCTGAGACAATACTATTTTGGATTTCTGTCATGGCGTTAGTAATCTCATTAAAAGGTCTAGCATATTGCATTGCATATGCTAAAAATATACTTAAAGCACCAATGCTAAAATATGCTTCGCTAAGCACCAAATATGCTCCTACCATAGTCACGCAGGCAAACACCAAACCATTTATAAACCTAGTGGTAGGATTAGTAAGCGCAGATATAAAAACAGCTTTGCTTCCAAAGTCTTTTATTTTTCTATTTTGCTCATCAAATTTTTCTTGTGCTATTTTTTGATAATTATATAATTTGATACTCTTGATTGAATAAATATATTCCTCTGTCAGACTTGCTAAAGTCCCTTCTTTGGCTGTTTGTTTTAATAAAAGCTTATGAGAAAAAAATGCGATTAAGGCAGCAATTAGCACTGATATAGGTGTCAACAAGGCAACGACTAAAGCCATGGTGACATTTAATCTAAACATAAAAACTAGAGTGCCGATTATTAATGCCAAAAAAGTGAATATTTGTGTAATAGTATTAGTTAATCCTTCTGCAATGCGTTCTGTGTCGGATGTCAATCTAATTGCCAATTCACCTTTAGATAGGGTGTCAATTTTTGATATGGGGCTTAAATTTATCGCCTTAACAGCATCTATGCGTAATGCAAAGATTACTTTTTGAGATAAACGGGCGGCAAAATTAGAAGATAGATAGCTAGAAAAGGTAGCAGTAATTATTGCCAATAAAAGATATATGCAATAATTTAATACTCTTGTCAAATTTACATTTGATGGTCCAATGATATAATCAATTGTAGAGCCAATAAAAACAGGAGCTAAAATAAGTGCGGCTACATGAATTAGAGCAAAAATGATAGCAAGCATTGCTAAAATAGAGTGTGGTTTAATATAGCGCAATAATTTTTTAAGTGTGCTTTTTTTCACTCTATTCTCCTGATAGTTTATAAATTTGAGAGTATATACTGCAAGCAGCTATTAAATTTTCATGTGTGTCAATGCCTGCTATTGCACCTTTGTCAAGCACTAAAACTAAGTGACTGTCCATAATATTTTTAGCTTTAGAAGAGATGATTATTTTAGTTATACCTTCAATATTTTTTATTGAGTCTATAACTAGTTTTTCTGTGTTATGATCTAAATTGCTTGTAGGGTCATCTAGTATCAACAGTTTTACATTGTTTAAGATTACACCTAAAAAAACTCTTGCTAAAGTTAATCTTTGTTTTTGTCCTCCTGATAAATTTGCTCCATGCGGCAAAACAGCAAAGTCTAAATCATCAACAAAATCGCATTTAGCCATATTTAAAGCTTGATAAATTTGTTCATCCGTTGCTTGACGACCAAAGCTGACATTTGTTTTTATTGTTCCGCTTAAAACTTGATTCTTTTGCAGGTGATAGCCAATATCTAAACTATTAAATGGCATATTAATAGTGCCTTCATATTTATAAAAGCCCATTAAAATTTCTATTAAAGTAGTTTTTCCGCTGCCAGTTGCCCCTATAATCCCTAATGTTTTTCCTAATGGAAACTCAAATGATATATTGTTTAGGGCGGGTGTTTTATGGTTGGGATAGGTCATTGTTATATTTTTTAATGCAATGTAATCTGAGCTATCAATTAAATATGCATTGTGCGTTGTGCATTGCGTGCAGCAATTTAGCACTTCATTTATCCTTTTGCTGCTAACTATTGCTCTATTGAAAATAACTGCCAGCATTGCTATAATTATTAAAGCGTTTAAAATCTGCAGCATATAATTAATTAATGCAACTATTTCGCCTTGACTAAGAGTCCCGTCGTATACAAATATCCCGCCAAAATACAAAATTGCGACTATTACCAAATTAACTACTAAATATGATAAAGGGCTTGCTAAAAGTGATATATTTAAAAACTTTATCGAATTTCTTTTTAATTTTAGTCTGCCGCTTTCAAATTTTTTATTTATATCATCTTGTCTATTTAAACTTCTTATTATTCTAGCTCCGCTAATAGCTTCATTGGCTTCATTAGCAGTTTCATCTAAACCCATATTAATTTCTTTTAAAGATTTAGCAGCTTTTTTCATGATAAAAAATACGATAAAAGAAATGATGTTGGCAGACACAAAAATTATGAGTGCCATTATAGGGTGTAATCTTAATGCCATTATTAATGCGCCGATTAACAAAAACGGCGCACGAGTTCCGAGTCTTATAAAACGGTTGACTGCAGTTGATGTGTTGTTTGTATCAACATTTAGGCGGACATTTAGTGATGCTGATTTAAAGTGAATGAGGGATTCAATCGGGAGAGAATTTATGTGCTTAAATAGAGATGATCTAAGATTAAAAGAAAAACCAAATGCAGATTTAGCTGCAAAATATTGGCAAAGTACTGCCAAAATATAGCCAGCAATATAAAGACCCAGCATTAAAAAACCCATATGCATGACAAAAGAGAAGTCATTATTGAGTATTCCTCTATCAATAATCAAGGCAATAATAAGCGGAATAAAAATTTCAATTATTGCTTCTAACAATTTTAATATTAAGCCTATGACAGATATAATCCTATATCCAGCAAGGTATTTTTTTAATAGTGTAATCAATATAAACTCATTTTAGCAAGAATTTTAATTGTTGGCAAGTAATGTAGTTTGAAAATTTAGATTTACAGTTTAATTGTTTTAAAATAATTGCTGTTTGTAGTTTTTGCTTAAATCAACGCAATTATTTGCATGCTTGATTTTCATCTAAAATAAAAAATGCCAAATAGGGGCTTTTAAAGGCTTTTAAATGCATATTGATTAAAAAAAGTTTAAAAAACTGATAAAAATAAAGCAAAAATGTTTGGACGATTCAAGTGAAAAATGCTATAATAAAAGCACGGAGTAAAATAATTATGTCAGATAAACAACACAATTATGATGCAAGTCAGATTCAAGTTTTAGAAGGACTTGATCCTGTCAGAAAACGCCCTGGTATGTATATCGGCTCAACGGATATTAGAGGGCTACACCATCTTGTCACTGAGATTGTTGACAACTCTGTTGACGAGGCACTGGCAGGTTTTTGTGATACAATTTTAATTGAAATTGATAGAAATGGCGCAGTGTCAGTCACAGACAATGGTCGTGGTATACCCATTGATATTCATAAAGAAAAAAAGGTGCCGGCAGTGCAGCTTGTTTTAACTGAACTTCATGCAGGCGGTAAATTTGGCGGTGAAGGATATAAAGTATCGGGTGGTTTGCATGGTGTAGGTCTATCTGTTGTTAATGCTTTATCAGAGTGGCTTGAAGTTGAAGTATATAAAGACGGACAAATTCATAAGCAAAAATATGCACGTGGTGTCCCGATGACTCCATTAAAGCCTATCGGCAAAACAAAAAATAATGGCACAAAGGTGACATTTTTTCCTGATGCGGATATTTTTGAGACGCTTGATTTTTCTTATGAAACCTTGCGCACAAGATTGCGTGAGGTGGCTTTCTTAAATAAAGGATTATCTGTCACGCTAAAAGATGAGAGAGTAGGACAAGAGAGGGGTGAAACATTTAAATTTGACGGCGGTATTTTAGATTTTGTTGATTATCTTAACCGCTCTAAAACTACTATGTTTCCTACAACTTTGTATGCAGAAAAAGAATACAAAGAAAAAGGCAAAATCCGCTCGGTTGAAATTGCAATGCAATATAATGATGGTTTTGCAGAGATTGTATATTCGTATGCAAATAACATCAACACAGAAGAAGGCGGAACGCATTTAACAGGGTTTAGAAATGCTATTACCAAAGTAATCAACGATTATGCGCTGCAAAATAATGTGATAAAAGAATCTGAAAAATTATCGGGCGATGATGTGCGTGAAGGTTTGACAGCAGTTATTTCAGTTAAGCTTAATGAACCGCAGTTTGAGGGTCAGACAAAAACAAAGCTAGGCAACTCTGATATGAGAGCGTATGTAGAAAAAACATTAACAGAGTTATTGGGCACATATTTTGAAGAGAACCCTAAAGAGGCTAAAGAATTAATTTTAAAGTGTGTAATGGCACAGCGTGCAAGAGATGCGGCTAGAAATGCAAGAGAACTGACCAGAAGAAAAGGCTTTTTAGAGGGTACAACACTGCCTGGTAAATTGGCAGATTGTACAGAACGTGATCCTAGCTCAACAGAGATATATATTGTTGAAGGTAATTCAGCAGGCGGAACGGCTAAGCAAGGCAGAGATAGGCGCTTTCAAGCGATTTTGCCATTAAGAGGTAAAATTCTAAATGTAGAAAAGAGTCGTTTAGCGAAAGTTTTAGAAAATGTAGAGATTAAGTCTATGATAACAGCGTTTGGGTGCGGTATAGCAGACGATTTTGATTTAAAAAAACTGCGCTATAATAAAATTATCATAATGACTGACGCCGATGTAGACGGGTCGCATATTAGGATATTATTATTGACATTTTTCTTTAGATATATGAAACCATTGGTTGAAAACGGGCATGTATATATTGCGCAGCCGCCTTTGTATAAAGTATCAAAAGGTAAGACGGTTGAATATTGCTATAATGATAAAGAGCTTAATGATAAATTAAACAGCATGGGCAGAAAAGGTACGGATGTTCAAAGATATAAAGGGTTGGGTGAGATGAATGCAGATCAATTGTGGGACACTACTATGAATCCAGAAGAGAGGACTTTGTTGTTGGTAACCATGGATGATGCCTTTGAAGCTGATGAAACATTTAATATTTTGATGGGTGATATGCCAGAACTTAGAAGAAAATTTATTGAAGAGAATGCAAAATTAGTGACGGATTTGGATGTATAATAAAGTGATTTTTATTGAGTAGAAAATAATAAAGGAAGAATTTAAACTAGATTGCTTCGTTTTTGAGAGAGAAACAAATTAAGGGTGGTTCAAGAATAAAAAACTGATGCTAATTGAAAACTTTAATCCTGATTGGGTAGATTTGCATGATGAGATTGTCGGTTGAATAAGGATGACAGTGTATAAGGATGGATAGTGATTAAACATCGTGAAAAATAGATTTAGATTTAATCTGGATTGCTTCGCTGTTGCTTGCAATGACGATCTACCAAACAGCAACATTAAAACCAAACAAAAAATCAAATAGAGAGAACAAATCATGGCAAAGAAAAAAGATGAAGCAAAACCATACAATGACAAGACTAAAATTGTCAAAGTTCAGGTTGAAAATGAGGTTAAAAAATCATTTATAGCATATGCTATGGCTGTAAATGTATCAAGGGCTATTCCTGATGTTAGGGATGGTCTTAAACCTGTGCACCGCCGTATTTTATATTCAATGAGTGAATTAAACATCTATCATGACAAACCTTATAGAAAATGTGCAAGGATTGTCGGGGATGTAATGGGTAAATATCACCCGCATGGCGATAGTTCTGTTTATATGGCGCTTGTTAGATTTGCCCAAGACTTTTCTATGCGTTTTCCGCTTGTAGACGGACATGGTAACTTTGGCTCTGTAGATGGCGACCCGCCGGCGGCGATGAGGTATACAGAGGCTAGGCTTTCAAAAATTTCTGCGCAAATGCTAGAAGATATTGATAAGGAAACTGTTGACTGGTATCCTAACTTTGATGATACTTTGCAGCAGCCTGCTGTATTGCCGGCAAGATTCCCAAATTTATTAGTTAATGGATCTGATGGTATTGCGGTTGGTATGGCGACAAATATTCCTCCGCACAATTTAAATGAGGTAATTGACGGAGTAATCGCTTTAATTGACGATGCAGAAATCTCTATTGATGACTTGATGAAAATTATCCCTGCTCCTGATTTTCCGACGGGCGGAATAATTTTAGGGCGTCAAAATATTAGGCAAGCTTATCGCACAGGCAGAGGCGGACTTGTTTGCCGTGCTAAAACTGATATTGAAACGTATAATGGTCATGGTGGTGAGAGGACTAGAATTGTTGTGACAGAGCTGCCTTATCAAGTTAATAAGGCAGAGTTGATTAAAAAAATTGCTGAGTTAGTTAAGGATAAATATATAGAGGGCATCTCAAATGTCCATGAAGAATCTGACAGAGAGGGTATGAGAGTTGTTATTGATATTAAACGAGACGCACAGGCTCAAGTTGTATTAAATTTATTATACAAGCATACGGATTTGCAAGTTAAGGGCGGTATAATTTTTCTTGCACTTGTTGACGGAGAGCCTAAAATTCTTAATCTTAAACAAATGCTTGAATACTATTTAGCACATCAAAAAGATGTAATCACTAGGCGTACTAGGTTTGATTTAGAAAAGGCTGAAAAGCGTGCACATATTTTAGAAGGCTTGGTAATAGCACAGGAAAATATTGATAAAGTTGTAGAGATTATTAAAAAGAGCAGAGACAGATATGAGGCTAGTGAAAAACTGCAGTCTACTTTCTTTCTTAGTGAAGAGCAAGCAGGCGCTATATTAGATATGCGTCTTGCTAGATTGACATCTTTAGAAGTTGAGGCATTAAAAGCAGAGTTATTAGAAGTTAAAGCATTGATTGAGGACTTAAAAGATATATTAGCAAAACCAGAAAGAGTGGCAGCAATCATCAAAGCAGATTTAGAGATGATTAAAGAAAAATATGGCAACGAGAGGCGCACTGAATTACAAATAGATTATGATGAGATTTGTTTAGGCGATTTGATTGAAAAAGAGGATGTTGTTATATCTATGACTCACTATGGATATATTAAGCGTCTTCCTACAAATGAATATAAAACACAGCACAGAGGCGGCAAAGGCAGTGCGTCACATAAACCTAAAGAAGAAGATTTTGTTGCAAACATGTTTGTCACCAATACTCATGATAATTTATTGTATTTTACTAATTTTGGAAAAGTATATGCTACTAAGGCATATGAGATTCCTGAAGGTGAGAAAAATACAAGAGGGCGTGCAATTGTTAATTTGCTGCAACTAGCTGAAGATGAAAAGGTTAATGCTATTATACCTATTTCTGAAGATGATGACGGTGGATATTTGATAATGGCAACAAAAGAGGGACTGGTCAAAAAGACATCTTTAGATGAGTTTGCAAGCATTAGAAAAGTGGGTAAAATTGCTATTTCTTTAACAGAGGGCGATGAATTGATTTCTGTTCAGCATTCATCAGGGCGTGATGAGGTGCTAATGGCAGCATCTAGCGGCAAATGTATCAGGTTTAGTGAAGAGGATGTCAGAAGCATGGGCAGGTCTGCAATGGGGGTTAAATCTATTAAGCTTGATAAGGGCGGTGATGATGTGGTAGTGGATATGACTATTATTAAGCCTGGTCATGAGGTGCTTACTGTGTCTAAATATGGATACGGCAAGAGATCTGATATAAATGATTATCGCTTGCAGTCTAGAGCTGGAAAAGGAATTAAAGCTGGGATATTTAATGAACAGACTGGACCGCTGGTTAATTTAAAGCAGGTTAAAAAAGGTGATGATATTATGGTAATTGCTGACAATGGCATTATCATAAGAATGAGGGCTTCTGAGATATCAAGGATAGGCAGGGATACTAAGGGTGTGAGGATGATGAAGATGAAAAACCAAGGCAATGTAGTGTGCGTTGCTGTCACAGACCCAGCTTTAGAAGAAGAGTTTGCAGAAGAGGGAGAAAGCGAATAAATAAAAATTAGATAATTAAACTGTCCCCAATGAAATAGACATTAGAAAAAAAGAACTCCTATGGTATAGTTGAAATATACCTAGGAGTTTTTTGAAAAAAAAGAGGAGGAGCAAGAAGTTGGTGGACAAACATATTGCAAAATAGTAAAAATAAAGAAGAGATTCTTATAGGATGACAAAATAAATATATTACAATGGGATGATAAAATTCAGGTAAGGTTTTTTTCTTTATCTTATGTTCTACCTTGTTTTTTTAATGCTTTTAATATTAGTTTTCTTATTATGTCAATAGGGATAATCAATGCTGCTAAACTTAAGACCACAGCAAGATGTCTAAATAATAGTGCTTCTGTCCTAAAAATACTTCCTCCAAAATAAGTTATAAACACTTGTACTAAACTCACTCCGCCTATAATTAACAAAAATGGTTTATTATCCTTTAGACCTTTAAACAAATTTATTTCATGTGTCCTAACATTAAGAGTATTAAACAGTGCCATAAACATGAACATTGCAAAAAATCCTGCTCTATGATAGTTGAAAAAATAATCTCCAGTTAAATAGCCTCTGGTGTTCCTAGCAAAAAAGACACTAATAATATTTGAATTCAAAAAGAAGAAAGCTATTCCGGCGGTTGCAATTGCACCTATTATCATTTGATTAAGCATATATCTGTTTATAATCGGTTCATTTCGTTTCTTAGGTTTTTCTAGCATATATCTTGCTTTAGGTTTCTCACCTGCAAAAGCTAAGCCAGCCAAGCTATCCATAATTAAGTTCATCCATAAAATTTGAATTACAGTAATCGGCTCTCTTAACCCAACAAGCGGGGCAACAATAGATATTGCAATTGCACCAAGGTTTGAGGTCAATTGAAAGATGATGAATTTTCTTATGCTTTTATAAATTGTGCGCCCGTATGAAACAGCTTTAGCAATTGAATTTATATTATCATCTAAAATTACTATATCTCCAGCTTCTTTTGCAACCTCTGTTCCAGATCCCATAGCAAAGCCTATGTCTGCTTTTTTTAAAGCTGGAGCATCGTTGACGCCGTCACCCGTCATACCTACAACAAGATCTAAGCTTTGTGCTATTTTAACCAGTCTAGATTTATCTTGAGGCAGTGCTCTTGCTATGACTCTTAAATTGGGCAGTTTAAGTTTTAATTCGTAATCAGATAAAGTATGTAATTCATCTGATGTTAAAATTAAATTCTGTCCTTTGTTATCTAGTATCCCTGTTTCTAAAGCAACTGCTGCTGCTGTATCTTTAGAATCCCCAGTAATCATCACCACTTGAATGCCAGCGCCTTTTACTTCTTGGACACCTTGTATAGCCTCTGACCTAATCTCATCACGTACACCAATAAGCCCTATAAATATTAAATCGTTTAATTCTTTTCCATCAACAATCTCATGGTGGCTTACGGCTAAAGCTATTACTCTGATTGCTCTGTCTGCTAAATCTTTTATATGTGTTTTAATTTTATCTTTGCTATTAAATAAGACGATATTGCCATCTTTATCAAATGTTTTAGCACATGCAGATATAATTTTTTCAGGAGCACCTTTAACAAGCCAGCTATTGTTTACTATATTTCCGCTTACTTTGGTTGCCATAAATTTTGCATTAGAACTAAAAGGAATCTTTTTTAGTACCTGCACATTAGGTGCATTAAATGGCAAACTATGTGCATAATTTAATAATGATCTATCTGTTAAATTTCCGCCCGTTGCTATTCCATCTACTATTTCAGCTGCATTATTAATTTTTAAAGATAAACTTAAAATATCCAAAAAATAATTAGAAAACTCTCTTGCGCTTAAACCTCTATTTTTGTTAAAATAATCATGTGGCAAAATTTTTCCTTCACCTGTAATAAAACTAGTCACAATGGGCTTGCCTAAAGTTAGTGTCCCTGTTTTGTCTGTAAATAATATATTCATACTGCCAGCCGTTTCTATGCCGCCAAGTTTTCTGACTAGCACCTTATCTTTAAGCATCCTTCGCATATTAGATGATAGCACTACGGTTATCATCATAGGCAAACCCTCTGGTACAGCCATAACGATGATTGTTGTGGCAAGCGTAATAGCGCTTAATAAAATAGGGAAGAGGGCAGAAAAATCTGATAGTGTAGCCATTATATTTGCACCATTAAAGTCATTTTGTATGATGATTGCATGAAATAAAAATGAGATTGCGGCTAGCGAAGCGCCAATATATCCAATTTTACTAATAGTTTTTGCTAGACGTCTTAACTTAGCTTTTAATGGACTTTCTGGCGGGTTTTCTTGCAATCCTTGTGCTAGTTTTCCATAAAAAGTGCTGTCGCCTATAGAAGTAACACGCATTAATGCCTCACCGCTTGTTACGACTGTGCCGCAAAACAACAGCATAGGATGCAAAAAATCACCTTCTTTATTTGGGTCTTTTATATTGTTTAAAGAAAAATATTTGCTTGCTTCTTTAGATTCTCCGTTTAAACTAGATTGATCCACTTCTATGCTGCCGCTTGCTAGTATGCCGTCTGCAGGGATTTTATCGCCTGCTTGTAAAATAATAATGTCACCGATGACTACTTCTGCTATAGGAATCACTTTTGTTCCGTCTGCTCTTTTTACTCTGCAGGTGATTCTGTCTGCTTCTTCTTGTAGTTTTTTAAAAGCAGATTCTGACCCATATTCTGATATAGTAGAAACGGTGACAGCGATTAAAATGGCAAAGGCTATGCCGATAGGTTCTAATAATTCGGACATTTGAAAATTAGCAATATTAACAAGTAATAAAATTATATTAATAATTAAAGCAACGATTAAAATGCCTACCATAGGGTCTGCAAAATTAGACAAAAGGCTGCTAAAAAAACTTTTCCGCTTTTGTTTTGTTAATTCATTTGTGCCGTGCTGCAGGCGTGAAGTTTCAACCTCTTGAAAGTTTAGACCTATAATTTTATCTTTGTCTATCATCATAATATACTCCTTTTAGTATATGATACAAGCCTATAGATATGCTTTAGGAAATACGAATATCTCTTTGAGAGTCATTCATAATGCGATACTTATTTTTTAACAGATGGGATTCTTAGCGGAATGATATAAATTTTAGATTTAAACAGAGCAGTATTTGCTTTTAGTGAACAAATTAAATTTATATCATCCTGCTTTAGGATCTCATCTTTATAACTATGTTTCGCTTTGCAATATGTAAATATATAGATGCGATGGTTGATTAAGGTAAAGAGAATCCTATTTGCTAGTTTAAGAACATATAGATATTTAATATGCATTGCATGTTAAAAAAAGAAAAAACCCATAGCAAAAAAATTGCTATGAGTCTTGTTTTGCAAAAATTGCAGAGTGCTAGCAGGTTTGCCTAAAATCAAACCGAGATTGTTGCTAGCATCATATCCTAAGACAAGGATACAAACTACTCCCTCATAAATATAAAGAAAGGGGATAAGTTGTTAATTATTCTTGCTCAGAGGGCTTGCCTCTTTTTAAGTTTACAATTATAACAACAGCAGCAGTTGTAAGTATTGAAAACGGAAGCATATAAGTATTAAAGAAAGTAGAAACACCAAGCATATTAACAGTTGTAGTTATTACTCTAAGTGCAGTTCTTGCAACAGCAATGTCAGCTTCTAGTTCTGCTCTTGCTAATGCGTTTGCATTTCTTTGGTCATCATTTGCAGGATCTTGAAATGGTCTAACTCTGTTCCAATTGTCAAGCTGAAGTTCCATATGTCTAATAGAGCGTCTCATTGATTGTCTTTGGGTAATACGTTCTACATGGTCATGACTAACTTCAACAAATCTCCATAGTTGAGCATCAGCTTCAGGCATGTCGTCTTCTGTTGCCATTATGCGTCCATTGCTGTCAAAGTCCCCCGCAGAAACGATTATAGTTCTTTGATTAAGCGGGTTGTTTGATACCACTATTGCAGCATGGACAATACCAATTAACAATACTAGTGCAGCTAATCCACATACAGCAAAATATGCGATTCTTTTCATAGTTCTTTCTTCTCCTTAAACTATTTTAGTTTTTGTACTCTAAATTATATAATAACAATAAATGTTTGTCAAGCTTTTTTTATACATATTTTAAAATAAATGATTTTTTACTTGCGTTTTGATTTTTTGTATGATAGACTGTTATATATTTAAAGATGATTGAGATTAACCATCTTTAAATAAGTATCATCATGGGAGTAGATGGGTGCTGGTGTGCCCCTCGGTCTTCAAAACCGCAGCAGGGGGTTAATAGCTTCCTAGGTGGGTTCAATTCCCACATATTCCCGCCACTTACCTTTTTAAAAAAAGGTAAGCCAAAAGTTTTTGGCTTTTAAGTTATTATAGCATTGTTTAATATTTTTTATAAAATTAACTAAGGATACTAAATATGGAGACTCTAACAATTATAGGATTTGTTGTAAGCTTATTAGGACTTGCCATCGGTATAGCCAGTTTTTTTGTTACAATTGCAACATTGAATAGAGTTACTAATGGGGCTAAATCACTTGCATTTAAAAATAGAGATGATAATAAGTATAAGAAATTGTTTAATAAAGAATTAAATAAAACTAACAAAATTACAGCAATAGGCAAGCGTAGTGAAGATATATCATACCAAACTCCAGCATTTTGGAAATCCTTTTTTGGAGATCGCAATGGAAAACTTAGAATAATGTATCCTAATCCTAAATGGTCAATATCCTGTAAATGAAATACAAACATCTTGGAATAACACTACTGCAGATGCAAAAAAAACTAATATAACGGCAACTATAGATATGTTATTAGGCGACATTTGTGAAGCAAAAATAAATAGAACTCCACAGTATCAAATACGATACTATGATTTTCTGCCTGCGAAAAATTGTATCATTACAGATAATTATGTTTTTGTACATTACCATGTAGATGGTCTGCATGGACGCAGGATTCCTGTCTTTGCAGTAAAAAGACGCAAAAAAGATGGCGAGGTATATTCCTTTTATTCAAAACTGATTGGTCACAATTGTGTAGAACAAGCAGACTGTAGTTGCTATTGGTGTAAGAGTAGTCCAATCTCATAAGTTAATACATTAATTCAAAAAATCTGTTGCTATATAAGATTTTTTTCTTTGAAAAATATCAAGCATTCATAAAAATTTCAATAATATCTTCTTGATTCATTTTTCCATAAAAACCTAATGATAAATTAGTTGGATAAATTTCTTTTATTTTATTAATAATGGGCTCTAGCTGTATGCCCATTTCTTTTAGACTTGTTTTTAGTCCTAAGTTTTTATAAAACTCTCTTAAAGCCTTCACCCCACTATCTATACCATCTATACCCAGCACATTGTTGAAAAATTGCAGCACTTTATCAGGACTGCGTTTAGCAATATATTGCATCCAAACAGGAAACAAAATAGCCAGCCCTTGCCCATGCGCAATATTATTCATTCCGCTAAGCATAGTATTTTCTATTCTGTGTACTCCCCAATCTTGCTCTGTGCGTCCCATGCTAAGCATATCATTGTGAGCCATGCTGCCTGCAATACAAAGCTCTGCCCAATCTTGATATTTTCCATCAGTATAAACTTTTCGTCCAATTTCTATAATTGCTCTCATAGCACCTTCTAGCAGTCTATCCGTATACACCACATTGTCTTGCGGTGAAAAATAGCGCTCTAGGTTGTGCGATAAAATATCGCTGATTGAGTATGCAATTTGTTCTTTTGGCAGTGTCAAACAATATCTAGGATTAACAAAGGCAATTTTTGGGCGAATAGATTCACATCGCAGGGAATATTTTAGTCCTGTTTTTTCATCACGGATAATACTTGCAAAACTGCATTCAGAACCCGTTGCTGGGATAGTGACGATAGAGGCGATAGGCAGTGCATGCGGGGCAGGGGTAGAAGTTTTAAAGTGATAGGCGGCATCTTGGTTTTTTATGGCGCCTACGGCAATAAATTTGGCGGCGTCAATACTAGACCCGCCGCCGATTGCTAAAATATAATCTATCTTATTTTTTATGGCGATGCTTACACCTTCTAGTGCATGCGATAGGTGAGGGTTTGCCGATACTCCGCCGTATTCAATAAATTCTAGTCCTGCATTATTTAATGCCGACTTAGTTTCATCCAAAATACCGTTTTTAACAACCGAGCCGCCCCCATATACAAGCATGATTTTTTTAGCACCGTCACTTTTAAGCATGTCGGTTAAATCACTTATTGGGCGGTCGCCGAATATGATTTTGCATTGGTTTTCAAAGATAAAGCTGTTCATGAGTTCTCCTTATTTTGAATATTAATCCAAATCTTCTTCAAGGTTAATTTCTCCATTTTCTTTTTCATACTGTTCTACACAGTTTTTTATTATGAATTCTAGTTGAGAATTAAGAGAACGCATTTGTTTTTTTGCAATAATAGTAATTTTACGCAGCATTACATAATCAAGTCTTAGACCAGTTTGTACTCTATCAGTAGTCATAAAACACCTCTTTGTATAAAATGTTAGCAATTTGTTAGTATTATACTATAAAATTGCTTGACAGTCTACCATAAAAATGTTAGCATAGTGCTATCATTATGCTAACATAAAGAAAAAATGGGGGTGTATAATGGATAAAATTTTAAATTTAATAATTGAAGATTATCATAATAGGGAGTTTAGTTCTGACTATGAGTTGGCATTAAATAAATTTTGTGAGAAAGAGTCTATATTTATGAAGCTGCTAAGCAAAAAACAAAAAGCAGAATATATAAAGCTTAGCTTTTTCCTTTGTGAATTAACTAGTATTGAGCAGCAGAAAATAGGTGAATATGTCTACAAAACTATGATGGGTTTAAAAATTAAGTAACAATAAACGACAACACGCCGCTTATAACTTGCTTGCCGTCTATAAATCCTTTTGCATCTATCATATACATAGGACCTTTATGCTGCTTTATAGATACCTCTGTGATAAAAGTATCGCCCGGGACAACTTTTGCTCTTATTTTAATGTCATTCATTCCCACAAATAGTGTTTGTTTATTGCCGGTATCTCCTGCATTATGCGGCAGCATACAAGTACTTTGTGCCATAATTTCAATTAGAATAACGGCTGGTACAATTTTTTCATTAGGAAAATGCCCTTGAAGAAAAAATTCGTCTCCTTTAAATGTATATTGTCCGCCGCCCTCCCATACTTCATCTAAAAGAAGCATAGGCTCTCTATGAGGCAATAATTTTTTGAGTTGCTCTTTGTTTAGCTTTTGCATAAGTCTAAATATCCTTTGACTATATCTTCAATAATATCTTGGCAAGATTCTTCTTTTTTAATCATGCCGGCAACCTGTCCTGCCATAAAACTGCCCTTATCCCTATCACCGTCAATTGCTGCTGCTCTTAATGCACCTGCTCCTAGTTTGTGAATTTCTTCATCGCTCACTTTAGGGTCATCTTCAATTGCTTTAAAATTTCTAGAAAAAATACTTTTTAAACTTCTAACAGGGTGACCTGTTCTTCTGCCTGTGACAATGGTGTCAATATCGCTTGCTTTTAAAATAGAATCTTTATAGTTTTGGTGGATATGGCATTCATTAGCCACTAAAAACCTTGTGCCGACTTGCACGCCGCATGCGCCCAGCATAGCACTAGCCGCCATGCCTCGCCCGTCTGCTATGCCGCCTGCTGCAACGATGGGTAAATCCACCGCATCGCAGACTTGGGGAATTAATGACATAGTGGTCAATTCTCCGATATGTCCGCCTGCTTCACATCCTTCACATATTAAGGCATGTGCGCCTGCTTTTGCCATAAACTTTGCATAAGCAACACTAGGCACAATAGGAATAACTTTTATTCCGGCAGCAAGCCACTCTTCATATATTTTGCTGGGTTGCCTGCTCCTGTGGTTACTACTTTTACGCCTTCTTCTACAACTGCTTTAGCAACATTATCAGCATGAGGAGACATAAGCATTATGTTGACAGCAAAAGGTTTTGTTGTCAGCGATTTAGCTTGTTTAATTTGCGTTTTAATTAAATCATAATCCATTCCGCCTGCGGCTATTATGCCTAAACCGCCTGCGTTTGAAACAGCAGCAGCAAGTCTAGCATCAGATATCCAAGCCATAGCTCCTTGAAAGATGGGGTAATCAATGTTTAATAATTTTGTAATTTTGTTGTCTTTAAATTTAGTTTTCATACGCAATATTATATATATAAATCAGCTGCTTGTCAACAAAATTTTGTGCTATATAATAATTGGAATAATTTTCCATTCATTGCACATGCTAGATTTATAGTTATTTTGGAGGAATAAATAAAAAATGAAAAATCGTATAACAAAAATACTGACATTAAGTCTGGTTGCTTTAATGCTTATGCTTTCTGTCACTACCTTTAAGCCGTTTACAAGAAGAGGCACTCCTCAAGTAGAACCGCCTATAATAGCAAGTGCGGCTGTGCCTTCATTAAGGGATGATAACAGAACCATCAATGAAACAGATTCTGCGGCTAATAGACAAACTAGCAAAACAACCTTTAGATTTGGCAAAGGTATAGCTAAACAAAGCACTAAAGCTAACAGCATTAAAAAGGTGCAGGATAAACAGGGAAGATTGCCTAATCAAGAACATAAGACAAATGAATTAGAAACTGAAGGTGAAGAAGTGTCAGTAAAAAATTTATGCCCAAATGGGCAGTGTCAAGAGGAGAAAAAAAACAATGAATAAAGAAAACATAATGGATAAAGCGCCTGAGTCAATTGATGAAGGGCAAAAAGAAAATATGTCACTTTGGGATATAGCTAATATGGAGGCAGGCACGGATATAGATGAGATAAGCGCAACAGAAGATATACGATACAAAAATTATGGGGACTATACAATGATTAGTTCTGATGATGAGGTATCGGATACTTCTAAAAGTTAATTAAATTTTTATGTTGTTAAGAATATGTTAGATTAAGAGTAGTCATCATACAGAGCATATTTTTAACTGAAGAAACCTTAAAGCAGGATGACATTAAATTAAAATTATTTAATAAACTCAAGTTAGTATCCAGCTTAAAATCTAAATTTATGTCATTCAGCTTAGGTTTTTTTCATTAGATAACTCTCTTTGCACACCAGTCATGCTAGTGAAAAGGTTTCATTGGTTTAATTAGTTTTCTATTTTGTGCTATGAAATATTCAAGGACGGAATTGGGGTGCCGGTGCATTTAATAAAATAATTTATGCACTATGAATTATTGATTAAATGGATAGTTGCTAGCATCAACAAAAAGGGCGTCAATGCAAGACGCCCGAAGTGCCGCAAGGCGCAAGCCCACGAAGACCCCATAGCACGGGCTTATGTGCCCGAAGGGCACTTTTGTTCTTAAAAACCACACAAAATTAATTGCAATTTTGTGTGGTTTTTAATATAAAAAAACTTAAGTGTAAATTATTCAAATTTTCTTAATTTTAACTTAAAATTAGTTGTATGTTGGTATTCATTATAGTATAATAATTATATTGAGGAAGAACTTCCTGTCACAAGTGAATATTTTTTTTCACAACAAAGAGAAAAACTCTTTTTGTGTTGCATAATTTTTTTGGAGGATTATTTTGAAAGCTAATTTAAAATCGATGGGTAAACACAAAGCGCCATCACTTAAGGTGGTATTTTTAGGCGGAGTGGGTGAGATAGGAAAAAACATAACTGCTCTAGAGTTTGGTGAGGATATTATTGTCATTGACTGCGGAGCAACTTTTCCTACATCTGATATGCCAGGTGTAGATCTTGTCATCCCTGACCCTGCTTATCTAATTGAAAACAAAGATAGAGTGCGTGGCATTGTATTGACACATGGGCATGAAGACCATGTGGGCAGTCTTCCTTTTATATTAAAGGATTTAAATGTCCCAGTGTACGGCACGCAATTGACATTGGCTATTGTTGAGAATAAATTAAAAGAGGCTAAAGTCAATGGGATATTAAAAACAGTTAAAGCAGGTGCTGTTGTCACATTAGGCAAAAGTTTTAAAATAGAGTTTGTTGCAGTATCTCACTCTTTTGTGGGATCTTGCGCATTATCAATTTCTACCCCAATCGGAGTAGTTTTTCATACGGGTGATTTTAAAGTAGATTTTACTCCGCAAGGTACAAACGCAATTGACTTGCAGCGAATCTCAAAAATCGGTCAAGAAGAAGTACTGCTTTTGATGGCAGAAAGTACCAATGTAGAGCGAGCAGGGTATACTATGAGTGAGGCTACTGTCAAAAATTCATTAAATACGCTTTTCAATGAAAACATTGACAGGCGCATTATTGTTGCAACTTTTGCATCAAACATCAATCGTATGCAGCAAATTATTGATATCGCTATTAAATACAAACGCAAAGTAGTCTTTTGTGGGCGCAGCATGATAAATATTGCTGATGTTGCATCTAAAATTGGTGAGCTAGAATATCCGCCTATGCTAGAAGTTGATATAAACTCTGTGCATAAATATGAAGATAAAGAGCTTTGCATAATTACTACCGGGTCTCAAGGCGAGCCTATGAGTGCGCTTACACGCATGGCAAACGGTGAGTTTAATAAAATTAGATTAGGATTTAATGATACGATTATTATATCGGCATCGCCTATCCCTGGCAATGAGAGAAGTGTATATAATGTAATCAACAATATTTATAGGCTGGGTGCTAAAGTGATTTATGAAGCGCTAGCGGACGTACATGTAAGCGGTCATGCCTGCAGAGAGGAGCTTAAGTTAATTCATACGCTGTTAAAGCCTAAGTTTTTTATACCAGTGCATGGTGAGCATAGACACCAAAAAAGACATGCGGAGCTTGCCGTTGAAATGGGTGTGCCTGCTAATAATGTATTGATTACTGATGTTGGCGATGTTGTTGAGGTGACTACAAAAACTATTAGCATGAGAGACAGAGTGCCTGCGGGCAGTCTATTGGTTGACGGCTTAGGTGTAGGTGATGTAGGCAATGAGGTATTAAATGACAGAAGGCATTTATCTGAAGAGGGCATTTTTATTGTTGCGTTAGGAATAAACTATGCTAATGGAGAATTAAAGAGTGTGGATGTTATCACTCGTGGTTTTGTATATATGGATAGATCAGAAGTGCTTATGAATGAGGCTAAAGAGGTGATTAGGGCTAGGCTAGAGCAAATTGATTTAAAACAAAAGGATTGGCAAGGGGTAAGAGGGTCATTAAGAAAAGAGTTAAAAAGCTTTTTAAATAAAAAGACTAAGCGCAATCCCATGATATTGACTATGATAGTTGATTGTGATTGCGGAGTCTTTTAAGTAGTATAATAGTTTATCGAAACTAATATGAGGGAAAGCTTTATGGGTCTAATTCCTTTGCGGTTTGCTATGTAATTTGTCATTGCGGCTTTTCCTCACAATTTGTCATTCCGAACGAAGTGAGGAATCTCATAAATTAAGACATCTTTATTCTATGAGATTTCTCCCGTTGGTCGAAATGACAGGTTTATTGATGAGATCCTTTACAGGATGACATAAATTTAAAATTGTTTATTTAAATGTAGAAACTATTGCACTTAAAATCAACTTTTTGTTATCAATTTGATTGTGTAATAAACGCACTGACTACTCCGCTTAAACTTAAACTTTGTCATTCTGTAAGGATTTCTTCTTCTTCCTTGGACTTGCTTGCGTAATTTGTCATTTCAGGACTAATGACAGGTTTATTGTAGATACCTCGGCGGGTTTTTAGCCACGGGGTGAATTCATTGTGATATGCCGTTTAAAACACCAAACAAGACAAGTGAATACATTAGGGAATTATTACCTTTGGATAATCAATTAAAACAATTAATTGATTATGCGGATACTCACAATGTTCCTATATTGCTGCCAGAGTCTGCCGCTTTTTTAAAGCAGTTGATTTTATTAAAACAGCCTAAAAATGTTCTAGAGATAGGCATGGGTATAGGATATAGCGGTCATATTTTTTTAAAAAATAGTGAGTGCAATTTGGCTACTATTGAGATTGATAAACAAAGGATTGATATGGCAAAGGAATTTTTTGAGCAGGCGGGGTTAAGTAACAGAGTAGCTATTTTGCAAGGTGATGAGGGGGAGATTGTCCCTAAAATTGATGATAAATTTGATTTTATTTTTTTAGATGGAGCAAAGGCAAAGTACATAAAGCATTTGCCTTATTTAAAAAAAATGTTAAAAAAGGGCGGGATTTTGTTAGCGGATAATGTATTATTTAATGGGATGATAGCAGATGAGAATGAAGTGGATAGGTCTAAGAAGGGGATAGTAAACGGATTGAGAAATTTTTTAAGTGAGATTTGTAAAGATACTGATTTTATTACTAGTATTATAAATACAGGGGATGGAATGAGTTTGAGTATTTTAAAATAAGGATGAATCTTTAGCAGCATGACAAATAAAAAATAGGAGACAATCAATGACAGAACTACTTGCCCCTGCAGGCGATTTATTTAAATTAAAAACAGCAATTCATTTTGGTGCAGATGCTGTATATCTAGCAGGCAAGCAATTTGGCTTGCGTGCTTTTTGTGCTAATTTTGATAATGAGGACTTAAAGCAGGCGGTAGATTATGTCAGATTACATAATAAAAAAATTTATGTTACGATAAATATTTTTGCCCAAAATTCTGATTTTGATGAACTGAAAGAATATATTAAATATTTAGAGCAGCTTAGGGTTGATGCAGTTATAGTGTCTGACCCAGGGGTAGTGCATTTTATTAAAGCTCATGCACCTGATTTATCCATTCATTTAAGTACCCAAGCTAATACTACAAATAAATACAGCGCACAATTTTGGGCGCAATATGTTGATAGAATCATTTTAGCAAGAGAGTTGTCAATTGATGAGATAAGAGAGATTAAGGAGTTTAATTCTAATTTAGAATTAGAATGTTTTGTGCATGGAGCTATGTGTATATCATATTCTGGGCGATGTTTATTAAGCGATTTTATGTCGCATCAAAAGGGGAAATTATTTAGACAAGGTAATCGTGGTGAGTGTGTACAAGCTTGCAGGTGGTCTTATGAGTTTAGGGGAGAAGCTGAAAATGGCTATATAATTGAAGAGGATGAGAGAGGGAGCTATATTCTAAACAGCAAGGATTTGATGATGATTCAGCATTTGGATAAATTGAAAGATGCAGGGGTATCTAGCTTTAAAATTGAAGGCAGAGCAAAATCTCAGTTTTATGTAGGTGCGGTAGTCAATGCTTATAGAAGGGCAATGGATAAAGGTATAAAATCTGAATTGATAGAATCTTTAAAATTACTTAGCAATCGTGAATACACTACAGGTTTTTATTTTAATGAAAGACAGTCTCAAACTCAAAATTATGTCTCATCAAGAGCAGTCGGCAATGCCGATTTTATGGCGGTAGTAATAGATAAACTCAAAGACGGTATCATAGTAGAGCAGCGCAACAGATTTAAAAAAGGCGATATTTTAAAAATAATATCGCCGTCTAATATTAATAATAAAGAAATCAATATTGATAAAATGTTTGCACAAAATAAAAAACTAGAGCGGCAAGAGATTGATGATGCTAAAAATGTTCAAGAGAAAATATTTATCCCTACAGAATTAGATATTTTGGTTGGTGATTTATTTTATCGTTAACTATATTATTTAGCATTCTCTAGTTCTTTAACCTTTTTCTTGATTTTTATTGCCAGCAAATCGTCTGGTCTATCTACATCAGTTGCATACAAATCTATCCTAGCCAGTTTATTTTCATTGTACATTTTTATTTTTTGAGCCTTTCTTTCTTCATATTTTGGGTCATTTTCTAATCCCCAAAATTCTAGATAAATGTCATTATCAGGCAAATAGAAATCACATATCACTACTGCATCTAAATCGGACTCCATTATCACTCGTTTTTCATAAATATGCCTATAATTATTTCTAAACAGCCAATTGTCAATTATTACTTCAGCTCTGCTTCTTACATAATGCCCGTCTTCTGCTTGAATATTGGCTTGATTAAATTTTCTAAAATCAGTATCATTAAAGCATGCTTTGATAAAAGGTTTTTTAGTATCTTTAGTGTTTAACGGCGCATCGGTTTGTTTTTTGCTATAACATTTAAAGCAGATATCAAATTTGCTATTGGTAGGCAAAGCACATACTTTACATTTTTTTTGATTAGTTTCAGTGGTACTGTTAGCAGTATTAGTTTTAGTTGATAACGATACAGTTGTGTTATTCTTTTCTAAATGGCATTTATAACACAAGTCATATTTGCCTGTATGAGGCTGACCACAGTTTGTGCAAAACCGCTTGGTTTGGTTTGCGGGGGGGGGGGGGGGGATTTTTATCACCCAACCGTTTTTTTCTTTTTTTTTCCTTTTTCTGCTTTTATCCT
>WRAF01000011.1 GCA_009780325.1 Bacillota bacterium | reverse complement strand
TGGTCAGATAAAGCATGGATTTTTTTAAAGCAAAATTTTATTGTTTTTGCAGTTAATACTAGCAGTATTAACAAAAAAAAGAATAAAATTTTTGAATAAAAAAAGCTGTTTTAGATGTGCCATGCAGGTTGCTGAACAGGTCTAATAAAAAGGTTGTCCTTTGGGTACTTCCTTCGTTTGCTGGCAGCTCGGCTTTTTTGAGTTCGTGGGTTTAATTCACACAGTTAGTTTTTCCTATACTATAAAAAATTTATTAATTGTGCGCTGTTTATTATGAACTGTGTGCTGGAGGAACAATGTTAGTTAATTTAAAAGTAAAAGATTTTATTGCTGAAGTGGCATCAGATTCGCCTGCTCCTGGCGGCGGAAGCGTTGCGGCGTTATCGTGCAGTTTAGGTGCCGGCTTGATTTCTATGTTAGCAAATTTAACTGTCGATAAAAAAGGATATGAAGAAGTTTGTGATAAAATGAAAGAAGTTGCTTTGATGGCTAAGTCGGCATCAGATAAGTTTTTAAAAGTAATTGATGCTGATACAAAAGCTTTTGAGGCGTTTATGGATACATTAAAAATGCCAAAAGATACTGATGAGCAAAAGGCGGCAAGAAGTGCGGCTATGCAAGGGGCGTCAAAGGGGATTACTTTGGTGCCGCTGCAACTGGCGATAGATGCATTAAGCTTGATTGATACTTGTGAATATGCAATTAAAGCGGGTAATAAAAATGCAACAAGTGACGGAGCGGTTGCATTGACAATGCTAAGATCAGGAATTTTATCTGCTATTTTTAATGTGAGAATCAATCTAAGCGGTATTAAGGATGAAGAATTTGTAAAAAGAGTGGCAAAACAAGTTGATGAAATTGAAAAGAATATAAAAGCAAGAGAGGCTGAGATTTTATCAAAAGTGGAGTTATAAGATATACTAAATCAGTGTACAAATTGAACATTGATGACGGCATCTTTTTGGTTAAAATTCGCACATTTTTCCTCAAAAACTGCTTGCATAATGTTTAATTTATATACTGATTTAGTATAATTTCATTGGTACAAATGACAAATAGTTAATGAATAATTATTAAAAGGAAAAATTATGTTTCCAAACATTTTAGGAATATCATCGTATACATTTTTTGCGGCTTTAGGGTTTGCATCATTTATACTGGTTTTCATATTATCACTTGATATAAAGCTTAAAGTAGGAAAAAATGAATTATTGGGTGCTGTTGTGATAATGATTTTGGCAATGGGGCTAGGGCTTTTATTTGCATGGATTTTAGACGGACTTTTTAAAATTCCTGATAGAGGCGGATTGGTACTTTGGCAAAGGACAAACGCAGGTTTGCAGCTGACAGGTATTACATGGTATGGTATGCTGATTGGGAGTTTGTCAAGTTTAGCGTTGTTGCATTATTTAGCTAATTTGATTTTTGTTAAGAAAAAGGGCAAGCCATTATTAGAAAATAATAGGCGTACATATTTAAATACTGCTGCGCCCAGCATGGCGTTGGCACATTTTTGGGGAAGGATAGGCTGCTTTGCGGCGGGGTGCTGCTATGGCGTTGTATCAAATTTTTTAGGTGTAGTTTATCCTAATAGGACTCATGGGGCATATCCTAGATTTGCGGTGCAGCTTGTAGAAGCAGGAATTTTATTGGCAATTTTTCTAGTGCTTATGCTGGTAAAAAATAAAAAAGTGCAAGACAATAGGCTATTTATTTATTTAGGGGTTTATGCTGTCGCAAGGTTTGTTTTAGAGTTTTTCAGAGATGATTTTAGGGGTGGCTTGTTTGCATTTATGGGATTAAGTCCTGCCCAATTTGTATCTATTTGTTTAATAATTTTTGTTGTGTGCATGTTGATATTAGATAATGCGGGTAAAAGACAAAAGAATATGGTGATAAAAGAAGAAGACAGCTAAGCTAGCGGGTTAATGAGGAATAATCAATTAAAAATGCGGGAATCCATTGAATGCCCGCATTTTTTCTAGTATAAGAAAAACCATCTGCGTATACTGAATAAGCGAACTCAAAAAAACCCGCCCACTGCTAGAGGAGATTACAAATTGCGGAGATAGGAAAAGCAGACCAAATACAAATAAACTAAATATAGAACAATGCACAAAGCAGTATGAAAATGTATAAAAAAGATAAATCGCACAAATGGATTTGTCTTTTTTATTTACCTTGCTGAGGTTTACAGTTGTGCTTGTATTTATTTTGCTTAATGGTGTCGCTGTGTTTGAATAAACTCAACGCAATTTATCTTTTTATCAAGACAGGTGACACAAGCGGATTTAAATTACCCGTTTTTGGTTAAGAAATAGAGAATTTATCTCACAGTTTAATCTTCCAATTTTGCATTAAGTATAATATTAAAGATTAAACTGTGAGATGGTTCTATTTTTTATTTAATCTAAAAAATAACCAACTTACTATATAATGGAGAAAGAAATGAAACGAATAACAAAATTTATTTTAATAGTATTGTTTGCTTTAACGGTGTCATTGAGTTTTTCTGCTTGCCAAGAAGTAATACCATTTGGTGTAAGACTTTCTTATATAAACACCGGTTTATCACATAATTTGGCAATAGATGCAGATGGCAATATATGGGCATGGGGCAATGATAGATTAAGTGTTGCTCACCAGCACACTGGAAAGATTGGTGATGGCAATACGATAGACCATAGTTCACCTATTCAAATAACTCAAAATAAGCAATTTTATTCAGTATTTGCGGCAAGAAATCATAGTATTGCATTAGATAAAAACGGTGGCTTATGGACTTGGGGGTTAAATGACTATGGTCAATTAGGGAATGGCATTGCAAACAATATTCGTGTTCCGACTCAAATATTAAATGACACACAATTTTTAATGATTTCTTATAATACGGCTATTGATATAAATAATAACTTATGGACATGGGGAGCAAATAATAATGGACAGCTAGGTAACGGCTCATCTGTTAATCATAGCAGCAACCCAATGCAAATTGCAAATGATAATAGTTTTTTAATGGTATCATCTAATGGCAATCATTCATTAGCAATAGATATAAATGGTCATTTATGGGCATGGGGATTAAATAATCGTGGTCAACTCGGAGATGGAACTACAATAAATAGATTTTATCCAGTGCAAATTATGTCTTCAAAGACATTCTCTTATATTTCAGCCGGAGGCGAGTTGAGTTTGGCCATAGATTCACAGGGGTTTCTTTGGGTATGGGGTTTTAATAGAGATGGTCAAGTGGGTGACGGAACCACTATAACACGCATTAACCCTGTTCAAATTATGCAGTCTGTTCAATTTATTTCAATTTCCGCAGGAAGTGGCTATAACTTAGCATTAGATAAAGATGGCAATATATGGGCATGGGGAAACAATCACTCTGGAAATCTTGGCGATGGAACTACTAGGAATCGTAATATACCTGTTATGGTAGAGATAGATGCTAATATTTATAGCATATCTGCTGGGACACTTTTAAGTTTTGCTATAGATACAGACGGCAATTTATGGGCATGGGGGTCAAATCAAGGTAGGTTTGGCAACGGCACTAATAGAGCTAGTAGAAATCCAATTATGATTTAATAGTTTGACAGCAATAAGGCTTTTGTAATATAATAAGGGTTAATATATTCATATGATTCGTTTGGGAATGTGAGAGTAATGACAGCGGCTGGAGTTGAGACAACAGACAGAAATCATATAGGACATGTGAATCCATTAAAGTGTTTATTGCGGTCACATAAAAACACGCAAAAATACAACAAAACACGGCAAAAACAACATAAAAATGCATAAAAGGCAATCGTTTCAATGGAACGGCTGCCTTTTTTAATTTGAATTGAATAATAATGCCTAATAAATAATTTAACTTTTATATTAGTTTCGAGTAGAAATAGAGGATAAGGCAAAGTCTAATCCTCACGCCCTATAAGATAATCAAGAGTAATATCCAAATACTCAGCAATAGTGATAAGCGTAATAACGAGTGGGTCATTGCCTGTCTTCCAACTATCAAAATGCCCGCCGCTTATGGATGTATCTTTACGCAAGCGATAGGTAGTGCAATCTCGCTGTTTTAGCACAGCCAAGAATTGAGAATAAAACGGCGGGCAGGCGCGAGGCTTAAAATCTTTGACATCATGTTCGATACGACCCATAAGGTATTCTAAAGAGCAGGCGAAAAAGTCCGCAAGTTTTATAGCATTAGTTAAATGCACTTGATACTTGCCACGCTTCCAATCATTTATTGTTGTTATATTAACGCCGATGACATCAGCGAGTTCATGGGATTTAATTTCCTTTTCTGCAATCAGCTCGGTGAGCCTTTCTGGAAAAGTAGCCATAAGAAAAGCACCTCCGATAAGAATATATATATTATGTCGTAATACCCATTAAAAAATCTTTAGCTATGGGCATACCGACATATTTCTCTATTCGACAGAACTTATAATGTTTCGACAAACAATATGTCCAAAATGCCCGTAATCCACTAGACACAATGGGTATATTGGACATATAATATATTTGTGGTCACAAAGAATTATAACTTGAAAGGAGGTATGTCAAAATGTCCGATATAGAAATACTTATAACAAAGATAGGCGAGTTGGTCTCGTGCGAAATTGACGAAGTTGCAAGTGTGGAATACACAAGAGGCAAAGATGCAACTTTTACAATAGTAATGCAAGACGGCAAGCGTTATGCGGTAAAAATAAAAACACTAACTTAAAACTCTATTATACCAAAAAATAAGTAAAAGCTGTCTGGACGCAGATAGCTTTTTCAGTTTTTGAGTGAGTAAAGTAAAAAACTAATAGTTTCTTTTTGGATTATCAGTTTGACAAAGTAGATAATCTATTGAGCAGCCAAAGAAATTCGCAAGTACAATTATGTTTTTATATGTTGGAACGCTAGAATGTTTTTCACTTTCATAAAACTCATACAGGGTTTGACTTATGCCTGCGCTTTCCTGAACTTTTGCCTGTGTTATGCCAGCGTTTGACCTCAAGTCTTTTAGTCTTTTAACAAATTGAGATTTAGTCATAATTAAAATAATGGTTTACACAAATAAAGATTTCATACGAGAAAAACTGCCTAAAGCATTCCCCAAATAATTTTGGGTAAATTAGTTAAAGTATTTGACACAATAAAAATTGTGTGTTAAGACATATATATTCTCAATATAAGTTGGGGATAACAGTCGTTTTCATTAATGGAATATTTTAATATTAGGTTTTAATCTTGCGTGTGTTTTAATCAAAATATATTCAAGGTTTAATATAAAAACAAAAACAATTTACTAGCGAGGATTAGCTTAATGATTTCTAAAAACCGTATTTTTCCCCAAGGGGTGTATAGGGCAATTATTGCGTTGCTTATGTGCGCTATTTTGACATTTGTATTTCTTAGCGATACTGCAAGGTCATTTATTTCTATTCCTAGCCATGATATTGCAGTAGCGGAAGACGGCAGTAATACTTTGGTGTCAAGACCTAATAGACCGCTGGGACCTCAAGAAGAAGTCTATATAATGCTTGAAGATGTCTCAAGACGAACCGGCTTTGAAAGATATTTCTTTATGAGCGACGGTTCGGTTATGCATGAGACATTTGCCGAGCCTATCCACTTTGCAAACGAATACGGAGTATATGAAAAAATAGATAACTCCTTTGTAGAAAGAGTTGACGATTACGGAAACAAAACACTTGTAAATAGAAGCAACTCCTTTCAAGCCGAATTTTCGACTGACACAAGCAACACAAATATTCCTTTGGCGTCTATTACAAGCGGCGCGCACAGCTTACAATTTTTCCCCGCTGACCAAAGGAATGATTTATATTCCCAAGAAATGCAGGCGGATAATGGAACATCAAGTGAGCGAAGCGTTTCTACTGCCCAAATAGACTCTAATTATATGACAAGTATAGACAGCGTACTTGACTTTAATTATATGGGCGCAAGACTAGCTGAAAGCGTGCTACAAGCGGTCTCAACAGGCAAGTATTTAATTACAATGCCCATGGAATGTTTACAAGAGCAGACAACATAGATATATCACAGACAACTTTTCCTAGACAATCTTTTTCTCAAACTGTAACACAAAATCACAACAATACAGTCCTTTCGATAGGTTCCGGTAATACAATGATGGGCGCTCAAATAAACTATAACCAAGGTAATGTATCCGGCATTTCACGACAAGGTTCTAATAGACTTACCTTTGGCAACACCCCTCAAGGCGATATTAATAGAATAACATTTGCTAACAATCAAAGAATGGACTATTCCTATGATGCATATGGGCAAATGACACATAAAACAGCCTTTAACGCAGTGGGGCAACAAACTCATGCTTTCTTTTATAACTACAACCTTAGGGGCGAATTGCAGTCTGTTTCGTCAGATTCTTTTGGCAGAACATTTAGTAAAAACGGCAATACTTCATCTATGAATTTAAGTGGATTAAGTCACTATTTTTCAGTAACCACAAGAGTCAACCCCAACAATCATAGTGTTAATCACAATTCTACCGGTAGCATAACTCCTTTAAGAATAGAGTATCGCTTTAATAACGGGTCTCCTAGGGTTTTTACTGTCCATCAAAACAGAGGTCATGTATTTAATAACAGAGGCACATCCATGACGGACGGCAGCTTTTTTGCAATGTATAATTTGGATAGGGACGAAAGACTTAATAATTATACAAGGAGCGTAGCCACTGTATCTCAAGAACGGCAATTTACCTATATGTCCGGTACTAACCGTATTTCTTTGGTTAGAGATAATATTATCGGTCGCACTGTTACTACTGCTTTAGCTTACGACACCGCAGGTAATATAATAAGCGTATCTAATAGCAGAGAAGATTTAAGAAGTGAACAAAGGCGTACAGGTTGCAATATAACCATTAAGGAGGTTTAGAATTATGTCATATCTTATAGTAAATACTACAGATTTTTCTGGGAATTTTGCACCTTCACAGATTATACCGGGTGTTGAATATGTAAAGAGCAGTGAGCGGTCGTTGAACGGGAATCTTCATGTGGATATAGCTGCTGTCAAGCAAAGACTACAAGTTATATTCGGTATTCTCAATCAGCCAACTTACGATGAGGTAATGAGAAGATTTGAAGTTACCGCAGATATAAGTAAAATCAACCCTGAGGGAATTGATGTTACTTATTTTGATGTGAATAACAGCGAAAAAAGATGCGGTAAATTTGCTGTTGAAAATGTGACATTCAATCCGCTTGTTACTGAGGATGGTGTATTATGGCGTGATGTCATGATAGACCTAGTGGAATTATAGGAGGAACTGAAATGGATGAAACAATACCTGAAATGACTTTTGATAGTCCAATCCGCAAAATAGAAGGCAAACTCGACATAAACTTTTTTGCTAACGGTACAGATAATTCAGTGTTGCTCTTACGCTCATGCCGCACTCTTGACATTCATATTTCCTAGTGCTGCTTTTCTTTCCTGCCTTTTTACTCGGAATAACCCTTTTAAGTGTCAATAGTCCCAAAATGCTCTCTATTTTCTGCCTGCTCTCATCTGCTAACTTAGTAACCGCCCAGCCCCTGCCTTGCATAAACTCTACAACCAACCCATGTCGCTCTGCAATCTCCTTAAATCGCTTGTTATGATAAGTTCCAGCTCTAGAGCAATCCTGCACGCCGTTCTCATACGCCCACTGATGACACATCTCATGCAACAGCGTTCCCACTGTTTCATGTGCTGGTCTGTCTAAATAGTTAGCCGACAAATTTATTTCCGCACTTTTTAAGTCCTTGCTATTCCATGCATCATAGCAAGTAAACCAGCCATACGCCCGTTGCTTATAATCCGCTTGAATAGTAATAACAGTTTTTGAAAGTGTATTTCCAAAAAATGTGTAGTTAAGAAAGTCAAAAGCCTCATTAAGTGCTTTCAAATTCTCTTGGTAAATCTCATTACAGTTTTTCATTTCGTACTCCTTTGCTCCTCAACCTTTAGAGGTAGCCTTAAAAAATTCAGTTGCTCCCAAACACACCTTTAAGCACCATCCCTACTATTCTTGAGAGGGTAGTTTATAACTACCAGTTCAATCGGTTCAGGGTGGGGACAAATCCTTTGGCTAGGCGTATGAAAACAGTTGCCCCTCTAGCTTTTTGGGAACAACTACCATTATCAATTCGGACGAGGTATGGGGACACTCCCTTGCTAAACATTTACAAATCTGCCTTGTAAAATGTCTACCCTTTAGGGTCGGAAAAACAAGAAAAACCCACCTTATCCAAAAAAACCACTTTATACCAAAACCCATTAAAAAAGGGTTTTGCCCCTTAAAAATAAATAAAACAGTTTTTTTTGCCTTAAATAAAAAGGTTTTTCAAATTTGCACCGCAAATTTTTTTTCCGCATTTTACAAGGCAGATTTGTAAATGTTATCTCCCTGTGTCCCCATACCTCGTCCGAATTAACTAATGGTAGTCCCAAAAAGCTAGATGGACAACTGTTGAAGAAGCCGACCAAGCCAAAGGATATAAAAGTATCCTTACTTGTTTTCATAGTGCGTAGCACGACTTCGCATGAAAAAACTACTCCGCCAGCCGCATAGGTAGAGTGAGCAAGCAAACCAAAACATAAACAAAAATTCAAAAATAAACAGTATATAGTTGCTATTTTTTATTTTTTGAATTATAGTAGTGTAATAAAATTTACATAAGAGGTAATGCTATATGAAAAATTGCAAAATTTGTAGTGAGAAAACGCAAAATGATAACCATAATTTATGTCGTGATTGTTATGATGAAGTGCTTGACTATGAAATCGCATATAGCCGTAACGCTAGAACTAAAGTAGATATTGAGAAAATGTACAAAAATGAAAAGTATTTTGTCTATTTTAAGAGTGGCTCATCTGAAAAATTTGGCTATATTAAAATGGTAGCACAAGCTGGATATTTGAATAATTTTTATAATGAACCAAAATACCTAAATGTTGTTTTTGAAGATATAGCTAAACTTAAAGCTAAAAAATGCGGCACTTCTGAAATAACAAATATAGTAGATGAAGAAGTTATTCAAGAGAATATTGATGTACAAGCACGACAAGACAATATTATACAAGCAGAAACTGGGGATTTTCGTAAAGACAATCCAGCAAATGAACGCTGTAACGATGGGCATTATGTAAGAAGTCCAAATGAACAACTGATAGATAATTTTTTATATGACAAAGGGTATAGGCACGCTTATGAAAATTCGCTTGAAGATGAACAAAATGGGATAACTTATTATCCCGATTGGTATTTGCCCGACATTGGCAAAGGTGGGACATACATAGAATTTTTTGGAATGATGGAACTAAAACAATACGCAGACAAAGTGGATAGAAAAAAGGAATTTTATAAAAGAGAACGGATAGCGGTAATAGAGCTGTATAAAGATAATTTGTCAAATATGGATAACATTAAAAGAATTATTGAAAAGCATAGAAATCGTACTTAATAAAAAACAAATACAAAGGAAAAAATCTGCATGAAAAGCGTAAAAATCCAATCAAGTATACGCAAGCAATACGGCACAAAGCAAAAAGAAATCATAATAAAATCATGGGATAAAACAACTCGCCATGCTCACATCATAGCAAACAGATATAATATCACTATTCAAACTCTTTATCGCTGGAGAGCCAAATATGACGGAACGCTTAAAAGCCTGCAAAACAAACCAAGTACGCCCCTTACTTCTCACCCAAAATCTCACACTGAAGAAGAAAAAATATTAATATCAGCTGTACTTAAAAACAATTCTCAATTATCCTATGTGGAAATGCATGGATGGCTACGCTTAGAAAAAAGCTATAACCGTACTTTCGGCGGATTCTATAACTTTATCAGAAAACAGCAACTTTTGCCAGTTGCCGAATACAAAAAGTATATCCCACAAGAATATGACACACCTTTAATGCTAGGAAAAAAACTTCAAATAGATGTAAAATTTGTTCCACGCAAATGTCATGTTGGCTATGCCAAAACTGACCTAGAGCAAGATGGCACAAGGTTGTACCAATACACTGCCATTGATGAGTGCAGTAGAGAAGTGTTTGTTTATGGCTACACAGAAAAGAGTGCAAACGCAAGCAAAGATTTTCTAAGTCGCTTAATTAGCCATTTTGGCTATATACCTCAAACAATTCAAACGGACAATGGAACGGAGTTTACAAGCCCTAAAACTGCAGGTAAAAAAGAGAATCACTCTTTCAAAAAATTCTTAAAAGAGCTAGGAATAATTCATAAAACAATTCGTCCGTACACTCCAAGACATAATGGAAAAGTAGAAAGGTTTCATCGCACAATAACACAATTTTTCTATAAGTACGAAACCTTTGATTCACTTGTTGAATTAAATGAAAAACTAAAATCATTTGTTTTAAGATACAATAAGTACTTTGCCTCAACAGTCCTACGCTCCGCATCGGGACAACGCAACATTACTCCCAATGAAAAAAGAACTGAATTACTTGAGCAACTAAAAAGAGAAAATAACAAGCATAATATTAGATTTATAGAAACTGGGCAAACATTGTATGCTTTTTATGCTGACAAAAATACTTTATCCAAAAGATATGTTGCTTGATTCTAATTAAAGATTAATTTTTTCGTTAAATAAAAAAACATGAGTCAAAAGCTCATGATTTTTGTCATGCAAGAAAAAGTAAAACTTGCGGAAAATTTTAATTTCTTACCAACTATCCCCTAATATATTAGGGGATAGTTGGCTACACCCCGACTACTCAATCAATCAAAACTTCAATATACACTCAAAAACAACAAAATTTCTCAAGAATTTTCTAATATCTATTAAAAATCGTTTGACGAATCTACAATTTGAATCAAAGGCAAAGCCAAAAAAACTAGAGGCAAGAAACAAGACTGACTTGCCAAACACAAAAAAATTAAGAAAATTTACCATAACTAAAATCCGTTTCATTGAAGAAAAGATAGTTGATGGTAAACTTAAATTTGCTAGGACAGAAAACATAAGGTTGAATAATAAAATTAAGCAGCCACCAGTCAATCCTTATCCACGAGTTAAAAAAGTTGCTTAAAATTTCATTTCAAACGGTATAACATTGTCTTTGCTTGAAATCATGTTTGCTGATTTTTTCAGTCAAACATATTTCATAAAAAGCATTTTAATATCTACTAAAACTATTTCAACCGGCTGTCCTTACAACAAGATTAAAGACAGTCAGCTTTTTTATTTGTAATTTTTAACGAAAATAATAATTTTAATCTGGGCAAAAAATTTTCCCTACCCCTAGGGGTAGGGAAACCCCACTACACCATCAACAACAACTAATATAACAATAAACTCACAAAAAATAATTAAAAAACTTTCAAAAACCACTGCAAATATATTGACACCATCTACAATAATTTTTTTAAAAATGCTTGACAAAATGATTAAAAGAATAGTATAATGAAATATAAAGGGGGTTTAAGCTGCATGAAAAAACGAGCAATAGCTATTATATTATCATTGTTTTTAAGTATTGGTTTTTTAGTGTCGTTTTCCTCTTGTGCTTGTGAGTTTAACAGTGGTCAAAGATTTATGCTGACTATAGAAGGCGGTTATGTTTTTGATAGCAGGATGCACAAAAATAATTGGGATTTTGATTATGCAAGCCCTCCTAATTTTGGACTGGTTAGAGCTGGGGTAAGCGTTTATATTGTCAGAGGCACTGCGGTGCTTGAAGATGAGTCTTTTAGATGGTTAAAGGGAGATGAGGTGGTATCTAATCAAGATAGTTTTAGCTTTGTTATGCCCAATGAAAATGTGATAATCAGGGCGGATTGGGCGATTAATAATGATATCAATGACCCATATGAATTGCCTAGAGGCGGTTATATGCCAAGGATGATTATAGATTATCCTTATACACCAAGACACAATGGGATGATAAGTGAAGTTGGTGTGCTTTGGGAACTGCCTGTTTTAAGATCAGGGCAAGTAGAGCATCAATCATTTGTAAATAGAGATGACAGACGGTGGGTAGGTAATAATTTTATGTTAATAATTGATGATTATGATACTCTTAATTCAAAACGATTGGGTGATTCTGACTTCAATTTTCCTATTGAGCATAGCTATACAAGGGAGTTTTTTGATAATTATGTGCTTTGGTTTGTTGCAGAAAGTTTTGTGTCAGGGACGGTGGAATTTGTATCTTTAGTGACTTGCGGGATAAATATGTTTGCTGTTTTTAAATTTGAAACTACTCATAATTATTATCCTGCTCCAGATGGATTTTATGATTTTAGATATTTATTAGAAATCCCAAGAGTTTTTTTAGATTATTATACTCCTGAATGGCATGGAATATATTTAGGCGACAATAAGGTAAGATGGGAGTGGGGTGACGATACTGTGCGGACAATGAACAGGCTGGATGATGTGAAAAAAGAATATTGCAATTTATTGTTTGGTTTGCATGAGGGTGCGTGTGATGCTGATTTGATAGAGAATGATTTGTTAAGCATAATCTTTGATGAGGATAGGATAATCTTTGATGGAAGGAGTGGGTTAAGATATAGAGTGTATAATCAAAATGGTGACCAATTTTTGTTTGATATATGGACGCATAATCGGATTTTACATCCTTTGACATGGTTAAATCTAACTCTTGGCTATAATAATATAAAAATAAAGAGCGCACAATTTTTATCTGCAGAGGGTGTTTGGTATAGATATTTTAAAGTCAAAATAATATATCTAGCATCAGCAATTGCTTTAGACAGTGCTTATAATTTTCGCATTGACGGGATGAAAGGTGATCATTTTTTAAATTGGGATAACATTCTTTTGCATCGCTTGTATATTAGGCGTGCGGGACAAGAAAATTATTCTGTGGGTACAAATGCAGTTTCTCGTTCTGTTAGGATAAGGGATTTAAACCTAAATCATGGGATAAATTCTGTTAAATTGGCACTATATAGATATCATAATGGTACAGTTTTTAAATCTGAAGTAAGACATCAAATTGAATTAAGTGGTGATATAGATGTAGAGTATGATTTTTGGTTAGGCAACCGCAATTGGGGAGGCAGCGGACTAAGAGTAACTAATACAACAATTAATTGGGATGCAGAAGGGGTATATAGAGTTTATATAAAAAGAGCGGGACAATCTGATTTTTGGCTGCATTCAAGCTGGAATTCTAATGGGGAGGTTTTTATATACGACTTATTTAATGAGGGAAGCCATCAAATTAAATTAAGGCAACTAGCTTATGTAGATGGTGTGCTTGGATATAGAGTGAGTATTTTTGAGTTTTATTATGAAATTGTTGATGTGACTCATTTGATAAATTTAAGATGGCAAGGCGGATATTTAAGGTGGGATGGGTTTGGAGCTATGCAGTTTATTGCATATTCTACCATCTGTTTGTGGGCTTGGACTTGGGATAATGTATTTATATTGGGAGGGGAAAGCTTTAATGGGAACAACGGCAGCATAAGCACATATTGTATGCGGGCGGTTAGATTAGAATTCGGCTGGAGATTTGATAACGGTACATTATATAGATATGTTGCATATTGGAGAAGAGATTAAAAATGTATAATACAGCGCAAAAGTTTGAAAAATTAAAAGGCAAAGAGGACATGCTTGTTTTGGGGATAGAATCCTCTTGTGATGAGACGGCAGCGGCGGTTGTTTTAGGCAGTAAAATTTTATCTAGTGTAATAGCGTCACAAATAGATATTCATCAAAGATATGGCGGAGTGGTTCCTGAAATTGCTTCTCGCAACCATTTATTAGAGATTATACCTGTGATAAATGATGCATTAGAAAAAGCGCATACTGGGCTAGACAAAATTGATGCAATTGCTGTCACATTTGCTCCTGGATTAATAGGGTCATTATTAGTGGGAGTATCAGCTGCAAAGTCGCTTAGTTTTGCTAAGAATATTCCGTTGATAGGGATAAATCATATAGAGGCACACATAGCGGCTTGCTATGCAAACAACTTTGATTTGCAGCCGCCTTTTTTAGCATGCGTGGCAAGCGGCGGACACACAAGCATAATAGAGGTCAAAGGATACAACGATTTTAAAAAACTGGACGGCACGCTTGATGATGCAATAGGTGAGGCGTTTGATAAGGTGGGCAGAGTATTAGGGCTGCCATACCCAGGCGGTCCTAACGTAGATAAACTGGCAAAAGAGGGACAAGCTAATATAAAATTCACTAAATCAACGGGCTTAAATTCAATTAGTTATTCTGGCTTAAAAACGGCTGTTATAAATTATGTGCATAAATTAAGACAAAAGCAAGAGGAAATTAACATAGCTGATATTTGTGCGTCATTTAATAAAGAGGCGGCGGACATGCTGGTCAATTCAATCTTAAAAGCGGCCGGAGATAAAAACTACGAAACGATTGTACTAGCAGGGGGAGTGGCTGCAAACTCATATTTAAGGGCAGAATTAACTAAAAGAGCTAATGGGATAAGAATAGTTATTCCCCCTCTTGATTTATGCGGTGATAATGCGGCTATGGTGGCAATAAGAGGATTTTATGCCGGCTATGAAGGAGTTGGCTTGAGTGACTTAAATTTAAATGCGATGAGTGTGGTAAAATAATGAAAAAAACAGCAATTATAGGTTTAAGCGGCGGTGTAGACTCATCGGTGGCGGCGGCTCTTTTAATTAAGAGCGGCTTTAATGTGATAGGATTATTTATGCATAATTGGGAAGAAGAAGATGAGTTTGGTGAGTGCAGAGCAGCAGAGGATGCAAACGATGCTAGGGTGGTGGCAGAAAAATTAAAGATTCCTTTTTATTCTGTTAACTTTGCTAAACAGTATATGGAGAATGTGTTTGAATACTTTTTAAGTGAGTATAAAGCGGGGCGCACTCCAAATCCTGATGTATTATGCAATCGTGAGATTAAGTTTGGCTGTTTTAAAGATTATGCGATGAAAATGGGGGCAGATGTGGTGGCGACAGGGCATTATGCGGATTTAAGGATTAATAAAAATGATATACATTTAATGAAATCTTTAGATCAAAATAAAGACCAGACATATTTTTTAAATCAGGTCAAGACCAGACAATTTGAAAATGTGTTGTTTCCGCTAGGTGGGATAGAGAATAAAAGTGATGTTAGAAAAATGGCGGAAGAGCTGAATTTAATCACTGCAAATAAAAAAGATTCTACTGGTATATGTTTTATTGGGGAGAGAAAATTTAGAGAGTTTCTAAGCGGCTATTTGCCTGCTCAAGGCGGAGAGATTAGGGACACTAGCGGTAAATTTTTAGGACGGCATCATGGTTTAATGTATTATACTTTAGGGCAAAGAAAGGGGCTTGGTATTGGCGGGATAAAGGGAGAAGAGGGCAATAGATGGTTTGTGGTAGAAAAGAATTTAAAAGAGAATGTTCTGGTGCTGTCTTGCGGAGAAGGGCAGGAGCTATTAAGTGAATCTTGCAGCTTAGAAGGGTTTAATTGGATTGGACAAGAGATTGAACAAGATATTTTTGAATGTGATGCAAGGTTTAGACATAGGCAGGAACTGCAAAAAATCAAGGTTATTAAAACTAAAAATGATATCAAGATAGAATTTGATACAAAACAAAGAGCTGTTACACCAGGACAATATGCTGTGCTTTATTTGGGTGATAGGTGTTTAGGCGGAGGTAAAATAAAATGAATAAAAAAACAAATGCAATAATAATCTTAGATGGATATGGTCTATCAGATAATATAAACGGCAATGCTATTAAAAAAGCTCATACTCCATATTTAGATAAATTATTTAAAGAGTATCCTAATTCAAAATTAAATGCGTCGGGTTTAAGTGTGGGTTTGCCTAACGGACAAATGGGCAATAGTGAAGTGGGGCATTTAAATATAGGAGCAGGGCGCATAATTTATCAGGATATTACTATGATAGATAATCAAATAAAGACTAGTGAGTTTTTTAAAAATGATGTATTTAAAAATGCTATGATAAATGCTAAAGATAAAGCCTTGCATTTGATCGGACTTTGTTCAGACGGCGGAGTACATTCTTCACTTAATCATCTATATGCCTTAATCAAAATGGCAAACGATTATAAGATTAAA
Source organism: Bacillota bacterium (assembly GCA_009780325.1). Classification (GTDB taxonomy): domain Bacteria; phylum Bacillota; class Clostridia; order Christensenellales; family Pumilibacteraceae; genus WRAF01. The sequence continues at coordinate 40,353 of WRAF01000011.1, read as the reverse complement.
AATCTTTATATGCATTGCATTACTGACGGCAGAGATACTTCGCCGCAATCAGCAAAAAGATATATTAGTCAAATTGAAGATGAGTTGAAAAAACAAGGGTTAGGAAAAATTGTTACAGTTTGCGGAAGATACAATATTATGGATAGAGATAATAGATGGGATAGAGTGCAAAAAGGATATAATGCTGTTTTTGAGGGGGAGGGAGCAAAATTTGATTGTGCTGTTAAAGCAATTGAAAATTCTTATCAAAATGGTATATACGATGAGTTTATAGAGCCGTGCATAATTGGGGATTATCAAGGAGTGAAAAAACAGGACAGTGTAATTTTTTTCAATTTTAGAGCGGATAGAGCAAGGCAAATAACAAGTGCGGCTGCTTTTGAAAACTTTAATAACTTTGATAGAAAAAGCAGTTTTAAGATGCCGCATTATGTATGCATGACGCAATATGATGTTAATTTTAATAACTGGAAAAATATTTTTGTTGCTTTTCCGCCTAAAAATATAGAAAATACTTTGGGAGCTTGGTTAGCTAAGCAAGGTTTAAGTCAAGCAAGAGTAGCAGAGACAGAAAAATATGCGCATGTTACTTTCTTTTTTGACGGAGGTATAGAAGCGCCTAATGAGAATGAAGTGCGAGTACTGGTTGATTCTCCTAAAGTTGCAACATATGATTTAATGCCCAAGATGAGTGCTTTTGAAGTTGCAAATAAAGCAGTTCAGCAAATTGGCAAAGTGGATGTCTTAATTGTGAATTTTGCTAATTGTGATATGGTGGGGCATACTGGAGATAGCGGAGCGGCAAAAGAGGCGGTAGAGGAGGTGGACATGGTACTTGAGGGATTAGTAGAAAGTTTGGCAGATGAAGGGGGTTTTTGTTTGGTGACAAGTGACCATGGAAATGCAGAGTGTATGATAGATGAGGGCGGGCAAAAAATGACTGCGCACACAATAAATAAAGTGCCGCTGATATTGGCAGGTGATAAATTTAAAAAGAGCAAATTAAAAGACGGAAAATTAGCAGACATTGCGCCTACTTTTTTAAATCTAATAGGGTTGGATGTGCCTAGTGACATGGACGGTGAAATATTGATAGATTAAAGTGAAGTCTCTTATAGGACGGGCTTATAAGCATGACAAAAACTGGATTAACAGGGCTTGGGGAAGAAAGTTTAAAGAAGAGATTTTTACAAAATGACATTAATTTAGATTGAAACGGAGTAGTTTTTGCATTTAGTTAGCAATTTATTTATTTTGTCATCCTTAGCAAAGGTTGCTTCTTTAAAAAGACGGCATAAAAAATATTTTTGACAGTTTTTCAAGTTAGTTTATTCAATTTGCAAAATAATTTCTTTCTATGTTATAAAAAAACATTTGACAAGCATTAAATATTTATTATATAATGACTGTTCCTGTAATTTTAAATTTTATAATGCTGAGCTAAAAAAGCATTTGCTGCATTTAAAACATGGGTAAAAACTACTAAAATAAGGAGGTAGAGTAACATGCCAACTATTAACCAGTTAATTAGAAGCGGAAGAAAAAAGATTGTTGTTAAATCAAACAGCCCGCTTTTAGAAAACAATCCGCAAAAGCGTGGAGTTTGCTTGTCGGTGACAACTACGACACCAAAAAAGCCAAACTCAGCTTTAAGAAAAATTGCTAGGGTACGCCTAGTCAATAAAATGGAAGGAACTGTTTATATTCCGGGAATCGGACACAATTTGCAAGAGCACAGCGTTGTATTAATTCGTGGCGGCAGGGTGAAGGATTTACCGGGTGTAAGATACCATATAATTCGCGGAACCCTTGATACTGCAGGCGTTGCAAAAAGAAAGCAAGCAAGAAGCAAATACGGAGCTAAACGAGCTAAGTAGAAATACACTCTTTATTTGCTTTAGGATGAAATTTTTGCAATTTGGCTTAAAAATTTCTTTCTGCAAAAATTTGTCCTTAGAAAAAACAAACTATTATCAAGGAGACACAAAAAATGCCAAGACGCAGCGGGGTGCCAAAGCGAGATGTTTTGCCTGACCCTATATATAATTCAAAAGTCATAACTAAATTAGTTAATCAAGTTATGCAAGACGGCAAAAAAGGTATTGCACAAGGAATTGTGTATGACGCCTTTGCCTTAATGAAAGAAAAATTATCATTAGAGCCTATTGATATTTTCAATAAAGCTTTAAATAATACTATGCCTGTTTTAGAGGTTAAAGCAAGGCGTGTGGGCGGAGCAACTTATCAAGTTCCTATGGAGATCAGAGGTGTAAGACGCCAAACACTAGCAATTAGATGGCTAGTAAGTTTTGCAAGAAAGCGCCCTGAAAAAACTATGAAAGAAAAACTTGCAGGTGAATTATTAGATGCTTATAATAACAGCGGAGCAAGTATAAAAAGAAAAGAAGAAATGCACAGAATGGCAGAGGCTAATAAAGCATTTGCACATTATAGATGGTAATCTGCTTTTGTTTAGACTTGCTGCAAAATTATAAAGAGGGAATATTTAGCGGTGTTTTTTGTTTGAATAAAATTTCATTCCTTTATTGCTAGTATTGTCTGCAAAAATAATGGAATTTTGCTCTAAAAAATACGCTTGCTGTCCATCACTTTTATTTATTGAACAAGTCTAGTGAAAAAAGGCAGAACCAAAAACTTTTAACATGGAGAAACTAAAAACATGCCAAGACAAGTACCACTTGAATTATACCGAAACATCGGTATTATGGCGCATATAGATGCGGGCAAAACAACTACTACTGAAAGGATATTATTCTATTCAGGAAAAACACATAAAATAGGTGAGGTTCATGAGGGCGGAGCAACCATGGACTGGATGGAGCAAGAGCAAGAAAGAGGTATCACAATCACTTCTGCTGCGACAACTACTCAATGGAGAATAGACAGATCGGCTAACTCTAAAGAACCTTATAAAAGAATTAATATTATCGACACCCCTGGTCACGTGGACTTTACTGTTGAGGTAGAGCGTTCATTAAAAGTTTTAGACGGAGCGGTGGCGGTTTTTTGTGCTAGGGGCGGCGTTCAGCCTCAGTCTGAAACTGTTTGGCGTCAAGGCAACAAGCATAATGTCCCTAGAATGGCGTATGTCAATAAAATGGATAGAGACGGAGCGGACTTTTTCAATGTAATGAAAATGATGCGTGAAAGACTAAGCGCAAATCCTGTGCCTATTCAACTGCCTATCGGAAAAGAAATGGGCTTTCAAGGTGTGGTAGATTTAGTATTAATGACAGGTGAAATCTATCTTGATGACATCGGTAAAGAGTCTAAGATTATTGATATTCCTGATGATATGAAAGTGCTTGCTAAAGAGCATAGAGCAAAATTATTAGAAACAGTTGCTGAAAGTGATGATGCTTTGATGGAGCGTTTCTTTGAAAATGAGGGTGCAGATTTTACTGTTGAAGAAATTAAAGCAGGCATCAGAAAACTAACAATCAATATGAAAATTAATCCTGTTGTTTGTGGATCATCGTTTAAAAATAAAGGCGTTCAAAAGCTTATTGATGCTATTGTTGATTATCTGCCATCTCCGCTTGACATTGCTGCTATCAAAGGTACTGATATAAAGGGTGAAAAAGAGATTGAAAGAAAAGCATGCGATGATGAGCCGTTTGCAGGGTTAGCTTTCAAAGTAATGACTGACCCATTTGTTGGCAAGATTACGTTCTTTAGATGTTATAGCGGAAAAATGGCAGAGGGTGCGACTGTATTAAACTCAACAAAAGGCAAAAAAGAAAGAGTTTCAGGTATTTTAGTAATGCACGCAAACGACAGAAAGCCAACAGGGGACATTTGTGCGGGCGATATTGTTGCGTTTAAGGGATTAAAAGATACTACTACGGGGGATACTCTTTGTGATGAAAAGCATCCTGTTGTATTAGAGTCTATGGATTTCCCTGATCCTGTTATCCGTGTTGCTATTGAGCCAAAGACCAAACAAGACCAAGAAAAAATGGGCGAAGCTTTAAGAAAACTAGCTGAAGAAGACCCTACTTTCAAAACTTATACCGACCAAGAAACAGGGCAAACTATCATTGCTGGTATGGGAGAGCTGCACTTAGAAATCATTGTTGACAGAATGAAACGTGAGTTTAAAGTTGAAGCTAATGTCGGCAAACCTCAAGTATCATATCGTGAGACTATTACACGTGCTGTTGATGTAGAGGGCAAGTATATTAAACAATCAGGCGGCAAAGGGCAATACGGTCATTGTAAAATCAAAATGGAGCCGCTTGAGCCTGGTTCTGGTTATATCTTTGAAGACAAAACTGTGGGCGGTTCTATCCCTAAAGAATATGTGCCTGCGGTTGATAAAGGTATTAAAGACGCAAAAAACAGCGGTATTATTGCTGGATATGAGTGTGTTGACTTTAAAGTCACTGTTTATGACGGATCATATCATGATGTAGACTCGTCAGAAATGGCTTTCCAAATTGCAGGATCTATGGCGTTTAAAGACGGTATGGCAAAGGGCGGGGCGGTGCTTTTAGAGCCTATTATGAAAGTTGAGGTAACTTTGCCTGATGACTATTTAGGTAATGTTCAAGGCAATATAACAGGCGGCAGAAGAGGTAATCTTATGGGTACTGATGATGTCGGCGGCTTGAAAGTAATTAGAGCAGAGATTCCTTTGTCTGAAATGTTTGGTTATGCAACTGACCTTAGGTCAAGGACGCAAGGGCGTGGTAACTTTGCAATGGAATTTTGTCATTATGCAGAAGTGCCTAAGTTTATTGCTGAAAAAGTAATGGGTGAAAGAGGTAAGAAATAACATATTTTTTTGTAAAAAAAAGTGTGCAAAAAACTTTTAATCTTTTAGGCAAATTAACAATTAATAATTATAAATTCAAAAAAAGAGAGTGCAGTCCAAATGCCTCTCTTTTTTTTGAAGGTTAGACTCTTTGCAAGGAATCTTTTTTATAAAAAGCATCACTTAATTAAAAGGATTATATATTGTAAAGCGGAAGAATAAAGAAGAGATGCTTACAGCATGACAAAAACTGGATTAACAGTTTTTACAAAATGACATTAATTTAGATTGAGGCGGAGTAGTTTTTGCATTTAGTTAGCAATTTATTTATTTTGTCATCCTTAGCAAAGGTTGCTTCTTTAAAAAACACCACACAATCGGCTTGCGTGGTGTTTTGCTGTTAAAAGCTGCGTATTTAGATATTTGCTAGCATATTTAATATCTATAATAGTTCCTTGTTTTAACAGCATACATATGATGTAACTATTATATTAACTGTATTCGGTTAAGTTAAGCATTTTAACCGAGTTTTGTTAATAATAATTATATGAAAATTAATGAAGAATTTAGCAGAGAGAGATTTTCTCTTACACTTAAGGAGCTAATTGGCGATAAAAGTATTTTGTCTTTTAGCAAAATTGTTGGGATACCGCAAACAACAATAAACTCATGGATAATAAAAACTACCAGTCCAAGTGTAGAGCATCTTTTTCGTTTAGCAAAACATTTTGATTGTTCAGTAGATTATTTAGTTGAGTTAAAAGATTATTAAGAAGCAATTTAATATCATAAAAACACCACACAATCGGTTTGCGTAGTGTTTTGCTGTTAAAAGCTGCGTATCTGCGATGCCTTGCTAGCTTAATGCATACTCGATAATTCCTTGTTTTAACAGCACACACATATATATGGTATTATTATATTCGTAAATATTTCCGAAGTCAAGCATTTTCCATTTTCGCTGAAAATTGCGAATAATATTTATATGACTAAATATATTGAGTATAATAGAGAAAAATTTGCTCTTAATCTTAGGGCGCTAATGGAAGGTAAAAGTATTTTAGCCTTTAGTAAATGTGTTTGTATTCAGGAGAAAACCATTAATGGCTGGATTAATAAAAAATACTCACCTAGTATAGAGTTTCTTTTTAAGTTGGCGCAATATTTTGACTGCTCAATAGATTATTTAGTGGGGTTAAAAGATTATTAAAGTCAGCTAATACAAATACAGAAAAGAGGGCAGGATTAAAACGGCTCTCTTTTTTTGTTTAACTATATTTTATAAAATAAAATGCTTGCGTTTTGAATTTTTATGTGATACAATGACTGGGAATAAAATTTTAAGGAGTTAAAATAAAATGACAAGAGATCAGATTGATGAAAAACACAGATGGGCGTTAGAGCATATTTTTAAAACGGATGAAGTATGGGAAACAGAGTTTAACTGTGTTAAGTCGGAGTACAAAAAGATTGGCGATTTTAAAGGCAAACTTGATTCTAAATCAATGCTTTTAGAGGCGTTTAAATTTTGCGATAAAATGGGCAAAATGATAATCAAACTGTATGCTTATGCTCACATGAAAAAAGACCAAGATTCTAGTGTTGATACTTATGTTTCGATGATGGACAGAATCACATCATTGTATGCTGGCTTTAGTGCAGAAAGCTCTTATATAAATTCTGAGATAGCGTCTTTAGATGAAAATTATTTAAACAACTTAATTAAAGATTCTGATTTTAGCGATTATGATTATGATTTAAAAGAAATTTTGCGCACAAAAAAACATATTTTATCTGAAAAAGAAGAAAAAATTCTTTCTCAAGCAAGCGTTGCTTTGCGTGGCACAAGCAATACTTTTGGCATGCTTAACAATGTTGATTTGCCATTGCCTGTTTTAAAAATCGGTGACGAAAAAGAAAAGCTTACTTTTGGTAAATATTCATATTATATGACTACTGGCGATCAGCCGACAAGAAAATTGGTATTTGAAGGATTGTATGGTGCGTATAAATCATTGATTAATACTTTTGCTTCACTTTATGGCGGTTCTGTTAAAACGGACAATTTTTATGCAACTGCAAGAGGTTTTAATAGTGCATTAGAACAAGCTCTTCATGGAGAGGATATACCAAAAGATGTGTACAATAATCTCTTAAAGGCTGTTAAAAAGGCATTGCCTGTTATGCATGATTATATGGCTTTAAGAAAAAAAGTGTTAGGCGTTCAAAACTTGTGGATGTATGATATGCTTGTGCCTATTGTAGAAGGAATGAATGTAGAATTAGAGTATGATGATGCTTATGAATTATGCAAAAAGGGCTTAATACCGTTAGGTAAAGAGTATCAAGATTTGTTGAATATGGCAAGGGACGACAGGTGGATTGATGTTCATGAAACAAAGGGCAAAAGAGGTGGGGCATATGCATTTGGGGTGTATGGAGTACATCCTTATATAATGTTGAATTATTCTAAAACGCTTAATGATGTGTTTACTTTATCTCATGAGCTGGGTCATGCTATGCATAGCTATTATTCGGCACAAACTCAACCCTTTGCAAAAGAGAATTATAAAATATTTGTTGCGGAAGTAGCAAGCACAGTTAATGAAGTATTATTATTAAAACACATGATTAAAGGTGCAAAAAATAAATCAGAAAAGGCATATTTATTAAATTACTATCTTGATATGTTTAGGGCTACGCTGTTTAGACAAAGTATGTTTGCGGAATTTGAAATGATGACGCATGACATGGATAAAGCGGGTGAGCCGCTTACAGTAGGCAACTTGAGTGACACTTATTTGAAATTGAACAAAAAATATTATGGCACAGCGGTGCGTCATAATGATGAGATTAAGTATGAGTGGGCTAGGATTCCTCATTTTTATACTTCTTTTTATGTATATAAATATGCGACTGGCTTGACTGCAGCGGTTAATATTGCTAAAAGAATTTTAGAAGAGCCAGAGTTTGTTGATGTATACAAGGATAAATTTTTAAAGGCGGGCGGACATAAGCCTGCTTATGAAATATTAAAAGATACGGGAGTGGATTTAGCTAAGACGGATAGCTATGAAGTGGCTATGAATGAATTTGAGAATACTTTGGAAGAACTAAAGAAGTTATTATAATAATAAGATTCTTAAATATGTTTATGTCAAAGAGAGATATATATTGCATAGCATAAAGGAATAATGATGAGATCTTTATAAGAGGATTAAATCATAGTGGAACAAGCAGAATATAAAAAAAGAGATGCTTATAGCATGACAAAAATTAGATTAATGGCAGGGGAGAAGCTTAAGGAATAGAGTCTTTGCAGGATGACATAATTTTAAGTTTTAAGCGGAGTAGTGTTTGAAATTAGTGAATAATTTTATTTTTTGTCATTGCTATAGCATCTCTTCTTTAAAAAACAAGTCTCACATCATGCGTCCCGTCCAATAAATTGTCATGACCTTGACATTTGTTAATTAGCGTGACAAAATTAAGTGGTTTATGTTTTCTATAAAAATCACATCATTTATAAAGGATACTTATGATAGATACACATGCGCATTTAGCGGATAACAGGCTTGATGCAGGTCAAATTATTGCTAATATGGCTGTAAATGGTTTAAAAAAAATAATTTGTGCCAGCTTTGATCTAGAATCTAGTATAAATGCAGTTAACTTAGCTAATGAATATAGAAATGTTTTTGCAAGTGTAGGAATTCATCCAAATGACGCCGACAAAGCAAGCGATGATGTTTTAAATCAAATTTTTGAATTATCTAAAAACAAGAAAGTAGTGGCTTTTGGTGAAATAGGTTTAGATTATTATCATAAATTTGTAGAGAAGGGCATGCAAAATGAGGTGCTTATTAAACAACTTGATTTAATCAGTCAAACAAATTTACCTATCATTTTCCATTTAAGAGATGCTTATTTAGACATGCAAAACATAATAAATATGCATAAGCACAAAATAAAAAATGGAGCTGTCATGCATTGTTTTTCTGGTTCAAGTGAAACTGCCAAATTTTATACAGATTTAGGTTTTTATATATCTTTTGGCGGGGCGGTTACTTTTAAAAACGCTAAATATGATGAGATTATAAAATCAATTCCATTAGATAAATTGCTTGTTGAAACGGATTGCCCTTATTTATCGCCAGAGCCTTTTAGAGGGAAAATCAATCAGCCTAAAAATGTGCGATTTGTGATAGAGAAAATTGCAAATGTATTAAGAATGGAGTTTGAGAAGATAGAAGAAATTACAACTCATAATGCGCAAAAATTATTTAAAATATGAGCAATATTTACACATACAAAATAGGTGAAAACCTTTATATTAATTTGACCAATAAATGCAATTGCCAGTGTAGTTTTTGTGTTAGAAACAATGGCGATATTTTTGGGCATAAGTTGTGGCTTGATAATGAACCTAATATAAGCCAAGTTATAAATGAGGTCAAAACGCATGCAAAACTATCTAATATCAAAGAGATTGTTTTTTGTGGATTTGGCGAGCCGACTTATAGGATAGAGAGCATAATAGAGATTGCTAAAGCTTTGAAAGCACTTAATATCCCTATTAGAATAGATACAAACGGGCATGGTGATTTGATAAACTCTAAAAATATTGTGCCATTGATAAAAGGCTTAATTGATGCTGTATCTGTATCACTAAATGCTCCTAATAAAAAAAGATATGATGAATTGGTTAAGTCTATATTTGACAACGCTTATGAGGCTATGATACAATTTGTTAAAGATTGTATAGAGTTTGGGATTAAGACGATATTGACAGTGGTTGATATCTTAAGTGAGGAAGAGAAAAAAGAGTGTGAAAAGATTGCTAAAGAGCTAGGTGCAGAGTTTAGAGTGCGGCAGATTATTTAATAACTAGATCTGTTCAATAACCTGCATGACACATCTAAAACAGCTTTTTTTATTCAAAAATTTTATTCTTTTTTTTGTTAATACTTCTAGTATTAGCTGCAAAAACAATAAAATTTTGCTTTAAAAAAAATCCATGCTTTATCTGACCATGCAGGTTATTGAACAGGTCTAATTAATATTAGGATTGAAAGATTAAAAATTTTTGGTTGCTTTTTACAAAAAGCAACAAGGAGATAAAAGTAAAATGGATAAAAAATTGGTTTCTTATGCTGAGTTAATAATTAAACAAGGCATAAACTTAGAAAACGGTGAGGCTTTGGCAATAGGCGCTGATATAGAAGCGGCTGATTTAGTTGAAGAAGTAGTAAGGCAGGCATATAAAGCCGGCGCTAAAAAAGTGACTATCTTTTGGTCGCATGCTGAAATTGGCAAAATGTCTTATCAATATCAAGATGATGAGACATTGACTGATATTCCTGACTGGGTGGTAGCATCAAGAGATTGGGTAGTGGACAACAAAGCTCCTCTATTAAATATTTTGTCAGAGCGCCCTGATTTATTAAGTGATGTCGATCCGCAAAAAATCAAAAAAGCAGCAATAGCAACATCAAACGCAATGAAAAAACTGCGTGAGGCAACAGGTTCTAATAAGATTAGATGGTGCTTGGCAGCTTATCCAAATGTAGAGTGGGCAGAAAAAATCTTCCCTAAACTAAAGGGTGAAAAAGCGGTTGCAAAATTATGGGAATATATCCATAAAACTGTGCGTCTAGATACTAAAGACCCAATTGCAGCCTGGAAAACTCATGTGGAGGCAATTGCAAAAAGGTCGCATATTTTAACTGAAGCAAACTTAAAATCGCTGCGCTTAAAAAATTCTTTGGGTACAGATATCACTATGGATTTGCCTCAAAACTATGAATTCACTGGTGCTGCAGAAAAATCTCATCATGGAAGGGCATTCACTGCAAACTTGCCTACTGAGGAAGTTTTTGCTTCTCCTGATTATAGGACAACAAACGGAAAAGTTGTTGCATCGCTGCCGCTTGTCAGGCGTGGGGCAATTATCAAAGATTTTTGGATGGAGTTTAAAGACGGCAGATGTGTTGATTTTGGTGCTAAAGAAGGGTATGAGACTTTAAAAGGAATCATTGAAACAGATGAGGGGTCACATTATTTAGGTGAGGTGGCGCTTGTCGGTTTTAATTCTCCTATTCAAAATTTAAAAACACTGTTTTATAATACATTGTTTGATGAAAATGCGTCATGCCACTTGGCTATTGGTCGTGGGTTTAGTGCATGCATTAAAGACGGCACAAAATATACTAAAGAAGAATTAAAAGAGATGGGAATCAATGATTCTATAGAGCATGTGGACTTTATGATTGGAACCAGCGATTTAAGCGTAGTCGGCATTAGATATGACGGCACTGAAATGGAAATATTCAAAAATGGAGATTGGGTGTTTTAAATAAGATTTAAGAAGAAATAAGGAGAAGCAAAGCATGATAGAAATAAAAAATTTAAGTAAAAGCTATGAAAAATTTGTTGCTCTTGATCAAATGAATTTTAAAATTGAAAAGGGAAGTATGTTTGGAATAGTCGGTATAAACGGGGCGGGAAAGTCTACTTTGCTTAGGCTTATGGCAGGAGTAATGAAAGCAGATGCGGGGGAGGTTTTGTTTGATGGTGAAAACATTTATGAGAATGAGAAAAAGAAATCAGAGTGTTTATTTTTGCCTGATGAGCCATTTTTTTCTCCGATAGCTAGCGGTAAAAGTGTGACTCAGCTATATAAAGCCTTTTATGATTTTGACGATAGTATTTTTTATAAATATATTGATTTATTTGGACTGGATATAAATACTCCGCTTAAGAATTTTTCTAAAGGCATGAAAAGGCGATTATTTGTTGCAATTGCTTTTGCGTCTAGACCAAAGTACTTATTGCTGGATGAAGTTTTTGATGGGTTAGACCCAATGGCTAGACTAGTATTTAAAGAGGGATTGAATACTTTAAGGGTGTTAGGGACTACTGTTGTAATCGCCAGTCACTCTTTAAGAGAATTAGAAGAAATTTGTGATAGTTATGCTTTGCTTGACGGCAAGAGAGTGGCAAGAACGGGGAGCACAAAAAATCAGTATGATAATTATTTAAAGTTTAACATAGCTTTTGACAGAGAAATTACTCGTGAAGAATTAGGTTTTTTGGTGCAGTCGTTTGAAACTAGCGGTCGTATTATTAGGATTGCATGTGTAGGTAGCAAAGAAGAGATTTTAGAAAAAATTACTCTTTTAAAGCCGTTAATAGTTGACCAAATGAATATTGATTTTGAGGAATTATTTCATTTATCTGCAGGAGGGCAATGTGTATGATGAAGAAATATTTTTCTTATGAATTTAAAAAAAGTTTAATACCCGTTTTAGTGTTGCTTGTGATGGCAACTGTTATTACAGTAATTTTTACTGCTACTGCTAATTTTGCACCTAGAAGTTGGTTTAATGACTGGACTGGGGAGATGATTTATACCATTCCGCCTAGCAGATTGTCTGTGCCTATTATCTTGTTTGCAATAATGTGCTTTGTCGTGCCTATGGTTGTGTTTAGTTTCAAAATGAATTCTAGACAAATTGACAGCTTATATTCTATGAGTATCAAAAGGTGCAAAATATATCTAGTCAAAGCTATAATTGGGTTAATTGCTGTTTTTATTGCTTATACTGTTTCTTTTTGGAGCATGGTTATCATAACAGCGGCTATGCCGAATGGGTTTGTTTTTAGCGGATTTGTAGTTGCATATTTTTTATCTCTACCAATTGGATTTGGGATTTTCGGATTTAATGCATTTGTATTTTCTAGAGCAAATAGAGTGCTGGACGGAGTGATTTTTGTAATCATTTATTCTACTGTGCTTGCATTATTAATGGTTAGCATTAATAATATAGTTGCTACTCGTGTTGGAGGCACTATATTTGGCAGATGGGGAGATACCTCACCGCTTGCCCCTAATAGGTGGTTTGTTTATAGTCCTATAGCACTTTTAATTAGTAGACAAGAAAATATTGTTGTTGGGTCAAATTTTTTTAGTCCAGAAAATCTATGGGTTATGTATCTTTTTTGGGGGCTTGTTGGGGCAGCATCTTGGGTGGGATTGATTTTATTGTTACCAAGAGAAAAATCTGAGAATGCTGAAATGATTTCTAACTCTAAGTTTGGCTATATAGTGCTGTTACCTTTGACAATTATATCTGCTTTTTTAGTATCAGGGCTTGATAGTATACCATTTAGACTTATTTTGTTTTCTATAATTATTGTTGCAGGAGGATTGTTGTATGTGGTGTATAAAAGGTCTTTTAAGTTAAAACTAGCTGATATAATTGTATTCACTGGTGCAGTTGCATTGGGAATTGGGTTAAGCTTTTTAGTAAGTTACTTGTCTAATTGGGGTGGGTTATTATTTTAATTGTAAGATGCCATTAATATTGTGTATCATATATTAGGCGCTTATGTTTCAATATCAATAAAAAATTTATGCAAACAACTTTATACAGAAAATACCGTCCTAAAACATTTAGTGCGGTCATAGGGCAAAACCACATCACAAGCACTCTTATTAATCAAATTCAAGGGGGCAGGGTTTCTCATGCTTATTTGTTTTCTGGGGCTAGAGGGACAGGCAAAACTACTCTTGCCAGAATTTTTTCAAGGGCGATAAATTGTGAGGATAAGAAGAATGCTCCGTGCGATAAGTGCGGTCCCTGCAGTGCAAGTAAATTTGAAAATAATTTAGATATAATTGAAATTGACGCTGCGTCAAACAATGGTGTGGATGATGCTAGGGACTTAAGAGAAAAAATCAAATATCCGCCTATTCATGGCAAATACAAAGTTTATATAATTGATGAGGTTCATTCACTTAGCGGGGCTGCTTTCAATGCTTTGTTAAAAACATTAGAAGAGCCGCCTGAGTCTGCTGTGCTGATTTTAGCGACTACAGAGCCTCATAAACTGCCTGCTACTATTTTATCAAGATGTTTAAAATTTGATTTTAGACTGGTTAATATGCAGGAGATTGCTTCATTAATTAAGGGAATATACAAGGCAGAAAAAAAAGAGTTTGAAGATGAGGCAGTATTAAGCATTGCTGCTGCTGCAGAAGGAAGCGTCAGAGATGCCTTATCAATTGCTGATATGGCGATGGGACTGTCAAGCGGCAAACTGATGTTTAAAGATATCAGCGGCATTTTGGGCAATAGTTTGACGGCAAGTATGGATTTATTAGAATATATCAACAATAAAGACTTTAATAAGTCTATTGAGTTAGCTAATAAATTGATAGAAGATGGAAAAAGTGCAGGTGCAATAGCAAGAGAATTAATGCATTTGTCCAGAGATTTGATGGTGGCAAAAACTGCTAAAGATGTGCTGCAGGTTAATGATGAGACAAAAGAGAGGCTGCTTAAAAAGGCAGAAGAGTTTTCTATAGAAGGACTGGCTGCGCTTGTAGTTTTATTTAGTGAATTAGAAAACAGCATAAAGTATGCTGTTAGCCCTAAGATTGCATTAGAGGCGGCTATAATTAGGGCAATAAAGCTGTATGCACTGGATTTAAATGCGCTTGATGAGAGGATATTAAGGCTAGAGAAGCAGTTCACAACTAATGTTGTTTTAAATAATGTTTTAGTGGATGAAAGGCAGAAAAATATGGAGATATCCACTAAAAGTCTGAATACGAGTGATACGATGTTGGGTGGGCGTTTAGTTGACGCTCCTGCTGAAGTTTTTGCTAAACCACCCATTAATCATCAATCACCACCTGTCAATTTGACTCCGCAAAAACTATGGGGCAAAATACTGACTTTTTTTAGAAAAAACGCTGCTCCTTCAATTTTTCAGGTTATAGGCAGGCATGATGTCAGTGCACTTAAAATTGATAAAAATGTCTTAACAATTTATGCATCAAGGGCAGATTATTTGGCATTTTGCGGTGAGCAGATGCTTGAAATTTTAAAAAGAGCATTATTAAATGAGAACTTAGAGTACAAAATTATCATAGAAAAGGACAGTGGTGATATTGATTTAGAAAAAGAGATAAGCGGGTTTTATGATACATTTGGTGAGAAAAAAGTAAAAGTGCAAAAATAAGACAAAGGAGTATTGCATGAAAAAATTGATAGTTAGTGTAGTTTTTGTTTTTACACTTATGGTGCCTATGTTGTTTTTTTCGGGGTGCGGTCAAGATGAAAGTATTGAAGTGCCTACACTTTATTTTTCTACTCAATCTGTTATGATAAATGATGAAAATTTATCACAAACGGTTTTTGTATGGGGCACTGCGACAGGTGATATTATATTAAACAGCACAACAATTTATATAGGCGTGGCTGGTGAGGCTAGAGTGATTGCTATTATTGCAATTAATGATGACTCTATCATAATTACGGGTAGTCCATTACCTTATAACATTGAATATCCTTTTGGATATTCAATAACGCATGGTATTTTTGTCACTCGGCAAGGGATTACTAGACACCTAACTTTATATCTAGAGTTGTCATCTTTTTAGGAATATCAATTAGATTGAGATAAAAAAGTAAAAGTTCAAAAATAAAGTGTAGTATACCCTTGTTTACAAAAAGCAAAATTGCTTTTTGGATAAAAATTTTGCTTATTTTTAAAAAAAGTAAGGAAGGAGAACATAATATTATGTTTAAAGGCGGTGGCAACATGAATATGCAGGCAATGATGAAGCAGGCACAAAAGCTTCAAGAGGATATGAAAAAAGCACAAGAAGAACTTGAAGAAACTGAGATTGAAGCAGAAGGGGCAGGCGGTCTTGTTAGTGTTGTGCTAAACGGCAAAAAGAGACTGTTAAAAGTCAAAATCAAGCCTGGGGCTGTAGATCTTGATGACCTTGAAATGCTAGAAGATTTAATTGTGGCAGCATATAATACAGCATTTGAGGATGCTGAAGAATTAGAAAAAGAGATTATGCCGCAAGGTATGGGGGGATTATTTTAAGTATAAAGTGCAAAGATAAATAAAATTAATTCTATAATACTTTATTCTTTACTTTATATTTTATACTTATATGAGATATCCTGATTCAATAGAAAAATTAATTCATAAATTCTCATTGCTTCCTGGGGTGGGAAAAAAGACAGCGGCAAGATACGCTTATTTTATAATAGAAAATGATAAGCATTTTGCATTGGATTTTTGTGAAAAAATCATTGAAGTCAAAGACAAGGTGCGTTTGTGCAAAACATGTTTTGCGCTGGCGGAAGATGATGAGTGCAGTATTTGCAAAAGCCGAGGGCATGAAGTGATTTGTGTGGCGGCATACCCAAAAGATGTTGCTGTGTTAGAGAAAGCGGGGTTTAGAGGAGTGTATCATATATTAGGCGGATGTTTATCGCCTTTAGAGGGGAGAGGTATAGAGGATATAAGAATTAAAGAATTGTTAAGAAGAGTTGTGGATAGTACAAAAGAGATAATAGTAGCACTTAATCCTGACATAGAAGGTGACGCCACAGCACTATACTTAGCAAAGCTAATCAAGCCGTTTGACATAAAAGTTACTCGTCTTGCAACGGGGATATCTATGGGAAGCGATATTGAGTATGCTGATGAGGTTACATTATCAAGAGCAATAAGTCAAAGGATAAATTTATAAAAATGATTGGCTATATAAAAAGGAATACCAATAATGGATATTCCTTTTTTCAGATTGTATTAAGCAAGTGAGAAAAAAGTTGTATTATATTTCCCATCACGATTAGTTGAGCGGATATTAACATCTTTTGTGTTTCTTATTTACTGTCCACAGACAGGACAATCATAACTTGATGAATTATATATGTTTATTTCAAATGTTTCTGAACTAAAAAATCTAGGCACCTCAATTATGAAGTTATACATGTTTGAATGCCAAATCATATCACTTATATGATGAAAGCGACTAATATTAATTTTTCCGTCTAAAGTCATGTTGGTAAGGCTGTAACATATTCCATGTATGCCCCCAAATATAGACACTACAACAAGATAGTTGTTATCAAAGAAATTTTCACAATAATTGTCTTTTAAAAAATTTAATAGATTATCAAAAACCCACGTATTGCATAAAAAGCTTTTAAATTCATAAATAATTTTTTCTATTTGATATACATCTTTTATGACCGTATAAGTTGACTTAGGTAATTCATAATATAGACAAAAATCAACCCCATCACAAAAACTCATACCACCAAATAAACCATGCGAATTAACAATAAAAGTCACACCGCTAATTAAATATTTCACCTCATCCACAGCCGCATCCACCGCATCCTTATCTATCGTTGCATTAATCTTGCCAATTCCTTCTATAAGATATTGCTGAATCAATATCCAATTCTCTTGCGTGAAATTCTCTTGTCCTCTCTCACTAACAAACTCTTTTAAATCCTCAATAGCATTCACCCTGTGCTCATACAACGCAATCCTCTCCGCCTGCTGTCTTGCCTGCTCCTCCAACTCTTCAATCTTCCTCAATAACTCCGTAACCTGCGGATTATATATCTCGCAATTACTTGCTCCAAAAAATGTAACTGAAAACAGCATCACCAACGCCATTCCCATTACAAATATTTTATTAAAAGCTTTATTTATCATAAATAAGCTCCTCCTGCTGTTATAATTATACTACATTACTTCAATTTTGTCAATAGGATTGATATGAAAAGTTTTGATATGAAAAGTTTGACTAGATATAATGATGTAATTTAAAAGAGTATATTGAGCAAGCGCTTTTTATATTAGATAGTTTTAATTAAAAGCAAACAAAAAATAGTTTGACAACTAAATTTAATTGCTGTACACTGTTTGAGTATAAAGGTTTTTGATTGCATTTTTATAAAAAAAGCAATAAGGAGATTAAAAAATTATGTTAACGGACATTCAAATTGCAAAATCAGTTAAGCCCAAAAAAATCACACAAATTGCAGAAAATATTGGTATTCATGAGGACTGTGTGGACTTTTATGGCGGCTATAAAGCTAAAATAAATTATAAAGATTTAAAACCAAAAGGCAAGCTGATTTTAGTGACGGCTATCAATCCTACTCCTGCGGGTGAAGGAAAAACGACAGTTACTATTGGATTAACAGATGCTTTAGCAAAAATTGGCAAGAAGGTGGCGGCTGCTATTAGAGAGCCGTCTTTAGGTCCAGTTTTTGGTGTCAAAGGCGGTGCAGCAGGCGGAGGTTATGCCCAAGTTATCCCTATGGAGGCGATAAATTTGCATTTTACTGGTGATATTCATGCGATTACTACTGCAAATAATCTTTTGTCTGCGCTTATTGATAACAGCATTCACCAAGGCAATGTATTAAAAATTCATCCTAAAAAAGTAATGTGGAAAAGATGTGTGGATTTAAATGACAGGGCTTTAAGAGAGGTGACAGTAGGGCACGGAAAAGAGGCAAACGGACGATTAAGGGATGAAAATTTTTATATTACAGCGGCATCTGAAGTAATGGCTATTTTATGTCTAGCATCAGATATGAAAGATTTAAAAACGAGATTGGGCAATATTTTAGTGGCATACACTTATGAAGGCAGACCTATTTTTGCTAGAGATTTAAAGGCTGAAAATGCCATGGCAATTTTATTAAAAGAGGCAATCAAGCCTAATCTTGTGCAAACTTTAGAAGGAACTCCTGCGTTTGTACATGGCGGACCGTTTGCAAACATAGCACACGGCTGCAATAGTATAATTGCGACCAAAATGGCATTGACTTTTGCAGATTTTGTGGTGACAGAAGCTGGTTTTGGTGCAGATTTAGGAGCAGAGAAATTTTTAGATGTAAAGTGCAGGATAGCAGATTTGGCTCCATCATGTGTGGTGATTGTGGCAACAGTGCGTGCATTAAAAATGCATGGCGGTGTGGCAAAAACAGATTTATCTAAACCTAATGTTGAAGCGCTTAAAAAAGGGATTGCTAACTTAGAAAAACACATTGAGAATGTGACAAAGAACTTTGGTTTGAATGCGGTTGTGGCTATTAATAAGTTTACTACAGATACTGATGAAGAAATGGATGCTATTAAAACAGCTTGTGCTAATCTAGGAGTAAAGGCAATTGCAGCAGAAGGGCACGGAAAAGGCGGGGAAGGCGGAGTAGATTTAGCTAATGAAGTAGTGGCTATAGCAGAAAAAAATAAGAATCCTAAAGTTAAATTTTTATATAATCTAGATGAGAGTATTGAAGCAAAAATTGAGAAGATTTGCAAAAAGAATTATGGGGCGGCAAAAGTAGTGTTTGAGCATGAAGCAGTGCAGGATATGAAAAAGATTGCAGAGTTAGGGTATGGAAATTTGCCTATTATTATGGCAAAAACTCAATATTCTTTTTCGGATAATCCATTGCTTTTAGGGCGTCCAGAGGGTTTTAACATAACTGTTAGAAGAGTGCAATTGCGTGCGGGCAGCGGATTTTTAGTAGCAGTGGCAGGGGATATTATGCTTATGCCTGGGCTGCCTAAAGTGCCAGCGTCTGATAATATGATTCTAAACGATGACGGAAGCATAGAAGGACTTTTTTAATAAACATAAGAGGAGCTATATAAAATGTTAATTATAGGACAGGGATTAAACATTGCTGCACTAGCAAAGGCGGCTAGAAATTTTAAAGAAAAGTTTGAGTTAGAAAAGGATGCTGTTTTAAAAATAAAAGCTGCAAGAAAAGTTGTAGACAATGTTATAAATAGCGATAAGGCGGTGTACGGAATAAACACAGGGTTTGGAAAATTTGCAAATGTGTCTATTTCAAAAGATGATACTGCATTGCTTCAAAAGAATTTAATACTCTCACATGCTTGCGGCATAGGCAATCCTTTGCCCATTGATGTGGCAAGAGCCATGCTAATTTTGCGTGTCAATGCTTTATGTATCGGGCACTCTGGGATAAATTTAGCTACAGTCAATTTGATGCTTGAACTATTGAATAGAGGCATAACTCCTGTGATTCCTGAAAAAGGGTCATTAGGTGCCAGCGGTGATTTGATTCCGCTAGCACACATGTGCTTGCCGCTGTTAGGATTAGGTGAAGTTTTTTATAAAGGCAAGAGAATGCAGTCTAAGATAGCTTTAGAAAAGGAAGGATTAGCACCCATTGAGTTGGGTGCTAAAGAAGGACTTGCTTTAATAAACGGCACACAGGCTATGTGCAGTATTTTGGCATTGGCGTTGTACGATGCTAAAATTTTGATTAAATCAGCTGATGTTGTATCATGCTTAACCATAGAGGCTTTGTGCGGGATAGTTGATGCGTTTGATGAGAGATTGCATAAAGCCAGAGGGCAATTGGGTCAAATACTTGTTGCAGGCAATTTAAGAAAGTTATTAAATGGAAGCGGCTTAGCTAAAAAGGCTGGCGATAGTGATGACGGCAGAGTGCAAGATGCATATACTTTGCGGTGTATTCCTCAAATTCATGGGGCATCTAGAGATGCATTGGATTATATAGAGGGCATTGTAGAAAGAGAAATGAATGCAGTTACAGACAACCCTTTAATTTTTGTTAAGAGTGGTGATGTGATTTCAGGCGGGAATTTCCATGGACAATATTTGGCAATTGCTGCGGATTATTTAAGCATTGCCATGAGTGAGATTGCTAATGTATCAGAGAGAAGGACAGAGAGGCTGGTCAATCCTCAATTATCTAATGGTTTAAATGCATTTTTGGTTAAAAATGGCGGGTTAAACAGCGGGTTCATGATTCCGCAATATGCGGCGGCGGCACTGGTGAGTGAGAATAAAGTATTGTCTCACCCTGCTAGCGTGGACAGTATAACAAGCAGTGCAAATCAAGAGGACCATGTGTCTATGGGCATGACGGCGGCAAGAAAGGCGGCGGTTATTGTGAATAATGCAGCAGAGGTGCTGGGGATAGAGTTGATGTGTGCAGGACAGGCGGCTGAGTTTAGGGGAGCGGATAAGCTGTCAAAGAGCGGTGCAGCGGTTTATAATAGGCTTAGAAAAGATGTTGAGTTTGTAGAAGAGGATATGTACTTATCTCCGCTTATGGAAAGAAGCAGGGAGCTAGTAAGAAGCGGGGAAGTGTTGAGAGCAGCTGGGAAGGTTAATTAAATAAAGTTAAGAATCTTAACTTTATAAAACAACAAACAAGTTGAATTAAGGAGAAAACTATGAAGGATAAGCAAAAAAAAGAGAAACCATCAGTGAAGCAATGGGTGTTGGATAAAGCTTTTGAGGCTGGGTTGGTTGATGAGAAAAATGTGATGTTTCGCTCGGCTTTTATGAGTGCTCCAACAAAAAAAGAGATTGTGGGCGAGGTTGTTAAAAATGTTGTGACTACGTTTTTGTTTGGTGGTTATACAACAACAGAGGCGGTTCCTATTTATGCTTCTTTGAAAGAAAACAAGCTAAACATAATTCAGCTTTTTTCAAAAAAGACAGACATTGAAAAAATGATTAGTGGCACTATTGCTATTAGTGCAGAAGATATAGAAGGTGTTCGGGTAGAAAAAAAGCCATTGGGCATGACTTATTTATATATGACAATAACTGATATGGATTATTTTATTGTGTTTAACAAAAAAGATAAACAGAGAGGATTTTTATTAGAAGTGTTGAAAGCATTTGGGAAAGAAGATCTGTGGGTTGAGAAGAAACTATAAGAAATTAAATCTTAATTGCTGAGGTTTTTATGGGCTAAAGTCCTCAGATATATGTGTGAAACAATTGTTAAATGATTAAAATTTGTCATTCTGAGGGTTTTAGCCTTTAAGAATCTTAGCTTTAATAAAAAAAGGAAATTAAACAACATGAACAACAGTATCCAAATCACTCAATTGCCAAATAAAAAACCATTTATAAAAGGTATACGCCGTGCACCTAAACGTGAATTGACTCTATCAGAGTCTGACAAAAAGTTGGCATTAAAAAATGCATTACGCTATATCCCTACTAAATTTCATAAAGAAATTACCCTTGAGTTTTTAGAAGAATTAGAAACCATGGGGCGCATTTATGGCTATCGCTTTAGACCAGAGGGAAATATCAAAGCTCTGCCTATTGACCAATATAAGGGCAACACTTTAGAAGGCAAGGCTTTTCAATTGATGATGGACAACAATCTTGATTTTGACATTGCGCTTTATCCTTATGAATTGGTTACATATGGTGAAACGGGTCAGGTTTGTCAAAACTGGATGCAGTATGTATTGATTAAAAAATATTTAGAGGAGCTAAAAGACAATCAAACTTTGGCGATTTTATCAGGGCATCCTTTGGGGGTATTTTTATCGCATAAGGCTAGTCCAAGGGTGATTATTACTAATGGTTTGATGGTAGGGATGTTTGATAATCAGGAAAGTTTTAATCGTGCGTGTGCTATTGGCGTGGCAAACTATGGGCAAATGACTGCGGGCGGCTGGATGTATATAGGGCCGCAAGGCATTGTTCATGGGACTTATAATACGCTGATAAATGCGGCAAGAATGACAAAAAATAGTGATGATATGAGTGGAATGCTGTTTGTTTCCTCTGGTCTTGGCGGTATGAGCGGTGCGCAAGGAAAAGCGGCTGTCATTGCTGGGGGGGTGGCAATAATTGCCGAGGTTGATTTGTCTAGGATTGAAACTAGACAGAGCCAAGGCTGGGTGCAAGAAATTACTGCTAGTCCAAAACAAGCATTTGATTTGGCGCAAAAGCATATAAAAGAAAAAAAACCAACAGCTATTGCGTTGCATGGAAACATTGTGGACCTGCTTATTTATGCTGCTGAAAATAATATCAGTATAGATTTATTGTCTGATCAAACATCGTGTCATGCTGTATATGAGGGTGGTTATTGCCCTATGGGAATGACATTTGAAGAGCGCACGGCTATGCTTAAGGACAATAAGGCAGAGTTTAAAAAGAGAGTGGATGCTACTTTATTAAAGCATTATGAGGCTATAAAAGCATTGCATAAAAAGGGAACATATTTTTTTGATTATGGAAATTCTTTTTTAAAGTCTGTGTATGATGCTGGGGCAATAGATATTGCTAAGAATGGCAAAGATGAGCTGGACGGATTTATTTTTCCGTCTTATGTAGAAGACATTTTAGGACCTGTATGTTTTGATTATGGTTATGGACCGTTTAGATGGGTTGTTTTAAGCGGAAAAGATAGTGATTTAGATGCAACAGATAAAGCAGCTATGGAATGCATTGACCCTAACCGCCGCTTTCAAGACAGAGATAATTATAATTGGATTAAAGATGCTAAGAAAAATAAATTGGTAGTAGGATCAAAAGCAAGGATATTGTATCAAGATGCATTTGGAAGGATGAAGATTGCTTTAAAATTTAATGATATGGTAAGACAAGGCAAAGTTGGACTAATTATGCTAGGGCGTGATCATCATGATACAGGCGGGACGGATTCTCCATTTAGAGAGACTTCTAATATTAAAGATGGTTCAAATATAATGGCTGATATGGCGGCACATGTGTTTGCGGGTAACTGTGCAAGAGGTATGAGTTTGGTGGCGCTGCATAATGGCGGAGGCACTGGGATTGGCAGGAGTATTAACGGAGGGTTTGGGATGGTTTTAGACGGGAGCGACAGGGTGGACGAGATTTTGCGGGCAGCGATGGTGTATGATACTATGTGCGGCGTAGCAAGAAGAAACTGGGCAGGCAATGAAAATGCAGTGGATACATCAAATGAGTTTAACGGGCTAGGAGAGTTTGGCAGTATTACGATTCCGTTTGAGGTGGAAGATTAGAAAGTTTTTCATTCATCAATTTTAGCGATAACTCTAACTTTTTTTCTAGTGCATCAGCTTGTTCTTGCCCAAAATATACCATAGTATCAAGCTTATCGGCATAATTAATAACCCCGGCATCATCACTTTTTAAAGATTTAATAAGTTCTAAAAATTCATTTAGTACTCTGTAAAATCTTTTCTTTACTTTTTCTTGACTTTAATACGAGTAGATTTTTAAGATAAAAATCCTTTTATCCAAAAAGATGCCGTATTAAACAAAAAAAGATTTTACAGAGTACTAGTATATTAAATATACTTTTTATCCTTAAGTTAATAAAACTTATTTCATAAGCGGGTCAGTTAATTCATTTATGGTTAATTTTTTCATGTGTAGATTATAATGGGCGTATAACGCCCTTGTCAGGCAAAAGGCGTATTTCGCTTGATAATATTACCATGAAAGTATTATTTCACCACAAAGACTAAAAGAATTATTACAGGAAGAAAAAAGTATGCTAATAAAGGATTTGGCAAAAATTGTTGAACATGACGCTTTGTATGCTGCCAAATGGGAAATAGGGATACATAGACCTAGTTATGAAATATTGATGGTGCTTGCATTGTTTTTTGATGTAACAATAGATTATCTTATGGGGATAGAAGATGAGTTTGGCAATAAAATCAAGCTTTAATAAAAGCATTTCATAATGTGTTATTCTTGCTATACCCTTTGAAACCAACAACAAAAGCACCCTAAATAAACCAGGGTGCTTTTGTTGATTATTAATTTTGGGTTAATTCTTCTAAAAATTCTAGTGTGTCTTTTAAAGATTCTTTTAATTCTCTAGGAGTATATCCAAATTCTTTAGAGGCTTTCTCATGAGAATAATTTGAGTTTGAGTTTAGAGTATATAAAGAATAGCTTGTATATAAAGGGCGGCTCTTTTTTATTTTAGCGCCTAAAGATAAAAAAGGCAACCCCATTTTTGCCGCCCACATAGGCAGTGTAGTTTTGATTTTTTTTCCGCCAGACAATTCATGCAATAAATCAAGCATTTCTCTAACTGAATAATATTTATTAGTCAATAAAAAGCATTCTCCCGCTTCACTTTTTTCAGCCGCTAGTGTCCCGTCTGCCACATCTCTTACATCTACAAAATTATATCCGCCCTTTGTTGCCGCAGGGATTTTGCCCGCAAGATAATCTGTCACCATTTGTGTCAAATGAGAATTGCCATAATCATAAGGTCCTACAATCCCGCCGGGGTGCACCATTACGGCATTTAGCTTTCTGTTTTTGACAGCGTCAAGCACCATGCGGCTGCCCTCTGCTTTAGTTTTAGCATAGTGTCCATGTACTTTTTTAGAATCAAAGTCACTAATTTCTGTAGTTAAGGCTTTTTTAGGAGGTTCAGTAATAGCGTGTACACTTGAGATATGAATAAGTTTAGCATTATGTTTAAGGCATAAATCAATAATATTTTGTACGCCTTGTATATTGGTTTCTCTCATGTCAGCATACTCTTTTTTTGTGCCGTGTATTAATACGACAGCAGCAGTATGAATAACAATATATTCAGCATCAGGCACACAAAATAACTTGTCCATGTCATCAAAGTTTTTTACATCGCCAATAAATAATTTAGCATTTGTATCTTTACCTAAAACCAAAGCTGCTTTTTTTTCACATCTTATAAAAGCATGAACAGTTTCATTTTTTTCTAATAATTTTTTTGTCAATACGCCGCCTACAAATCCAGTAGCACCTGTGACTATATATATTTTCTGCATAATGATAATTGTATATTAAAATACAATAAAATGTCAACAACAATCAAGCAGATAAAAAGAATTTTTGATAAATCATATCTAATCCTCTAAACCAACTAAATAATCAATGGATACTCCAAACTCTTTTGCAAGTGCCGCATAATATTCTATGCTGGGGAGAGATCTTTTTTCTATCCAACATTGTGCAGTTGTTCTGGGTATGCCGTGCTTTCTGCACCATTCAGCTATATTTTTTTCACCCTTAAGTTCTATAACCCTATCTTTAAGAATATCTTTATATCTTTGGGTATCATTTTCGGATATTTTTATCATAATACATTATATTATTTATGAAACTTCATAATTTTACTTGACAATACGCAATTGCGTAAATAAAATAGTGGGTAGAGAGTGCCTAGGGGTCTTTACTTTTTATTGAGTCTTTGGAGAATAGCTGTTAATTTAGTATGCCATTTAGTGCACATGCGCATGCTGTTAAAAATGCTATAGCACACAGCTCAAAATTAAAAAGGGAAAATACCGATTAGCCTTAAAAACTATTCGGTATTTTTTTGTATCGATATTTAAACTGTAAAATTACTTTAGGGATTATAAATAATATAACAATAAATTTTTTTGCAAATCTATGTGCTTAATCTTCTAGTCCAACTAAATAATCAATGGATACTCCAAACTCTTTTGCAAGTGCCGCAAAATATTCTATACTAGGTAGTGAACTTTTTCTTAGCCAGCATCGTGCTGTTTCACTAGGAATACCATTCTCCTTGCACCACTCAGTTAGATTTTTATCTCCCATAAATTCTAACAATCTATCGGCAAAAATATCTTTATAATTTTGGACATTTTCTTGAGAAATTTTTATCATATGAAAATATTATTCACGAAACTTCATGATTTTAATTGACAAACCGAAACTTCGGTGTTAAGCTTTTATTTAGAGAATATCTAGAGTTCTTTACTTTTTATTGAGTCTTTGGAGAATGGCTATTGATTTAGTATACCATTTAGTGCACATGGTGTGTTATTAAAAATGCTATAGCACACAGCTCAAAATTAAAAAGGGAAAACACTGAATAGTTTTTAGGCCATTCGGTGTTTTTTGCATCAAAGTTTAATGTAGTTTGTGATAAAAAATAGCATTAATCAAATATATTAAAAGTTTTTCTGTTTAAACATGCCTAAATCGTTTGACTATCAAGTTAATTTATGTTTAAATACATGTATCAATGCATTTTAAGTACATGTATTTAAACATAAATTTTGTACATGATTAATTGGGGCTAAAAAAAAGCTCAATTTTATTGACTAATTTATTAGTAACATCATCATAAATTACGCATTAATAATCATATGATGATTAAAGGATATTTCCCGATGGGACGATTAAGTAATGAAAAAGCCATTTTAATAAAACGCTTAGTGAATTTGGAGCTAGGCTATTTTTTAGAGCATGATAGATATGTTTCTGAGGATGGTCAAGTTGACATAACTAAAATAGCAACGGATTTAGGTTTTGATGTTTATAGTTTAGATTTGAGTAAAGAGAAAGTGAAAGGCTTGATGTATGTTAATAAAAAAAGAGGAAGAGAAAGTAGATTTATTGCTGTTCATGATGAGCATTCAATACAGTCTAAGAGATTTATAATTGCACATGAGTTAGGTCATTATTTTTTAGAGAAAGGCAAAAATGAATCAGAATATATTAGTGCGGCAAAGTATACAGATAACCAATCAGCTGAAGATGAAAATGAGTTGGCAGCAGATTATTTTGCTGGATACTCACTAATACCAGATCATAAATTTAATGAACTTATGGAATCATTAAAAAAACAATGTAATGGTGGTGATGTAAATATTGAAAGAAAGATTGAAGCAGTTTCAAATACATTTAATGTTTCTAGCAGAGTAGCAAGATTATATATAGAGGTTAGAGAGGGGACTGCGGCATAATGGATAAGAAGGATATGGAGGAGTTTTCTGATAGGAATAGCATTTATATAGATATTCTTAAGAAACTAGCATTGGATAGTAAACATGATAAAACAGGGCGTACTTCTCCCTATAGAGGTATTATTTCATCAGCAAAAGAAAAGCGGACAGATAGAAGAAGAGCAAAAAGTGATAGTGAACTAAAGATTCGTGATGAAATTTATACAGATATTTTAGAAGATGCATTTGAAAGAACAAAGGAAACCAAGAAAACAAACAAATTTTTCAAAGCGTTTTTCTTTTGGACAGTTATGGGATTGCTTGTTGGTCAATTTATAGCCACCACTGTTGTAGCTGTAATTATAATAAACATATTTAGAAATTATGGTTTTAGCGGAGAGGGAGTTGCAGTTTTGATAGCACCTCTTGTCACATTAGCAACCAGCATTGTTGTTCTTCCAAAAATTATTGCTACATATTTATTTCCTAAAGAAGAATTTACACAATATACAGATATAATCAAGGCTATTGTTTTAAGAGATAATAGCGACGAAGATAAAAAGAAATAACATGAATTTATAGAAATAAAAACAACAAAGCCTCTTGTTTAATGAGAGGCTTTGCATTATTAATAGTATATACTTAAAAATTATTGTATACTAGACTTATTAACAAACCCACATGGTCAGATAACAAGTCTAATAGTGAATTGCTAACTCAACCAGGTATTTTTAAAACTCATCGTCGTCATCTTCATCATCCTCGTCGTCTAACTCATCATCTTCATCCTCTTCAAAATCATTAGGGTCAACATCAAAATCAAAATCATCAGGTTCTTCATCTAATGTTTCTACATTTGCTAATTCATCCTCTTCTTCATCGTGGTCCTCTTCTTCAGCTACAAGCTCTAAAGAAATTTCAATATCTCCGCTGCCTAGCACTTCATCATCTTTTTCAGGTTCATCGTTGGTCCAGTCTTTTTCTTCTTCAGGGGCAATTTTAGCTTTTTCTTTTGCACACAAAAAGCAAATATCCTCGTCTTCTGCTAGGATATTTGTTTTGCACATAGGGCAAGGCTTCTCAAGTTCTTCTTCATCTGCAATCAAGAAAGACTTATCTGCCAGCCCTAATTCGGCGGCGCAAACTAGGCAGAATTTATCCTTTTTTGAAGGAATATAATAGTTTAATTCGCACCTATCACAAAGCACATAAGAGGTTTTTTTTATAGTTTCATCATTTGCCTTGTTGGTATTTTTTTCTTCTTTAACGGTATTAGGGGTAGTTTTAGAAGCTATTTTTAGTGCAGGTTTAGCAGTGATGGGCTTAGCAGTGATTTTAGGGGCAGGCTTAGTCACTGTTTTTGATTTTGGTGCAGCTTCTGCAGTTTTTTTTGTTTTTGTAGTTTTTTCCGTTTTATTGTCGGTTGTTTTCTTTTTCATAAAAGCTCCGCTATAAATTATTATATTAGTTTTTGAATATTATTAAATTGGGGAATTTTCTAAAGTGACTTTATTCGTGAGTATTATATTCATTTAATTTGCATTTGTAAACTGTTTTTGCATGGTTTTTGCAAATTATTTTAAGCATATGTATTTATGCGATAAGTTATACTTGCTTTTTAAGATAAAGTATGATAAAATATAATTGTGATAGAAAAACTGACTGAATTTAAGATAAATCATTTGCCGCCGTCAACGCTTTCTTTTGTAGGAGATGCTGTTTTTAGTTTGTTTGTTAGGACTAAGCTAGTTAATAAGTATGATTATAAAAGCGGAGAATTAACAAAAAAAGCGGCAAGTTTAGTTAGTGCGGTATCACAAAGTAAGATGCTAATAAGGCTTGACAGTATTTTAACTGAAGAAGAAAAAGACATTGTTAAAAGATGTAAAAATGCTTATTCTAAAACTGTGGCAAAAAATGCGTCTATAAGTGAATACCATAGGGCAAGCGGGTTAGAGGGTTTGATAGGATGGTTATACTTAACAGAGGACGAGATTAGACTCAAAAAAATTTTAGAATTTTGCATAGGAGATAATTAAAATGAGTATTGCAGATAAAATCTTTAAAGAAAATATTAAAAACATTTTAGATAATGGTGTTTGGGATAAAGAGTATAATGTTAGACCTAAGTGGAGTGATGGTACTCCTGCTTATACGATCAAAAAATTTGGCATCATAAATAGATATGATTTATCAAAAGAGTTTCCTATTCTTACTTTAAGAAAAACTTTTTTTAATAATGCTATTGATGAATTGATTTGGATCTGGGTTAAAAAAAGCAACAATACTAAAGATTTAAATTCAAAAATTTGGGATTTATGGGCGGATAAAGATGGAAGCATTGGGGCTGCTTATGGTTATCAATTAGGGGTAAAGCATAAATACAGTGACGGAGAATTTGACCAGGTTGACAGGATATTAAAAGATTTAAAAGAGGCTCCTAACTCAAGGCGTTTGATTACTAATATTTTCAATCATGCTGATTTATTTAAAATGGGGCTTTATCCTTGCGCTTATTCAATGACTTTTAATGTAGAGGGTGACAAACTTAATGGGATATTAAATCAAAGGTCGCAAGATATGTTGACGGCTAACAATTGGAATGTAGTACAATATGCGGCATTGGTGCATGTTATGGCTAAGGTAAGCGGCTTAAAGCCGGGTGAGTTTGTGCACGTGATTGCAGATGCTCATATATATGATAGACATATAGATATTTGCAAAGAGCTTTTAGAGCGTGAAGAATTTAATGCGCCTAAATTGATAGTTGGGGACATAAAGAATTTTTATGATTTAAAGGTGGATCATTTTGAATTAGAGGATTATAAGTTTCATACTTTGGATAAAAAAATCGAGGTGGCAATTTAATGGCAATGAAAATTATAGTAGCAGTTGATAAAAACTGGGGCATAGGCTGTGATAATGACTTGCTTTTTAACTTGCCGCTGGACATGAAACATTTTAAAGAAACTACGACGGGCGGTACTGTGATTATGGGGAGAAAAACTCTAGAATCATTACCTAATGGGCAGCCTTTAAAAAACAGGGATAATATAGTATTATCAAGACAAGATATAAAAGGTGACTTTAAATTAGTTAATAATACGGATGAATTGCTAAAAGAGATAAAAGGCAAGGATAATGTGTTTATAATTGGCGGGGCAAGTGTGTATGAAATGCTGTTGCCATATTGTGATGAGGCGATTATAACTAAAGTAGATAGTGCGGCTAAAGCAGATTGTTTTTTTCCTAATTTAGATAAGCATGAAAATTTTGGATTATCAAGTGAAACTGATTGGATAGAAGACAGCGGACACAAAATTAAATTTTGTATTTATAAAAAGAAAAATTAATATCAATACCATATTAGGGGCGGCTTCTTTTGCTGCTTAAAAGGGAGTTATAATGAAAATTGAAGGCAAAAATGCTGTGCTGGAGGCACTTAAATCTGGCACTACTATAGATAAACTAATCGTGCAAAAAGGGCTTAAAGACCCGCTTTCTCAGCGTATCATTGATGAGGCAAAATCAAAAGGAATCAGAGTGTCTTTTTATGAAAAGACTATTTTAGATAAAGAATCAAGCGGCAAGCATCAAGGATTTTTAGCGGAAGTGACTGACTTTAATTATTCTAGTGTGGATGAAATTTTAAATCATGCAAAACAAAAGGACAAGCCGCCGTTTATAGTTATTTTAGACGGGGTAGAAGACCCTCATAATTTGGGCAGTATTTTGCGTGTTGCAGAATGCGCAGGAGTAGATGGTGTAATCATTCCAAAACACAGAAGCGCAAGCATAAATTCTACTGTTATTAAAGTGAGTGCTGGTGCGGCTGCGCATGTAAAGGTAGCAAAAGTTACAAACATATCTGACACTATAGAATCACTAAAAAAACAAAATATTTGGGTGTATTGTGCAGATATGGGCGGCAGTGATTTATATAAAGCTGATTTAAAGGGTGCAGTTGCGCTTGTTATAGGCGGAGAGGACAAAGGTATAGGCGACAGAGTGAAAAAATGCTGTGACGGTGTGGTGGCGATTCCTTTAAAAGGGCAGGTATCATCATTAAATGCAAGTGTGGCAACAGGTATAGTTGTCTTTGAAAAATTAAGACAAGAAAGCTTTTAATAAATGAAAATCCACAATAAAAAAAAGGTCATAATTGAATTATTTATAATTGGTGCTGTTTGTGCAATAATTTCTATTGGTGCATTAATTGGGTTTAATGTGTTTTTAATAACCCAAGACAATACTACAGAATTTTGTGCAATTGTATCTAATAGCTGGATTTTTTCATCATCACAAGAATTGATTGTTGTCATTGAAACAGAATGCTTTGAGCAGCAATTGCATTTTTCCCAAAGGCGAAACGCACAGCTTAATTATGTGCTTAGATTAAGTGCGGGTGACAAAATTAGATTTAGAGTACGAAATCGTTATGCTTATAGATTAAAGGATGGCGGACATAGTGTAGATTTGGTTACATTTATGGTATGGGGACTTTTAGAGAGTCAAAGCGATGAGGATGGCGGAGTATATTTTGATAATGAAATATGGGGATATAGGGTGGCGCTTGATATAGATGGGTTTAATCAAGAGTGGATATTGCCGTCTATTATTATTCCGTCGGTATTTGGCGGTGCTGCGATTATATTTTTTGTGCTGGCGATTGTATTTTTAATAAATCATTTGGTAAAAAAAGGAGAAAAATTATGAAAACAAACAAGTTGATAGTGGGCAATTGGAAAATGCACAAGACTCCGTTTGAAGCGGGGATACTTGCGTTAGAGATTTTAGCAAAAACTAAAGCGATTAAGGATATTGAGATTGTTGTTTGTCCTAGCTTTGTTTGTCTTGATAGAGTATCAAAAGCTATTAAAGGCAGCAATATATTTTTAGGTGCACAAAATTTACATCATGAAAAAGGCGGCGCTTTTACTGGAGAAGTGTCTAGTGTTATGCTAAAAGATTTAGGGACAAAATATGTGCTGATAGGACACAGTGAGAGAAGGCAGTATTTTAATGAAGATGATGAGTTAGTTAATAAAAAGGCGATTGCTGCTATTGAGTCTGGTATTATTCCTATTATTTGTGTGGGTGAGACTAAAGAGCAAAGGGATAATGGGCAAGAGTATGATGTTATTAAAGCACAGGTCAAAGCGGGGATAGCAGGCTTAGAAAAGGGGAGTTTTATAATCGCTTATGAGCCGGTATGGGCGATTGGCACAGGATTAGTGGCAACGGCAAATCAGGCGGATGAGGCATGTGAACTTGTTAAAAGCATAGCGGGAAAAAATACAAAAGTGCTATATGGGGGGAGTATGAATGGGGCTAATGTTAAGGAGCTATTATCAAAAGATAATATTGATGGCGGATTAATAGGAGGAGCAAGCTTAAAGGCAGAAGAATTTGTCAGAATAATTGAAATAGGAGCTAAGGGCTAAAATAAAAACTCTTAAGGATAAATAATATCCTTAAGAGTTTTTTCTCTTGCCCTAAAATATTCTTTACATCACTTAATTAAAATGCTATAATATTTTTCTAATGGAAATTATTAGATTTGAAAATGTTAAATTTAAATATAATGCTGGTCATATTGATGAGGTCAAAGCAGTGGATGGTATCAGTTTTTCTGTTAAAGAAGGTGAGTTTTTAGCATTATGCGGGCATAATGGCAGCGGCAAGAGTACCTTAGCAAAATTGATGAATGGACTTGAGGTGCCAAGTTCAGGAAATGTTTATATTGGCGGTATGGATATAAATGAGGAAACAAAGCTTACGGCTTCAGAAAAAGTTGGACAAGTAATGCTTGCTCCATTATTGATGCTTGGTGGCGAACTTCCAAGGCTAAATACTAAAATCAAGAAAAATCTTTTTGAAATCAGAAAGACTGTCGGGGTAGTGTTTCAAAATCCTGACAACCAAATGGTTGCTACTATTATAGAAGATGATGTTGCTTTTGGTCCAGAAAATTTAGGATTAAAGCCTAAAGAGATTAGACAAAGAGTGGATTGGGCATTAGAAAGTGTGGGAATGCTTGAATATAAAGAAGGTGCACCGTTTAGATTAAGCGGCGGACAAAAACAAAGGATTGCTATTGCGGGGGTGCTGGCAATTAAGCCAAAGGTTATTGTATTGGATGAATCTACTAGTATGCTAGACCCAAGCGGGCGGCAAGAGGTATTGGATGTAATCAAGCGGCTTAATAAAGAAGAAGGGATGACTGTGATAATGATTACGCATTTTATGGAAGAAGCGGCGATGTGTGATAGGGTGATTGTATTAAAAGAAGGAAAGATTTTATTAGACGGCGGCAGGGAAATTTTTAAAGAGACAGAAAAAATAAGGGAGGCGGGGTTAGAATTGCCCATTGCGGCAAGAGTTGCTTTTAGGTTAAAAGAAAAGGGTATGGATATAAAAGACGGGATTGTGGAAATTGGGGAATTGGTAGAAAGATTATAAAAACAAGCGAATCTAAAATAAAGGATGTTTATTAAGTATAATATGAAAATACAGAAAAAGAATTTAATAATATCATCTATAATAGTTGTTGTATTTATGACAGTATTGAATCTGACAGCGTGCAACTTTTTGGCTTATTCATGGGGAGAATGGGAAATTACTACTGCTGCTGGCTGCACTGAATACGGGCAAAAAACACGCATTTGTAAAAACTTGCCAACCCGCATACAAACAGAGTCTATTTCTCCGACTGGGCATTCGTGGGGAGAGTGGACAATGGCAAAATATCCGTGCACTGCTCATGGTATAAAAATAAGGAGCTGCTTAAATTTAGACTGTTCAAAAGAAGAAGAAAAGTTTATTGATGCTGTTTATGCACTTGAATCACAAAAAATCAGAGCAGGGGATGCTAGCAGCTTTGCCATAGATAAAAATGGCAATCTGTGGGGATGGGGACGGAATAATAATGGACAGCTAGGCGACGGTTCAAACATAAACAGGCATAGTCCTATTCAAATAAATACAAATGGCAGAATGTATGATTCGAAAATTGAATTTATAGCGGCAGGGCGCAATCATAGTTTGGCTATAGATATTAATGGCAGGTTATGGGCATGGGGCAGCACTGAAAGCGGCAGATTAGGAGATGGTACGGATGGTTTTATCGGCGACTTTATTAACACTCCCGTATTGATAAATCATTATGGATGGGATAACTTAAGAATTGTTTATGCGGCGACAGGGTATTCTCATAGCCTAGCCTTAGATGAGAATGGGAATTTATGGTCGTGGGGGCATGGTTTTCGTGGGCAATTAGGACATGGTATGCATGGACCGCATGTTAGAAGTGCTGTACCTGTTTTAATAAACACAGATGGGCGAATGAATAATTCTAAGATTGAAATCATTTCTTCAGGCGATTTGCATAGTTTGGCTATAGATGAATATGGTAATTTGTGGGCATGGGGATCTAATCAAGCAGGGCAATTGGGTGACGGTATGGGAGGCATGGGAAATTTTTCTAATAGTGACACTCCTATTTTAGTCAACACAAACGGCAGAATGAATGATGCTAAGGTTAGGGAAATATCAGCAGGCGGCGGTCATAGCTTGGCTATTGATGAACATGGTTATCTATGGGCATGGGGAAGCAACGGAGTTGGTCAGTTAGGTTCTGAGCAAGAAAATACTGCATTTGTACCTATACTTGCAAACACAAACGGCAGAATGTATAATAATGCTAAGGCGATATCAATATCAGCAGGGGGTAGTCATAGTCTAGTAATAGATGAGCATGGGTATCTGTGGGCATTTGGGGGAAATTGGGACGGTCAATTAGGTGATGGAACGGGAGGTTATCAAGAATGGTGGGAGAACTATAGCTATGTTCCAATTCTTGTTAATGTGAGCGGAAGAATAAATAATGCTTTTATCATATATTTTTCTGCAGGTCAGCAGCATAGTTTTGCTATTGATAGCAAGGGCAACCTGTGGGCATGGGGATTAAACACTCTTGGGGTATTAGGTGATGGTACTGTAGTAAGTCAAAATACACCAAAAAATATTTTTTGGTGCGTGTGTTGATTAGACTTGTTCAGTACCCTGCATGGCACATCTAAAACAGTTCTTTTTTATTCAAAAATCCATGCTTTATCTGACCATGTAGGTTGCTGAACAAGTCTATTAAAAAAATATTTGCAAAAGGAAATATTAATGACCATTAAAATCAAAAACCTATCACATATATATAATCCAAAAGCGCCTTTTAAAAAGGTGGCTTTGGATAATATTACCCTTGATATTGAGCATGGGGATTTTTTTGGTATAATTGGGCATACGGGCAGCGGAAAATCTACTTTAATTTCTCATTTAAATGGTTTGATAAAATTGCAGTCTGGTGATTTAACTGTTGATGGCATTGATTTGTCAAAGCGCTATGATTATAAACAGCTGCGTGCAAAAGTTGGTATGGTGTTTCAGTATCCAGAAAGGCAATTATTTGATATCACTATAGAGCGGGATGTTGGATTTGGTCCAAGAAATTTAGGCTTAGACAAAGATGAGATTGATAAAAGAGTAAAAGAGGCAATTATTAAAGTGGGACTAGAATTTGAAAAGATTAAGGATAGGTCTCCGTTTGAAATATCCGGCGGGCAAATGAGGCGTGCGGCTTTAGCTGGCGTTTTAGCCATGAAACCAAAGATATTGATATTGGACGAGCCTACTGCAGGTTTAGACCCTAAAGGCAAAAAGCAAATTTTGCATTTGATAAATTCACTTAGAAATGAAGTGCCTACTATCATCATGATAAGTCACAATATGGACGAGATTTTTGAAAACTGCAATAAGATTGCTGTGTTAAAAGATGGAAAGTTAAAAGGGGTTTTTACTCCTAGAGAATTATATGATAATAGCAGCATTGTTGTAGACAGCGGATTAAAAATGCCGTCAGTTTATCAGATTATTAGTGCTTTAAAAGCAAAGGGTTATGATTTAAATGCGATTAATGAAGAGGAACTGATTGAGCAAATAATAAGCGCAAAGGGGGATACTTTGTGAAAGATATTTCATTAGGACAATATTATCCCATTAAATCCCCTGTACATCGCTTAGATCCACGTACAAAAATGATAGCTGTTATTTTGTATATTATCACGCTTTTTTTAATTCCGATGCTGCCAAATTATATAAACAATGGTGGAACGCTGCATGATTATTTAATCATAGCGGCAGTTTGTTATGGATTAATATTTATTTTATTGATTGTTGCAATTTTGTTTAGTCGTGTGCCCATTTTAAGAGTACTAAAAAGCATAAAAGGTATATTATTTTTATTAATTTTTATGTCGCTTATTTCTATGTTTTTTTATGGCGGACCAATAAGTGAGGGTTCTTGGCAGTGGAGCTGGTGGAATTTGAATTTATCTACTGAGAGTTTAATAAATGCTGGCATAATGAGTTTAAGATTGGTTCTATTAATTTTAGGACCAACAATATTGACTTTAACTACTACGCCAACGGATTTGACTGCGGGGATAGAAAGCTTGATGTCTCCGCTTAAACTGATAAAATTTCCTGTTAGGATTTTTGCTTTGATTATGAGTTTGGCTTTAAGTTTGATTCCTGGACTTATGGATGAAACGGCAAAAATAATTAATGCACAAAAATCTAGAGGAGCACATTTTGATAGCCGCAATCTTTTTAAAAAAGCAAAAGCTATGATGCCTATACTCATTCCTCTTTTTATATCTGCTTTTAAAAGAGCTGATGATTTGGCAAATGCGATGGATTCTAGATGTTTTAATTCTTCTAAAAAAAGGACAAAGATGAAACGTTTAAGCTTTAAAGCAAGGGATTTAAGCCTGTTGTTGTTTGTTGCAAGTTTAATTGGGATTATAGTATATAGGGGTGGATTATACATGCAAAGTATTATGATTGGGGGGATTGTATTAGGAGGTGTGGCTGTTGTCTTTATGTTGTTTGGGATAATAGAAAGCGTTGTGTTAAAGAGGACAGATGGATAGATGATGTTAGCGATAAAAATTTCATATGATGGGACAAACTATTGTGGATGGCAGTCGCAAAAGAATGGACTTAGTATTCAAGAAAGGATAGAAGAGGCTATTTTTAATTTGATTGGGGAGAGAATTCAAACTATTGCAAGCGGGCGCACAGATGCTGGGGTACATGCACTAGGGCAAGTAGTCAGCTTTAAAGTGACTAAGGATTTTGACATCAATAAAATTGTTAAGGGATTAAATTTTTATTTGCCGGAAGATATCAAAGTGATAGAGGTGTTTTTAGAAAATGACGATTTTAATGCAAGATTTTCTGCAGTTAAAAAAACTTATTCTTATATGATTTATGAAGCAAAAATTGATAGTCCTTTATTAAAGAATAGGGCGCTAAGAGTTGACAATGTTGATATTAAGTCTTTAATTCAAGTGAAAAAGCAGTTTATCGGAGAGCATGATTTTGTTAGGTATAATTCTAGCGGCGGCGGAGCAAAAACTACAACAAGAAAAATTTATGATTTAGAAATATTTGAGGATGAATATTTTGGGCAAAGGATAATAAAAATTGAAATAACAGCAAATGGATTTTTATATAATATGGTTAGAAAAATAGTAGGCGTTTTATTAAAAAGAGACAAAGACTTTATTAAAAGTACATTAAAAGAACCATTTGAAACAGTTAAAGAAATTGTTCCGCCATATGGACTATATTTAAAGGAGGTTTTTTATGCAAAAAATAATTGATGGAAAAGTACGGCAAGTTTTTGATGTTGGTGATGATAAGCTAGTCATAATGACTTCTGACAATATATCTGCTTTTGATGTGGTATTGCCCAATAAAGTTGACGGAAAAGGAGAGATATTAAATAAAATAAGTTTATTTTGGTTTAATTTTACTAAAGATATTATTGCTAATCACATATTAGATGATAAACTGCTGCCTAAAGAATTTGAAAATAAAAATGCTATAGTAGTTAAAAAGTTAAACATGCTGCCTTTTGAGTTTGTAGTGCGTGGATTTATGTTTGGAAACATGTACAAAGCTTATAAAAACAATGGTGAGTTTTGTGGGATAAAGTTTGATAAACAATATGATTTAGGTGAAAAATTAAATGCTCCTATGATTACTATTTCTACTAAAACTGTAAAGGGCGATGAATATATATCCGAGGCGCAGGTGCTAAAAAACATAAATAAGAATTTGTTAAATCATATAAAAAACATTTGCCTTAAACTATATAATGTGTGCTATAATTATGCCTTAACAAAGAGATTGATAATAGCTGATACAAAGTTTGAATTTGGACTTGATAAAGATGGAAATTTGGTTTTAGCTGATGAAATTTTTACACCAGATTCAAGTCGGTATTGGGATAAAATCGGATATAAAAAAAGCTTTGATAAGCAAATTTTAAGAGACTGGCTATTAAGCAACAACATGGATTTTGATAATGTGCCAAAAGATATTTTGGATAAAATCAAAAACGTATATGCTGAATGTCTAAATAGATTAACAAAGGAGTAAATATAAAAATGCAAAAGATTAAAGAAGAATGCGGTATATTTGGTGTAAACTTAAAAACAAATGAGGCTGTGGGCATTGTATATAATGGCTTATTGGCTTTGCAGCATCGTGGACAAGAGGGTGCAGGCATTGCTTGTGTTTGTTCAGAAGATAATGACATTCATGTCAAAAAAGATTTAGGATTAGTTAAGGAAGTTTTTTCTAACAAGGTTATTGCAGAAATGCCAGCATCTAATGTTGCGATAGGGCATGTGAGATATTCAACAACAGGCTCTAATACAAAAGCAAATGTATCGCCATTTTTAGCTGATTATCTAACAGGGAGACTTGCAGTTGCTCACAACGGGAATATTACCAATGCTAAACAATTGCGTGCAGAATTAAAAAAGCTGGGGCTTAGGTTTAGTGCTACATCAGATAGTGAGGTGGTTGCTTTGCTTATAGCATATTATAAAACCACAGAACGCCGCACTATAGACGGAGTAAAAAAAGCAGCAAGCATGCTTAACGGGGCATTCTCTTTGGTCATAGCATCGGGCAAAAACAAACTAATTGCTGTGCGTGACCCTAATGGGTTTAGACCGCTTTGTTTAGGCAAAAGCAAAGAGGGTATTGCGATTGCGTCAGAAAGCTGTGCTTTAGAATCGGGCGGATTTGAGTTTTTAAGGGATGTTGCTCCTGGTGAGATAGTGGTCATTGAAAAGGGAGAGATTGTATCAGAGGGGGTTAAGTTAAAAGATAAAGAGCAAGGCAAGGGACTTTGTATTTTTGAATATGTTTATTTTGCAAGACCTGATTCTATAATTGATGGCTTAAGTGTTTATGAGTCAAGGCATAATATGGGGCAGATTTTAGCTAAAGAGCATCCAGTGGATGCAGATATTGTTTGCGGTGTTCCAGACAGTGGTATGGAGGCGGCTATCGGGTATAGTGCGGCAAGCGGAATACCGCTGGCGTTTGGTTTTGTTAAGAATAGATATTTAGGACGAAGTTTTATTTATCCGACACAAAATGAAAGAGAGTCTGTTGTCAAATTAAAATTAAATCCTTTAAGAGCAAATATCAACGGCAAGAAAATTGTGCTGGTTGATGACAGTATTGTTAGAGGGACTACTATAGGCAAGATTATTAAAAGTTTAAAAGATGCTGGTGCAAAAGAGATTCATATAAGGGTGTCATCACCTCCGTTTAAATATAGCTGTCAATATGGTACGGACATTGATAGTGAAGAGAATTTGATAGCAAATAGGATGACACATGATGAAATCTGTCAAAAAATCGGAGCAGATTCATTGGGTTTTATTAGCATGGAAGGATTGATTGAAGCATGTAAAAAATGTGAAACTGAATTCTGTACAGCATGCTTTACTGGAAACGAATTAAAGAATAAAAAGAATGATTTAGAGTAAAAAGTTTGTATATTTAAGTTTATAAATTAAAAAACGGGTGCAAAAAACGGGTGCAATTATATTAAACGGCATCCGTTTTTTTAGTATATATTTTAGACATAGCATATTTATTATAGAGCACTAAATATTGCCTATATTAACTTTGTGCAGTACTAGATCTGTTCAATAACCTAGATGGCACATCTAAAACAGCTTTTTTTATTCAAAAATTTTATTCTTTTTTTTGTTAATACTGCTAGTATTAACTGCAAAAACAATAAAATTTTGCTTTAAAAAAATCCATGCTTTATCTGACCA
>WRAF01000010.1 GCA_009780325.1 Bacillota bacterium | reverse complement strand
TAAATTTTTGATGCGCTAGGAATTATCGTCTGAAATGAAAGATGCTTGCATCAACAAAAAGGGCGCCTATGCAGGGCGCCCAGTAGCCGCAAGGCGCAAGCCCACGAAGACCCCATAGCACGGACTTACGTGCCCGAAGGGCACTTTTGTTCATAAAAAAACTGTTTTAGATGTGCCATCTAGGTTATTGAACAGGTCTAATAAAAAACAGGCACTATTTAAATTAATAGTGCCTGTTTTTTGGATTTTTTAGCAACATACCAAAAACAGTGATTTATAGCAATAATCACATCACTCCCTTCCCTATTCTAAACGCCTCTCTATACTCTCTTGTCCCCACTATATCTCCTACTTCCTCTACACCCTTGCCCACAATTACCCCAACTTCTTCACTGCCCTCAAAGCAAGCCATAGCCGCCCTAAATTC
The DNA here is from genome assembly GCA_009780325.1 of Bacillota bacterium. GTDB lineage: Bacteria > Bacillota > Clostridia > Christensenellales > Pumilibacteraceae > WRAF01. The sequence continues at coordinate 57,195 of WRAF01000010.1, read as the reverse complement.
TTTTAGTACTAAATCAGCAGATTTTTTGCTATCTGCCCCCATACTAACAATAAAATAAAATTGACGATAATTAATATGCTGATACACAGCACATAATCTATCTATAAATGTTTTCATTTGCCCGCACATGCTGCCTAAGTATACTGGAGTAGCCAAAACAATTACATCAGCATTTAAAAGTTTGCGATAAATGAGTGCAATGTCATCTTTTATATGGCATTTTTTTCTAGGGTCAGTGCAAAGACCACATCCTGTACAAAACTCCATATGAAGCTGTGCCAAAGCAATTTTCTCACATTTATGTCCCACACTTTTTGCACCCTTTATAAACTGCTCACACAAAGTTTCAGAGTTTCCCCCACGCCTAGGTGATGAAGATATAACTAATATTTTTTTAGGGATTATCATTAAATTTGCCCTCTATTATACTTTGCTAAATTCTCTACAGTAGAAAAACTATTTAAAGCAACATCAATTGTCTCGTCTTCTGATATAATCACAGCTGCATATGGTGCACCAGCTTTATTGTCTAAATAGCAGGCAGCTGAATTAAATCTAGCACCTCTTGCATTGTTGCCTACGCTTTTTGCTACTCCATCCAAAATAACACCTGTGCCATAACACAATAGCTGCCTATCAATAAATACTGCCCCATCTACGCTAGATAAATGCCTAATCAGCAATAGATTTTCTGGCTTAGTAAAATCTATCGGGTCAATAGCATAGCCTCTATCAAAACTGCTTAATCGCTCTACCTCATCTTTAGCTTTATCACTAACAATTAACAATGCCCCTTGTTTTTGTTTTGCCAATAATGCTACCAATGAATTAAACATCTTCTCATATTTTTTTAAAATAAAGCCTTTGGGCATATCCGCAATTAAAGAGCCGCCGCTTCTATCAAAAAAATATTTACCATGTGCGCTTTTAAGTGTCTCTTTGGGCGCCGCATAAAATGTCCATTTTTGATGACCGCTAAAGACTACTTTTCTTAAAGCATCTTTTTGCCCTAATCCTATTATCTTATTTTCTAAGACAATGATAGACAAATTTTTATCAGACATTTCCAACACTTTTCTTAATAAACGTTGGTTAGATATATCAAATTCTATGGGTTTTTTGAATGTAATTTTTAAAGGAATTTCTTTTAAATTTTTGATATAAATTATACTGCCTGTCAAATCTCTTTTCTCATATTTTGCACTTGACAAGTTGTTGACAATATCTAAATCCATTTTAGCTTTAATTGCATCACTAAACGCACTAAGCCTCTGATTTGAAATCTCTTTCATGGTCATATCTTTTCTTGACAAATAATCTAAAATGATTTTGGCAAATCTATAGGTAAAATCTTGTATAATAGGAGTAGGTTTTATAGGAAATGATATAATTATATAATATCTTGCTTTTCTGGTAATAGCCTCTTCATCAGTTAAATCGGAGGCAATTATGCTTGTATCAGTGCTTAATCCAAAATAACCTAATACCTCTTTATCGGGAAAAAGACCAAATTTGATCCCCTCAAGCGTCTCTTTAGAGATGATTTTTTTATCTGAATCAAAATAAGACAAGATTTCTATTTCATTTTTAGCATTTGTTTGGCTGCAGCTATAATCTAACACAATCAATCTAAGCGGTGCCAATTCATCCAACTTAATCTCATTAAAATAGCCTGACAAATCGTCTTTTATTGTCTTTAGACCAGCATACGAATTTTTAGTAATTCTCATGCTTTAAGTATAATGCAAAGAATAAATGCTTGTCAACAATTATTCTAGTTTCCCTTATAAAAATAATTGCAAAATTGCAAAAATTATTAATAAAATACCGCTTATTGATATTTTATTTTATTATAAAAGCCTGATATCACAAAAAATATAGTGTGCAAAAAGATTAGAATTTAGAATTAGTTAGATAAAAATTTCTTTTAGATTTTATCTAAATACTTAAGATTCTATATCCCTTTTTTAGGCATTGGCGCTATCGCAGCTTTTTTGCCGCCTCTACTTTGCACTATCATTAGTTTTTGTTTTTCTATCTCTTTAACAATCGCACTAATTAACGCAGGTTTATTAGTCCAATAATCTCTTGACCAAATTCTCATTATTTTCCAATTTCTACTCTCTAAAAATGCATTTCTATACACATCACGCTCTAGCACTGACTCACTAGAATTAAATGCTGCATAATCACACTCTAAACCTAAAACATACTTATCTAATCCCTTATCATAAATAGCAAGCGACAATTTATATTCAGCATCCCCTAAATTCTGCTCAACTGTATATCCATGCTTTTCTAACTCTAGTTTAATTTCACTTTCCATCTTTAATAAATGTGCATCATCCTCTTCTCTTTTGACCGTTAATAGTGAATTTAATATTATCTTTGCTTCAGCTGTTTCTTTGTTTGATACAGCTCTAGCATACTGCAAATATTTTTTAAATAGCTTGGGTCCTAAATTTTTTGTGTTATCAATAGTAGAAAAATCCTCAGGTTCTACACTAGTAACAACAAAAATCTTTTGCTTAGCCCTTGTAATAGCTACATTAAGCCTGTTTTCTCCGCCCGCCATTGATAATGACCCAAAATTAGCCGTTAATTTATCTCCGTCACTCTTTGCATAACCAACAGAAAAAATAATAATGTCTCTCTCATCACCTTGAACATTTTCTAGATTTTTAATAAATAACCCTGCATACTCACCATCCTCTTTTCTATTTAACTCTGCATTATAGCTTAATTTAAACGCTGCATCTTTTGCACATTTTTTATCAAATGCCTCTTCAATACACTCTTGCTGCTCTAAATTAAAACTTACTATGCCAATAGTCTCTTTATTTTTTCTGTTTTTAAAAATATCAGCAACAATGTCAACTACTTTTTCTGCCTCAACCAAATTGCGTCTTTTATCCCATTTGCCACTTACTTTTATGCGCTCTATAGGCCTATAATTTTTAGACTTTGTATTATTAGGAGCAATTTGCAAGCGCCCTTCATAAAATGCATAATTAGAAAAACTAATTAACTCTTCATAACGACTTCTATAATGATATGTAAGATGAGTCTGCCTTAATCTTGATGTAGCCAAATCTAAAAGGCTTTCAACCTCAACCGCAGCTTGGTCTGACAACGCCATTTCGTCAATTGCATTATCGTTGCCTGAATATCTTTTTATAAATACGTTTGTTGGTTTAAGCTGTTTGTTATCACCAGATACTACTACACATTTAGAGCGATAAATTGCAGGAATAGTACTCTCAATAAAAATCTGGCTTGCCTCATCAAATAATACAAGGTCAAATAAGTCAGGTTTAAGCGGCAATACTTGCGACACAGCTTCAGGAGACAGCATCCAACAAGGAAATAAATTTAATAAATGCTGTTCAAAATGAGAAAATAATTTTCGTATAGGCCAAGTCTTTTGCTGTTTATTGATTTGATGTAAAAAATTTTTAGCCGCCTCTTGATTATTTGTCCAATAGTTTTTAAATTCATCGTTAAATTTATCATATACACAATCAATATTGTGCGCCATTTTTTCTTCTTTTAAAGCAATAATCCTATTTTTTAAATCATCATAAACAATAGTTTTTGCTAACTGAGTTTCTTTTAGTTTTTCTTCTTTAACTATCTCATGATAAATTCTTACTGGCAATACAGAATCTGTCACCTCTACAAAATCTTTTTTGTTGTTTGTTATTTCAAATGCAAAATCTAATATAACTTTTTCAATCTCATTAAGAGATTTTAAAGTAAAAACGACATCTTTTAAAGTCATATAATCATCTAATGCTGAAGATAATTTTTTTAAAAACTTATTATTGCCATAGGTTATGTTATCTAAAACCATAGCAAAACCATCTGGCTCTAATACAGTTTTTAATAAATCAAACTCAGTGACATAATGTCTTACTGCTTGCCTTGCAATATCTAACTTATTTATAATTTTATTGCGTTTTTTATTTAATGAATGCTTAACAAACGGAAAAACAGGCCATAATAGAGGCACCATCCCACAAAATTTTGCCCTTTTTGCTAGCTTTGGGCTCTCTAACCTTACAATCATATTTGCAAGTGGCTTAAGGTCTGCAAAATGATCTTCTAAACTATACACCATCATATAACGACTATATTGATATTTAGACAAATTAAATGGCAAAATGTTTCCGCTTAAGAGATTCTGAACATATGTTTTTACCCTGTTAATTTGATCAATATTAAGCCCTGTTTTAATAAACTCAATAATAGGATTTTCTTTTGCCAATAAATAATGATTATAGAATAAATCTGCTGTATTTTTTTGCTTTAATGATTTTGATGCATCTTCTAATTGCCGATAATCAAGACTCATTAAGGACGTGCCTTTCATTTTTTCATGCACATGATAATCTAAAGGATTTTTGCCTAACCTTGCACTTTTTAAATACATTTTTTGTAAATACGCACCAAATTCAGTAGGAGTAAAAAGCGTATCAGATATAGTTTGCAATTGCCCTAACTCTGTATCAATATTTTTATTAATATTTTCTAAAGCATTATTATCAAATGTATTTTTATGTTTTAATACTTGATTATACCTATGCCTAATCTTCTCGTACACTTCATTCTTTGACTTTTCGGGGTCAGGAATCATCATAACCTTAGTAGATAAATGCCCCAAGCGATTGTATACTACATCAAGTGCAGTCCTTTTTTGCGACACCATCAACACCTTTTTGCCCTTAGCTAATGCATCAGATATAATATTTGTAACAACCTGAGATTTCCCCGTCCCTGGCGGTCCATAAATCACAACATTATTATATTTATTAATATTGTCAATAGCCTCTTCTTGTGCAAAGTCTAATGGCTTAACATTAAAAATGCCGCCTTGGTTTTTATTTTTAACTTTGACTTCTTTAGTTTTTAATAAAACATCAATCGCAGGCGATGACAGCTTGTTTTTTTCCATCAAGCGATAATCATGATAAATAGCATTAGCAAGCGGAAACCTCCCTAAAACACAAAAATTCCTTATCTCCACTTCTAATTTAGGATAAGTTTCTTTTGCTTTTTCAATATCTAAAATGCCTTTATTCTTGCAAGGTTTTAAATTAATGCCCTTATGTTTTAAATAATCTAAAAGTGTCTTTAAATCAGCAAAATCTACGCTTAAATTTCCACTAAATTCAGTTGCCAATTCTTCAATGTCCAATTTATACTCTTTTGCAAAAGCAAGCAAAAACACCTTGTTTAATACAACAGGCTCTTCTCTTAAAATCTCTAATTCAATACCCTTTTCATCACAAATCCTAGCAGGAAACAAAACCAGCGGAGCCTTAACAACACTAGACCCTAAATGCCCCACAACATAAGGATAGCCTACAAACAGTTCATATCGCCCTGTTTCACGCTCCATACTATCCATTTCACGCTGCAACGCCCTTAATTCATTATGCTCTTTATCAACAGTTTTTTTATGTAATTCATTAGGAATATTCTTTAATAAATCAACAGTCTGATTGCCATTAAATAATTTAAATTTTCTTTGATTACCATCCCATAAAAAGTCAACTAAACGCTTTGCCTCATCAGTATTTTCTAATAGTTTCCCTAAATTATAAGCTTGTCTTTTAGTCACACCCTTAGCATAAAGGGATCTGCTGCGTCCAGAGATTTCTACAAGCCGATTTCTATATAATGAATATATATTTTTCATTTTAAATTCCTAATTTTTTCTATTTTTTTGATTCTTTAACAAACATTTCCAATAATTTATCAGGGCTATTTATACTAGATCCAAATTGAGGCAAATATGACACTCCAACAAAAAATTTATGATTTTTATGCGCATAAGCAGTTAAATTAGTATCACTATATCCTAGCCCTTCTAAATTTTTATCTGCACTCAAAAATCCATCATCAATCTCTATTAAATTATGATGGCGCATATTTATATTTTTTACCCCATAAATTTTTTGCAAAATACTATCATCTTTTAATTGTGTAGCAGCAAGCCCCAATCTGCTATTTTTATAGCTTGATTTTGCTGTTTCTTTATCATGATTAATTCCATTGATTCCATAAATCATAGCATCACCTATCAATATTATAGAAATATTATTTTTCTTAGCATAATTAACTGCAGCAATTTTTAAAGAACTAAAGCTTTTATGTATACCTGAAGTAACCACTATCCCATCCAAATTTTTAAGCCCCGCCTCATTAAAAACATTAACTAACTCCACCTTAATTCCGCTATGCAGTCCTGCAAAAAACAAAGATTCTCTTAAAGATATATGCGTGTCTGCCTTATCAGAAAACTTTGATACAATACCAATCTTAACTGTCTCACTTTGTTTAGACACTTTTTCAATTTTATTACATAAATCTTTTAAATCAGATAAATCAGGAGCATTATCTTCTAGCCCAAGTTTTCTTAAAATTACCTTGCCAAATCCATCTTCTTCCAGCCTCAATGGCATATCATACACATTAGATGACAAAATATTTTCTATCACACAGTCTTTTTCCACATTACAAAATAATGCCAGCTTATCTTTTGAGCCCCTTGCAATAGGCTTTTCACTTCTGCACACTAAAACATCAGGCTGTATTCCTACATTCTGTAATTCTCTTACGCTGTGCTGAGTAGGCTTTGTTTTCTGCTCTCCGCTTTCACCAATAAACGGCACCAACGACACATGCACATATGCAGTATTGTTTTTGCCAAGGTCTACACGCAATTGTCTTAATGCCTCAAAAAACGGCTGAGCCTCAATATCACCCACCGTGCCGCCTACTTCAATTATAACAACATCGGTATTTTTTATGCATAAATTTTTTGCACGCAATTTAATCTCATCAGTAATATGCGGAACAACCTGTACAGTTTGTCCGCCATACTCATTTTCACGCTCTTTATCAATGACACTGCGATAAATTTCACCGCTTGTCACATCATTTTTTGATGATATAGTAATGCCTAAAATTCGTTCATAATGACCGCTTAAAAGATCGCACGCACGTCCGTCCTCAGTGATATAAACTTCACCATGATACTTTGGATGCAGTGTTTTTGAATCCACATTAAAATAAGGATTGAGTTTTAATACATCAACTCTATATCCCCTAGCCCTCATCAATTTCCCTAATGAGGCAGCAGTGATTCCTTTTCCAAGACCAGAAACCACCCCTCCAGTAAAAAATACATACTTTGGCATAATACTATAAGTATAACAAAAAAAACGTCTTGTTGTAAAGCGTTTTTTTGGGTATGTGCGTGTAAATTTTATGTAATTTTTATAGTCTACATTATGTAAAAATTATGTAAAACTAAGCCGCCTTAAGCACATTGTTGTGCTAGACTATATGTAGCAGCACTTATTAGAGGAGCAACAACCTTTATCGCTTCACTTATTTTCAATAAAACTACATTCCATTTAGAATTATTTTAACGATTTAATTTTTAATATTTTTAGCCTATAAATCCACCACTCTAGTTGCCACCTTCTCTACAAATGCTCTATCATGCTCAATAAAAACCATTGTAGGCTTATACTCCATTATCACATCCTCAATCTGTATCCTAGATAAAACATCAATATAATTAAGCGGTTCATCCCAAATATAAATATGTGCCGCTTTTGCTAAACTGCCAGCTATCAGCACCTTCTTTTTTTGTCCTGCACTAAACTCACTCATATCCTTATTAAATTGCCGTCCGTAAAAATCTAGTTTATTCAAAACAGCAAAAAATAACGTAGCATCCAAATTGTTTTTTATGGCGAAATCTCCTAAACTTCCCTTCAAAAACGATGCATCCTGTCCCACATACGACATAATCAATTTGGGTGAAACATTAATCTTCCCTTTGTGCGGAATATTTTCTCTGCAAATTAACTTGATAAGACTGCTCTTGCCGCTACCATTAGCTCCTCTAATCGCCACTCGCTCACCATGATTTACCACCAAATTAAAGTCAGTAACTATATTCTCACTACCATAATTAACAGATATATCCGACAAACTCAAAATATGATCAGAAGCATGTTTTAATGACTGAAGCTTTAATTCAAAACTGCTCTCTATATTTTTCAATAATCCTGACTTAATTTCAATATCTCTATCAATCCTATTCCCAATTGCCTTAGCCCTCCCCATCATAGCCTTAGACTTTGAGCTCTGATTTGTTCGATGTCCCATTTTATTATCAACCTTGTATGGGTCAATGCCAATCTTTGCACCTTCCGCCTTATCCGCCCAATCCTTTGCCTTTCTTTTTGCACCTTCAAGCCTATCAATTTCTTTAGTCAACTTTTCATTTTGATTAAGCTCAAACGCATCTCTCATCTGTTTTTGCTCTAACCACACAGAAAAATTCCCCTTGATAATTTCAATATCATTGCGATTGATAGACAATACATGGTCAATACATCTGTCTAAAAATATCCTGTCGTGTGAAACTAAAATAAAACCTTTTTTAGATTTTAAGTAGTTTGCAACCGTCTGTCTCCCTAATATATCCAAATGATTAGTCGGTTCATCAATAAGCGGAAATTTGCCGTCTTTTAAAAATAATACAGCTAACAAAATCTTTGTTTGCTCACCATTAGACAGCGTATCAAAAGTACGATACAGCACATCATCGCTATCCATATCCAATAAATTTAGTTCTTTTTGTATTTGCCATATCTCTATATTAGGAATAATCTCTAGCAAAATATCAATTACAAGACACTTAGGATTATTAACTTTAAATGGAAAATACTCAAAATCTATATTATGAGTTATGCTGTCGCTATATTCCAATTCCCCCATCAACAATCGCAAAAAAGTAGTCTTGCCACGCCCATTACGACCGCAAAACCCCAAGTGCCAATTAGTATTTATATTAATAGACACATTATTGAATATTATATCCTCACTGTTCTCATATGAAAACATAAGGTTTTTGACTACTATATTAGACATTACTTTTTTTGACCTAAACTAAACCCAATCTCTTTTAATTTTTTTGCATTATATTCTATCAAAACTATTAGTGATGTCAAAATATTTTTGACCATCGCCTTGTCTGTGATTACTCTTGAAAGCGAGTCACCTGTTATATCAGAATGAGCATAGAAGTTTCGCTTTTCAAAATATTCTGTATATAATGCTGCCATGACCTCACCATAAACAATAGACCCTATGCGCTTTTGATAGCCCGCTTTTAAAATATATCGCCCAGCATCATCTTTTTCATACCCTTGCCCTATCATTTTGACATTAATATTTTCTGCCTGCTGCAAATCAAAAATAAGCCTTTCTAAAGCACGATATAAAGGGACTAACAGCATAGAATAATCAGATAAGCGTACATAATCATTTGTAATATCTGTCATTCCTATGATAAAATCCGTTTTTGATTGCTCACACAATAATTCAAAGGCAGTGGGAAGCAATTTTTTAAGTTTTTTCTCCATCTCTATTGCCTTTTTAGTTTTTTGAGAAGGATTATTTTTGGTTGATGTTGATTGACTATTAGTGATTGTGACAGGTTTTTTTTGCGTTGATATAGGTTTTGATTTTGCGAGGATACTTGATGAATGCACACTTTGCGCTGGTTTCACTGAAGTATTTTTTAAGCGATTATTACTAGTTGTCTCTGTTAAAACTGCTTTTTGCAATGCAGGTTTTGGCTGAATTACAGTATTTTTATGCTGATTAGAAATAGGTGTCCTTGCAGAAGCTGGTTTAACCAATGCAGGTTTTGGCATCGTAGGAGCTATAATATAGCTTGTTCTGTTTTCTTTTACCCTTAAAAAATCTGCATTTAATAGTGATAATAAATAATCCGCTGCTGTTATAATTATACATTTTGCCCTTGTTTCATATACAATACTTATATTATCAAACTCACAGCTAAACGTAAAACGCTCCTGCAGCACCTTATCTGTTGCAGGCTTATAACTCTTTATTTTGAGAGTACGATTTTTTTTAAGCTCTTTAATAAAATTATTAAAGTGCTCTATTTCTACATCTTTTATTATTAATTTATTATATTCCATTTTTTTTAGCAATCGGCGACTAGTGGCTGACGATTGACTCTCTTGCATAGACAATTATAAATAGTCCATAAAAAGAACTTTGTTACCAAACTTCAAACACTATTCAACAATCAAAGAAAGCAGCCCATTAGTATGAGCCGCTTTCTTCAGTATCAAACAATGAGGTTTTTAATATCCTAGATTCCTTGTCCAGTTTGTTTTGTGTCAATTTTTTTAGGTTTAAATCTAACAGCATACACAATAGCGCCAACAATTAAAGCAACACCAATTACAATTAGCACAATAGTTAAAGGCAGCAAGTTTCCGCCTATTGGAGTAGCAGGTGCAGTAACAACAATTACATATGATTCAGTAGAACTAGCTCTTTCTCCGTCATTTAATGTTACTGTAACATTAAATGACCCAGGTCTATCAAACACAAAATCAGTTGTCCTTTGCTCTTCTGTTGTGCGACCTTCCCAAATAGCTCTGTTGAAAGTTGCATTTGCGCTGCTATCAAAAATAGGAGTGCCGTCAGGATTTGTGATAGTAATAGTAACAGAATCAAAGTCATAAGGGTCATTTACTAAAAGACCGCCTAATATTGGATGAATAAAATGATCATCTACCATTGCATTTTTTATAGTTGCACCATCAATAAAGAATGTCGGAACATCAGTTCTGCCGATTCTAATATTAAAGCTTTCATGAGCTCTTTGACTAGTGCCGCTTGGTATAGCAGTTACATTTACCATATGATTGCCATCTCTGCTAGTTGCAAATGCCCATCTATTTGTCACAATATTTCGTATGCCATCTTCATTATATTCTTCAAAAGTATAACGAGGCCTTGCATTAGCATGATTAGCTGGTACAGGATTAATGCTTGTGCTAATTCTATTTCCATCTGCATCATGAGTATCAAGCATGTTATTAATATACAACGGATTGCCATTTATATCAACTTCATGGAAAAGAGGCATTACATCAAGATTATATTCTCCTATAGACACGCCTACTAAAATCTCAGCAGCATCAGCAAAATTAGAAGCGCCTATAAATGCAGGCAGATGCAAAAACTCATTAGGGAACCAAACATTAATATCATTAGGCATCATACCGCCTCTGTTTAATGGTCTTGGGTGAGACATATATGACGGCAAAAATCCATCTACATAAATTTCATAAGCAGCGTCTTGGCTAATCGTAATAATATTGTGTTCTAAGCTATTGACAAAGTGCCTAACTATTGTGCCATTATCCAAATAAGGCGCAACTAAATCACCATTATTAAAATTAGGGTCTTCAACATTAATATAGAAATCTTCAATATCAAATCTATCAGTTGACAACGCAGTAAACTCATTGCCCGCCAACATAAAGCTAGGTCCCGTAATTCTGCGTACGATAATATTATGGTCAGCATTAGTTGCCCCAGGGATAAAGTGTCTGTCAGTCAACCTATAAGCAGTGTGACTATTGCCTTCTGAACCAATAAACGGAGCTCTTGCTCCACCAGCATGACCTTGGTCAGACTCAGCAGGATTTACATAGAAAGTAAACGCTCTAATTTGTGATACACCAGAAATATCAAATGCACGCACTAAAAGTGAGTATTTTCCTGGTACGGTAGGTTGAGCTGTGATATGCCTAACATGCAATGTTGAATACTCTCCATAATGAGACGCATCTTCATCAAGTTTATCAACCCTTGGATAGAAAAAGCTATAAGAAGTAGTATTAACAAAATCTCCATTAGGGTCTCTTAAAGTAATTTCAAAACCAGTATAAGCCCTTGCTCTTCTAGAAATTCCTACTATATCAAATCCGCCTAGATTCCAAAAATATCCTGCTTTAATATCGTCTCTATCTAAATCACTAATAGATCCAATACCGTTAGTTATAAAATCAAAATAATCTGTTTGAACAATAGAACCAGCATATAAAAAGCTTATATTAGCATATAATTCATTATGAGTTTGCAAAACACCAGCAGCATCTCTTTCTTCAAAACTCAATACATTGCCCACGCTGTCATAAGCTATATACGACAATGAAATTTCAGCAATGCCATCTTCATCACTTATTCTTAAAGGAATAGCAAACGCCTCATGTCCTCTAACAACTGTCAAATAAAACTCACCCTCGTATTCACGCACAATAAAATCTTCAAGCGCAACAACATCAATTGCAGTATTGCGGCTATATCCTGTTACAACAAACCTAATACCACCCTCTTCAAAATAATATTCACTTGTTGCCGCATCATAATGCGCCGGCGCTAAACTAAAATCATTAGCAGTATAGTCTAAACCTGTTGCCCACATTCTATAATATTGTCTAAGTCTAGATGAAATATCATCATGTGCACCCACACTAGGGATAGTAAATATTTCTCTGCCTTCTTGAATCAATACATATTCAGGCAATAGCGATCTAAAGTCTGCAGCATCAACAGTCGGACCTTGTGTGTCGGTATGTCTATCAACTACATTCATAGTAATTTGACGTCTTGCCGTGCCAGAACCACCATTATTTTCTTCATCTCTAACTGAATAAATCACAGACCAAGTACCATGTCTTTCTGACTCAGCTTGAAGCCTAGGTTGATTATTATCAAAGTTAATCATTCTAAAAGAGAAAGGCAAATATCCAGTGTTTGCATTAAATACCAAATTTTCTACTTGACCAGCATTAAAGAAAGTAGTATAAGCGGGACTTAAAGGAACTCCATTAGTGTTTTCGCCTTGACCTCTAAAATCAGCAACTGACCCATACCATCTAGCAATTGTCCTATTGTTAGGATTAACTAAAGTTATTGTCAATCTTAAATTATTTATATTTGATGCATTATCTACTAAAGTTGGAAAAGGAATATTAAAAAGAGTATCATCAATAGTATTTAATTCTCTAGTATTAGTAGGAGTTGTAGAATCATAAATTGTGATTGCACTTCTGCCCCAATTAGACGGGATAGACGCCTCATCAACATCAACAATAATCGGCGCAAGTCTATCGCTTACTTCAATTGTATAAGTGTGAGATGCGCCAGCAACACCGCCGCCGTTAACCGCAGTTAAAGTTATAGTATAAGTGCCTTGTTGAGAAGGCCAAAATGCCCTGTCTTCAGCATTAGAAGAGCGATTATTAAATGTTGCTGTCACTTGAGTATCAGTACGCTCACCGTCTACATACTCAAATACACGATAAGGATTGCCGGCAGCATCTCTTCTGATAAATCCATGCTCACAAATCTCATATACCCCAGCAGGCTGCCCATTAGGAGCAATAACCGTAGTTCTAACAAATACATTATTGTTGAATGCGTCAGAAGCTGTTGCAGTTGGAATAACAAGCCTAGTATTGATATTATGAGTATTGTTCATATTAATAATTGACAAAGTAGGCGCAGCCAATGAAACAGATTCATTTGGGTCTTGAGGGTCAATAGTTGCACCTCTTTCAACACCAAAATCATTTTGAACATTGATTACAAAATCATGAGTATAAACTCTTGATTCTGATCCGTGTATATTAGCAACCAAAGTAACCGTCAATATGCCTGGTCTTAAATTAAACAATTGCAAATTGCCATTTTGAGTATCCGTCACGATATGATATCCACTCGCTCTAACACCCGCTATTGCAGGACCAGTACTGCCAGATCTTATATCAGCAGCACCAGGAGTAAACATAACTCGCAAATTTACATTATCTCTTGGTACAGTTTCGCCTCTTTCATTTGTATATGCTAAGAAAAATTCAGGCAAATTTAAAAAATCTACAGCAGGAACAAGTTGATTTGCGTTTAAGCCATAAGATGCACGCCTAAATGCAGGCATGAAAGCCCTTTCAGTTTCTTCAACTTGAATAAAGAACTCTCTATCCTCAAAGCTGTTGATTATATATTCAAATTCATTAGCACCATCAAAAAACCTAACTGTATAGTTGCCCACTTGATTTGCTATGAACGAACGTGCATGATTGGCTGTATCCACAGATGTATCTATATTTCTGTCCGTACAAAAAATAACAGTGCCATTAGGTGCAGTGATAATTAAGTCTACATTATTAGCATGCTGTACTGGCACATCAAAATTTTCACCCAATCTCACTCTGCGCTGCATGTTTGCAAATTCAGAAAAGAATTGAGTCTCAGTTGACTCAGTCCAGCCGTTGCCGTTTGTTCTTGCAACTCCATCATTAGCAAATGCCATCATAGTAAATCCGCCAAGTGCAACTAACACGCACAAAGTAACCGACAGTATACTAACAAGCAATCCTTTGATTTTTTTCATTTTCTCTCTCCTCGAGGATAAGTATAAAGCACATCCTCATTTAGTAAAAAAAGTTTATTTATATAGTGAAACCATATTAACTGCACAATCATATCAAAAAAGGACAGGCTTGTCAAACATTTTTTGGTATATTTTGACACAATTAAAATATTTCACATAAAGATATTATGTTTAAGTGAATTTAAAAATATGTAAATAATTGGAAGTTTTGTTTGCAAATTATAATTTGTAATTTAATTGATATACCCTATTAAGCCCTTTCAATGTAAGTGTCCTATCTACTATATCTACCACTTTACTGTTGTTGCTTATTACTTCACTAAAACCGCCTGTAGCTATGACTTTCACATCTTTTTGCATCTCATTTTTAATGGCTGCGACCAAATATTCAACACTGCCGATAAATCCATTTATTATGCCGGATTGCATGCCTGCAATAGTATTTCTTCCAATAGCCTTATCTGGTTTAACCAAATCTATATTTGGCAATTTTGCCGCAGCGCTAGACAGCGCTTCAGCCGTTGACTTTAACCCAAAACTAATTGCACCGCCTAAAAAATTGCCCTTTTCGTCCACCGCATTAAAAGTGGTAGCTGTACCAAAATCTATTAAAATAAAAGGTCCGCCATAATTATAATAAGCCCCCACACAGCTCATTACTCTGTCAGAACCTAACTCCCTTGGGTTATCATACTTTATATTAAGTCCCGTTTTTAATCCACTCCCCGCAATCAACGGCTTAACCTTGCAATAATAGTTGACCATATGTTCAATTGTATAATTAAGGTTTGGATTTACACTAGAAATAATTGCCACTTCAAAATCATAGCTGGTGTTATTATAACTTAAAATAGACTTAAGGTTGTGTCCATACTCATCGGATGTCATACCAGCTGAAGCACTTAATCTAAAACTATCTACTAAATTGTTTTGTTTATCAAAAACCCCAAATTTAACATTGGTGTTTCCTATGTCTACTGTTAGAATCATTTATACTATAACCTCTTGATTTTGTTCTTCATCAGTAATTTTTAAATCTGCCTCAGCAAAAATTCTTGGCACTGCCTTTCTTAAAGTTAACACAATTGCAGGCAATAATATTGCATTTACACCAGTCTCTATCCCGCCCCACAACAGCAAAAATGCCAAAGTAATATCCTCCCACTCATTAGGCAAGTATGGAGCAGGCAATAATAAAATACCCAGTCCTACAAAAAATGTGTTTGCAATTGTACCAAAAACTGCAGCCAAAACAATAGGAGCAGTCTTTCTTGCTATATTTTCTTGAGGGACAATTTTTTTAAAAAGCCTATAAATAAAGTGAGCAATTATCGGGATAGGCAGCCGAGCAACTATAGGCAGCCATGGAAATGTAATAAAATATATTGCAACAGGAGATGCTGCAAACATAAATGAAAGCAATAAACTGACAAGTCCAAAAAATACACCAGCAAATAAACTAATTTTCCAATCAAAGCAGGTTGCCGCAATCAATATAGGCAATAGAAAAATAACTGGCAATAGCCCAAACACAAATGTAAGGGCTACTAGCGTGGCGCAAATTGCCACCGTAAAAGAAAATCTTCTTCTCATATTTTGTCCTTTTGTTGTACTCCGTTAAAATGGGTAGCACACAATATATATTCATATTATTTACATTTTGCTATGCTTTCAAAAATGAATAGCCTGCTTAGACAGTATAACATAAATAAAACTCTTAGCGCAAGCACTAAGAGCCTTTTTTATAAAAAATTAATTATTATCTTGGTACCGCTGCTTCTTCTTCAATCAGCACCTCACCTACTTCTTTTACAACCTCACTATCAGTCACCGCCGCTTTATCAACACAATCTTCACAATCTCCGTCATCACAAACCTCAACACAGCCTTCACTTTTAAATGGAAACGCAAACACCGTTTTCTTTTGCTTTGCATTGTCCTTTTTGACCACAAGCAACACATAAAAAACTACTACTGATATAATCTTAGAAACCTCAATTGCAATCCCTCCAATATTAAACGCTTCAGGCGTAAACGACCCGCCAAACGGCTCTGGAATTGCCCTAATTACAAACTGAATAATAAGTGACGCCGCATACAGCACAGTACCTATTCTGACAATGTGCTTGCTTTTCATGTATGTGCCCACAACAAACAGCACGCTTGTTGCAATAACAATCCAATCCCACCAAAACGCATTGCTTTCTCCTACTCCCAATACTCCCCAAAACCCAAGCGCAAACAACACAAAACCTAATGTTATCATAAAATAAAGTGTGACCTTGCCACCAATTTTCCAACCCTTCCCTGTCTTTAATTCACAAATTAAAAACATCCCAGACCTAACTATACCAATGCCCGCTAGCACCATACCCACCAAATTATCCAAAAGCGCAAACATCAACAGCCAAAAAACACTACCGATAACATGCCAAAATAAAATATTCTTTTTGCCGTTTACAATAAAGTTGATAAACACGCAAGCAAAAGTGATAAGTGCAAATACTTGTGACAGTGCAAATTGCCAATAAGACATGTCGGCAGGAATAATCCTAAGCGCCAATAAAAAGTTTCCCATGTTTCCTCTCATATGTGTATTATGTGACTATACTATACAATTTTTGATAGCTTGTCAAGCGATTTTGCATATAGTTTGATATTCAAACATAATTTTAATGTAAAAAATTAAGAAACTCGTCCCACTAATAAAGATCTTCTGTTCCTAAAAGTTGACCTACTGTAACATCAAAAATTCTAGCAAGTTCACACAAAATTACATAACTAGGTTCACCTCCTCTTGTTTCCCAATCTCTAACCGCAGAGTCAGACATGTTAATCATTTTACCCAACTGCTTTTGTGTCATTTTTTTATCATTGCGTAATTCTCTTAATATTTTTGCAAAATTCATATAAACATTATGGGGATAATCCCCGCAAAATACTTGACGGCGGGGATTATCCCCGATGTAATGTTTGTATGAAAATACAAAATCAAAAAAGGACATTGACTCAACCCTTTTTAAATCAATTATATAATTTAGAACTCGAATTGGCAAAGAATAATATTTGCATTGAAAATGCAACAAAAGAGCAAGCCAGAAAAATGCAAGACTTGATGAATAAAACCATAGAACAAAGCGGACTGTCTTTTGCTGAAATATCTATGATTTGCATGTATAGAATGCATAAGTATTTTAATAAAAAGAATAACGATGAGATTCTTGACTAAATGCCTCATCTTTTAAAAAAGAAACAGAAATCAACAGATCAAAACCACTTTTTGTCATTCTGCAAAAATCTCACTCTATATGACTTACTTCCTCTTTGAAAAAATGCATTGAATTATTTCTCACACATTTTTTTATTTGCCATATTATATAATTAAGGTGTTTTGCGCAAAACCCCTCTCACCAATGAAACATAAGGACTTTTTTAGTGGGAGCTAATAAAAGCCTTTGATTTACTAATGAAAAAAAGTTTATGTCAGTCCTTATCGGCCGAAGGGCTGAATAAACTTGATTTTTACATCGGTACTTGACTATTAAGTACAAACAATGAGGGCTCTCACCCAAAATAATATAGGAGGAATCTAATAATGTTTAACAACAACGGATGCGGAAATGATATGTTTTTGCTTTTAATCTTGCTTTGCTGCTGCGGAAACAATGGCGGCTGCAATGATCGTGGCAGAGGCGGCGATGACTGCAGAGGGCATAGGGGCGGAAATGATTGCTTTGACATCATCATTTGGCTTATTTTACTTAGCTGCATTTGCGGCGGCGGAAACCGCGGCGGCTTCTTCGGCAGATAATTATTTGCCCAATAGGCATTCTATGCTTATCACAAACAAAAAAAGAGTTGAGTATTTATGCCTTAGCTCTTTTTTGCTTTACAATATACAGCATATACTATATACTAAATCATGATTATTTTCAATTTGAAAAAAAGTGCCCTGATACTATCAATAATATTGATGTCTGCATTTTTCATAATACCCTCTTATACTGTATCTATAGTGTATCAAGAGTATCAATCACCCCTAAAAACAACTAACACCGTTAAAGAAGAAATAGGCTTTGGCGCAGTTTTTCTTGACAATAAATTCCCAACCTTAAACATAACTACAACTCCTTTTGCCCCCACTCACCAAAATTACCAATATTTTAGCAGCCTCAACCCTAGATATCTTGGCATAAGCAGACACATAAGACGCCCAGGTCACGCCGTCATGACCCACCCGCACCACGACTTTGAATTCTCTTTTTCAGAGCCGATTGAAATTAGAGGAAGAGGCAACTCTACATGGAATGCGATGGGTGAAAAGCGCCCATATAGATTTAGATTTACGCAAAATTTGCCTATTTTAGGCCGCAACCGCTATATGCTTGACTCTAGCTATAACGCAAGAGAATGGGCTTTGATTGCAAGCGTTTTAGATCCTAGTTTTATGCGCACATACACAGCCATGCACCTAGCACGGCTATTAGGCACGATGGACTTTGTGCCTAGTCTTTGGTTTGTACATTTATATTTAGACGGGGATTATCGTGGCGTCTATATGCTTATGGATCAGCCTCGTGCAGACTCTGCTACTAGATTGCTGCTTGATTATACTAATCAAGATCCCGCTCAAGCTGAATATTTAATTGAAATGTGCCGTCACCCTAAAGACACTCAAGAAGGTGTTGATTGGATAAATTTAAACGGTATTCCGTTTGAACTTAATATACCTGATGAGTTTGAGGGACCTAATTCAAAACATGTTGATTATGTTAGAAATTATTTAGAAAGAGTGGATGCAGCTACCATTAGCGGAGACAGGTCAACTTTTGAAAGCTTGGTGGATCTTGATTCTTTTGTGGATTTTTATTTGATAAATGAATTCATTAAAAATAGAGATGTGGGTTTTTCAAGCGTGTATTATACAATAAGAAACACTGATGACGGCAGGCGCATGTTTGCAGGACCATTGTGGGATTTTGACCAATCAGGCGGAGCTACTACTTGTACTAATGCAAGAGATGCTTATCTTCCTATAAATATTTTTGCAGCAGCTCCTAACATAAGGGGAAATACTACAGGAAATATATGGATGTCTAGAATGATGAGTCATAACTGGTTTAGAGAAGTAATAACAAATCGCTGGCATGAAATTTCAAATATTGAAGTTAAGCAATCAATAAACAGAATTAGGCAAAAAGCGGTTGTTTTTGAGGATGAATTTAATAGAAATTTTGAGAGATTTCCGCATCATGTTTCTAAAGCGACATGGCGAAACGGACCGCTTTTTGACAGCAGCATAAATACATTTTTGTCCGATGGATATACTTTTATGGCACAGGTTGACTATTTTTCATGGTGGCTTAATGTCAGGTCAGCGTGGTTTAGCTATTATCTAGGACTGTCTGACGACAGGTCACTATTTGCACATTTAATGGGTTTAAGCACTGACACAATAATAGCAATTTCAGTATCAGCTGGAGTATTAGTCATAACAATAACCACAACAACTATAATTATTGTCAAGAAAAAACAAAGACAAGGCTTTTAAACCTTGTCTTTTTATATTAGACCTGTCCCGAAAATAAAATGGGTGATAGTGAGCATATTTTTGATTGCCGTGCCAGGACAAAAATGAATACTTGAAAAAGGCAATACTAGCAGTATTGACGACCGAATGCGGAGTTTTTGAACAACAATGATGCCTCTAGTCTTTCCTATTTTATTTTCGAGACTAGGTCTAGTGTTTATTCTAGCACCAAACTATTAAAATTCTAATTTAGGCTTAATATAATCAACCAATTTATCAATATCAATCCTCACCTGTTTCATAGTATCCCTGTCCCTAATGGTCACAGCATTGTCATTTAGCGCATCAAAATCTACTGTCACGCAAAACGGCGTGCCTATCTCGTCATGTCGGCGATATCTTTTGCCTAATGATCCGCTATCATCATACGCACAATTAAAATGTTTATATAGTTTTTTAAAAACCTCGTCTGCTTTTGCCCCTAGCTCTTTCTTTTGAAGCGGAAAAATTGCAGCTTTATAAGGCGCTAAAAATGGATGCAGCTTTAATACTACCCTGCTATCACCCTCACTCACAACCTCTTCTTCATAAGCATTGCATAAAAATGCCAATAGCGCCCTGCCCACACCTAGTGACGGCTCAACCACATGCGGAATATATTTAGCCCCGCTCACAGGGTCAGTATACTCAATAGTCTTGCCGCTCTTTTTTGCGTGCACTGTTAAATCATAATCGCCCCTATGCGCAATGCCCCAAAGCTCTCCCCATCCAAACGGAAAATTAAACTCAAAATCTGTTGTCGCTTGGCTATAATGACTTAATTCATCCTTATCATGATCACGCAGTTTAAGATTTTCTTTTTTCATGCCAAGACTTAATAAAAACTCATGACAATACTTTTTATAATACTCAAAATATTTTAAAGATGCAGTAGGCTCGCAAAAAAACTCTAGTTCCATTTGCTCAAATTCAACCGTACGATAAATAAAGTTGCCTGGAGTAATCTCGTTTCTAAATGCTTTGCCGATTTGTCCAATGCCAAAAGGGACTTTACAGCGCATACTGCGCTGAATATTCATAAAATTTACAAAAATACCTTGAGCCGTCTCTGGACGCAAGTGCACTACACTTGCACTAGCTTCAGATGGACCTAAAAAGGTTTTAAACATCAAATTAAATTGCCTAATATCAGTAAACTCAGATTTTCCGCAATTAGGACAAGGAATAGCTTTATCTTTTAAAAACTTGTTCATATCAGCATCTGTCATTGTACTGATTTTGATGTCAACCTTCTTTTTAGCCGCATAGTTTTCTATCAAACTATCCGCCCTATGGCGCACTTTGCATGACTTGCAATCAATCAAAGGGTCAGAAAACCCGCCTAAATGACCGCTAGCCTCCCAAACTGTATTATTTTGAATAATACCGCAGTCTACGCCCACATTGGCAGGCTGCTCTAAAATAAACTTTTTCCACCAAGCAGATTTAATGTTATTAGATAACTCAACACCTAAAGGACCATAATCCCATGTGTTTGCTAGACCCCCATAAATTTCAGACCCAGCAAAAACAAAACCACGCCCTTTGCAAAGCGCAACAAGCTTGTCCATAGTAAGTGCACTTTTTTGTGCTGTGTTTTTTTCTAGTTTAGCCATAATATTTAATTTCCTTACCTTTTTTATTTTACTCAAACTTTGTTTTTAATCACCTTACCGCCATCTATTACCCATTTTATTTCGAATAGTTTGATAATTTTCCATTTCGGCTTTTCGCCTTAATTTCTCTATTCTCTCATTATGCTCTTGACTTTGATTTGGGTTTTCATATGTTTCTGGCACAAAATCAATTTGTTTTTGGCAGGTATAGCAAATGTAGTATAGCTTGATTGCTCCGCCAGAATACCGACAATCATTATTAATCACTCGCATCTTTATATTACAACAATATTGGTCTTGAATATATGCTTGACTGCGTATAAATGCTTGTCTTTCGACTTCAATTCGTCTATTTTTGAATTGCTTAATAGCTACTAACACTATTAATATACCTAGCAAAATAGGCGCCGCTATAAAAAATACTAAAATAAAATCACTCCTTATTTTTTTCTGGTTTTGACATAATATTTAATGGTCTTAAAAAATTCTTTTATTTTGCTCTTTGCAACACAACAACAAACTCCATTTCATGCCAATTTGTTGTGGAGTATCCACCGCCACCACCAAGAGCAGCAACTTCAAATCCATGGATAGGCAACGCATAGTTTGTTGATATAGCTTGCCAGCCTTTATTGCCCCAATCGTTGAGTTCTCTTTCAATCCTTATGAAAAAATCCTCAATCTCTTCAACCTCTATATATTCTTCAAGTGCAGTTTTTCCTTTTTTTACCGCAACTTCTCTTGTCTTTGTTTCTCTACGACGCTCTAACCGCAAAATTTTAAATTCATACATTTTAATATACTCCTTAAATCTTGAGTTTAAGTATGTCTATATATTTTTTAAAGCAAACAGTCACCGATACTAAGCATAATAAATCCACTTCAATCTTGATGCTTAAATCAAAGAAGAGATTCTCACAGTCGTACTTTGCACTCCCTCAGAATGACAAAATTTAAATCGGTTTGTTTGAGTAAGCTGTTACTCTAGCTTTAATATTCTTTTCTTTTAAAAACACTATTATCTAATCCCTATTTACTCAAACTCTGTCTTAATCTCCCTGCTAAACATCCTATCCATAATATCCTTTGGATTTGCCCCATACAATATATCTGATATAGCATTAGTAAGCGGGACATCCACCCCAGCCGCTTTAGCAAGCGCCAATGTCGCATGCGCTGTTGCCACGCCTTCTGCCAAGTGATTAAATTTTTCACCTTTAATAAGCGCCTCACCAAATTTACGGTTGTGACTGTGCTCTGAAAAAAGCGTAGTTTCATAGTCACCCAAATGACACAGTCCATACGCACTTAACTCATTGCCGCCCATCGCCTTAATCAGCCTAGCCACTTCTCTTGCCCCACGACTCATAAGCGCCCCTTTCATCGACGCTAAACCCATTCCGTCCAAACCGCCTGCAATTATCCCCATGATATTTTTTGCCGCCGCCCCAATCTCTGTGCCTATTATATCAGACCCAACATAGAATCTAATCAAATTGCTTTTAAAGACATCAATCAATCTTTTGGTTAAGTCCTCACTATAAGAATCAATAACCATTGCGTTGGGCTTACCCTTAATAAACTCTTGAATATGTCCAGGTCCTAACCACACTGCTACCTTATCTTGTGCTATTCCGCTTTCAATAGCCACTTCACTAAGCCTTTTGCCTGTCAACACTTCAATACCTTTCATACATAAAACAAAAACTTTATCCTTAATATCATGCTTGACAATTTCACTAAAAAAGCCCCTTAATTCTTGAGAATTAATAGAGATAATTATTATATCAGAACTTTCTAAAGCGTATTTAAGGTCAGAACTAAGAGTAATCCTTTTATCTAAAGTCACCCATTTGTTTTTGCCTTTTAATTTTAATTGCTGATAGCTTGTGCCGTTTTCTCTGCCATAATTAATGACTTGATGTCCTATCCTAGCATTATACCATGCTAAAAAAGACCCCCACCTGCCACAGCCTAATACTGAAATGTTCATAAAACTTACTCCAAATTACAACACATTATTATATATGATTTGTCCAGTGCTAAAAATATTTTGCACAAAACCACTGCTGTCTTTTGACATATCCAACAATATCGGCTCTATGTCCAAATTAATTTTGCTGCTTAACTTCCACAATAGTGCCGAAGTTTTTAACCAATCGCCCTCAAATCCATCATAAATAACAGCAACATCAATATCACTATTTGTTTTTGTGTCCCTATAGCATATGATCTATACAAAACAATGCTTTTAGGGTCTAGTTTCTTAATCACCTCATTAGCATATTCTCTCACTACTTTTTCAATCTGCTCTTTATTAAACATAAAAATACCTCCGTCTTAAAAATAAGTTTCTCACATTCTGTTTTATTCATCGCCTTTAATAACTGTTCTTTATGTTGAGGATATCTAGCCTCTATGTTTAATGGATTCAGCTGTGCTAAAAAGTCCTGCTGCTCTTTTGATAAATCCTCATAAATTCCACAAAGATTAGCAAGTTTAATAAGATTATGAGTTTTTGGAGCAATTTCTTCTTTAGCTAGATTTTGAGAAAGCACCGCCTTTAATGCTTTTTCAACAACTTGATGACACATACAGCCAACATATAAAAACCGTCCACTACCAAGCATTGCCTTTGCACTATTGCTGCACCGCACTTGGTACATTTTGCCGCAACTAATGCCATAAAGCTTTCTCCTATTTTGGGCTATAATTAGGACTCTCTTTAGTTATGCTTATATCATGAGGATGACTCTCAATTAAACCTGCGTTTGTAATTCTTACAAACTTGCTGTTTTTCCTTAAAGCATCAATATTGCCATTGCCCGTATACATCATACCAGCTCTTAATCCGCCCACCAATTGATACACAGTATCAGCTAAAGGCCCACGATAAGGTACTCTGCCTTCAACACCTTCAGGCACAAATTTTGCCGCATCATCTTGAAAATACCGCTGATTTCCGCCCCTGCTCATCGCACCTAGTGACCCCATTCCTCTATATGTCTTAAAGCTGCGCCCTTGATAAATTTCCATATCCCCTGGTGACTCGTCAGTCCCGGCAAACAAACTCCCAAGCATAATCGCATGCGCACCAGCTGCAATCGCTTTAGGTAAATCCCCAGAATACTTGACCCCTCCGTCTGCAATAAGAGTTTTCTTTGCCTTTTCTGCCGCTTCTCTGCAATCCATCACAGCAGTCAATTGAGGCACACCAATGCCTGCCACTACTCTTGTAGTACAAATTGACCCAGGACCAATCCCTACTTTAACAATGTCTGCACCCATATCAAACAACGCTTTAGTTGCCTCACCTGTTGCAACATTGCCTGCCATGAGTGCAATATTAGGGAATTTTGCCTTAACCTTGTCCACCATTGTTAATACTCTTTGACTATGACCGTGCGCTGTATCTATGACTATGCAATCCACGCCTTTTTCAATTAATGCAGCTGCTCTATCCACTGCATCCTCACCTGCCCCAATTGCTGCACCTACTAATAAACGCCCCACTTTATCCTTAGCAGAATTAGGATATTTAATTACCTTTTCAATATCCTTGATAGTGATTAATCCTTTTAAATTGCCATTTTTATCTACTAAAGGCAATTTTTCTATACGATGCTTGCCTAGGATTTTTTTTGCCTCATCTAGAGTAGTGCCTACAGGAGCCGTAATAAGGTTATCCTTAGTCATTACATTAGCGATAGGCTGATCATAATTTGTTTCAAAGCGCAAATCTCTGTTTGTCAAAATACCTATCAGTTTCCCGTTTTGAGTAATAGGTACCCCGCTGATTTTATATTTTTTGCACAATTCTTCAGCCTCTCTAATAGGCATATGCGGCTCTAAGAAAAATGGCTTTGTAATAACACCGCTCTCGCTTCTTTTTACTCTTTCCACATGGTCGGCTTGCTCTTCAACGCTCATGTTTTTATGAATGATACCTAAGCCGCCCTCTCTTGCTATAGCAATTGCAAGGCGGGATTCTGTGACAGTATCCATTGCCGCCGACAATAACGGAATATTTAACTGCACATCTTTTGACAGCTTAATAGATAAATCCGCCTGCTTAGGCAGTACATTGCTCTCACCTGGGATAAGCAATACATCATCAAATGTTAGTCCTTCTCTTATGTTCATCATTACCTCCGATTTTCAATTCAAAATATTAAGAATTAAAAATTATTAAATATAATTTAATTGACTATAAATAAATTCTCTAATGCTAGTATCAATCCCTTCAAAATCTTTTTCTATCCTAAGCATCGTCATAAAATTATGCACACTAAATAAATGATATAATGTTCTTATCCTTGCTCTAACAGGAGTCATATTTGTAGAATTTATCAAAATACTAATAGCAGCTTGAGTAAAACTAGAAACCATATCCACCAAAATATCTATTAGACCATTCAAAATATACGGCGCAACCCCATTATTATATCTTATGATAATCTCAACCTGATTGAATAATCTTGCTCTTGAATCCAAATCAAGATGTCCAATATCCCGATACTCTAAACTATTCACATTAGCTAACAACTCATTAAATAGTATATAATCCGTCTCTCCCAAAATCGCCCTAGCCCTAGCATTTTGAACATAAACAAAATCCCAATAGCAATAAAACATAATAAATAAAATCCTGTCTCTCCCCTCTAATCCCATCAATCTAAGTTGATTAAAATTAAACTCATCAATCAATCTATTTTGCTCTAAAAAACTATCATCCCCTATAAACTCCTCACTAAAAAATATTACCTGTCTTGCAAAACTATCACACTCATCCAAAAACTGACTAGATAACTCTAAACCTCTAACAAGCGCCCTTGTCCTGTTGTATCCTTTCACATGTCTAGAATTTGCTGCTCTGTTTGCATGCATAAGCGCTTGACCTTCATGTCCTAAAAAATCTGAAATACGCATCATAGAAAAAGGCAAACTGACAAAAAAAACTCCGCAAAGCAAACTAAAAATCATGACAAAACACAAAAGAGTACGCAAAGAGGCCGCAAGCACCGCCCTAAAAGCAGTGTCGGCCTCTTGTATGATATTATCTTGAATAATTTCTTCTTGCTCCGACACTACATTTCCTCTATAAATATTTCCAAATATTATATCATAAAAAAACTAAATGTCAAAGCAATTTTAATACAAAATTAAATTTTATTTGGATGCCAAAATCTCCATACTTATAGGGTCAATAAGCGCTGCATATGTTGTTCCATCCTCAAACACAAACGCTACATACCACCTAAAACCGCCGCTAGCATCCACAGGGTTTTCTATCAGCCTTATAAAAATTTCATATTGCTGAGATGCTGCTCTTTCTGAAATTGCACTAGACAATCTATCATATGCAATAGAAAAAGCTTTATCCGCATCAATAAACTCATCAGTAATAACACTAGTCAAAGTTACAGAAAAACTTGATGCACCAGTAATCTGCACTGTTAATTCATTAACGTCAGCTAATACTGCAATCTCAGCAGAAATAGTTTGATTAAACGGATGTGCCGTCATAGTCCCCTCAAACTCAGTCCCATTGATTTGCACTTTAAATGCATACTCGTTGCCAAATGTAAAAACTTCTGGAGTAAGCGTAATTACAGTAAAATTGATTTTATTAGGATTAGATATGCCGTCAATTTTAAAAGGATTTTCTCTAATGCCTGTCACTGCCACAACCCTATACCCGTCAGCTTCGCCCACAAAAACGTTGCTTCTTAACTCTGACAGTCTTTCATTTTGCCAAATTGACGGAACACATGCGATAAAGACAAATGCCATAGCAGTCAAAATCACTGTCATTAAAACAATCGCAATTCTTTTTTTCATATATTTTAAGCCTCCAATAATATCTATTGTATTGGAGTTTTAACAAAATATGACACTAGATTTTGTTTTTTAAACAGATTTATTGATAAAAAAGACCTCACATATACTAAGCACCTTGCTTACCTTAATATAGGCGTCAACAATTATTTTTATAGTTGACAATATTTAATTTGATATCACATACATGCAAATGTTATAGAAATTTCTGTACCTTTGTTTTCTTTACTGCTTATTCTAATGGGGGCATTATAATAATTGCATATGTGTTTTACTATCGCTAACCCCAAACCTGTTCCGCCCTCTGTTTTGGTTCGTGCTTTATCTACACGATAAAAGCGTTCAAACACACGTGATAAATCTTTTTGCGGAATACCTAGACCATTATCCTTGACCAAAATCACAGCACTTATCCCATCTTTTTTTAATTCAATATTTATTTCCCCGCCCTCATTGGTGTATTTAATTGCATTATCAATTAAGTTTGACACAACCTCTGTTATTTTCTGGGCATTAGCAATAATCATACATTCATCCAAAGATTTAGTAATTTTAATATTTTTATTTTTAGCCTTTAATCCTGCAGCTATTATTGCTTGATCTACAATATAGTCAAATTTTATATTTTCATCAATTATTTCTTTACTCTCTTCAAGTTCAGATATTTTCAGCATATCTTCAATAAGTAATTTCATCTTCAGCGCCTCTGTATGAATAGTCTGAATAAAAGCCTTATTATACTTTTGATCCTTTAATAAGATTTCACTATAACCCACAACTGCTGATAATGGTGTATTTAATTCATGTCCGGCATTAGCAAAAAATTCTTGTTTTTCTATTGCTATTTTTCTTAAATCAGTTACATTTTGAATCGCTATAATCAAGTTAATTTTATCTAATGCCACAGGCAAAAATCTCACCTGAAACACCTCGCCATTTGCTCTTGTATGATCATAAAAAATTAAACTCTTTTTTTGGACTGCTTGCTTTATATTCTCTAAAACCTCAATATTGCGTATAATCTTGTCTATCGGCACAGGCTGGCTATATTCAAAGCAAAAAAACTCTTCTGCTTGTTTATTGCAAGAAATAATCACTCCCTCATTATCTAAAGCTATAATACCCTGATCAATATTTTCTAAAATCAAATTCAATCTTTGCTGCTTAGCTAAATTTTCATATAAAGCATTCTTTAGTTTTTCACTTATTTGGTCAATCTCTAATAAAACCTTGTTTATCTCATCATGCTTTGTTAATTGTATTATACTATCTTCATCTGCACCTATGTTTTCTAGTTTCTTTTTAATCATAAATATAGGTGAGGTAAGGCTTTTAGCAAGCGTAGGCAAAATAAATAGTATTGCTAACATCATAATAGCAAATAAACCTAGCATTATTCCAATCAACAACCACAAATAGTTGTTTATGTTAGCAACAGGAATAGCTACTCTTAAAACAACTCGCCCATCATCTACATCAACAATTCTAGCTAGATATAAAAAATCTACTCTAAATGTTTCACTCCGCCTTATATCTTGACCCTCGCCGTTTGCAATAGCGCCACTCACTTCTGGACGACTCATACGATTTTCCAAATCATTAGGATTATTTGTAAAAGTATCCGCAAACACTGTCCCATCTAATCCTATTATTGTTATACGCAAATAACCATCAGTCAACCCCACCAGATTATTAAAATCGCTGCTGCTTTCTAAATAATTCTCAAAAATACTCAAGTGGCTTCTGGCTGTATCTTTTGCACTTTGACGATTTACTGCTGTTATAACAAAAACCATAGCTATTATAAAAACAATCAATATAACAGCTATTATAATCATTATTTTAAAAGCTACAGTTCTATTTAGGCTTTTGTCTTTATTTATATTCATTTATCTAATCCCTCACTAAAATATAACCAATCCCTCGTATCGACTGGATTGCGTCCGCATTGCCGCTTAACTTAGCTTTAAGATTTTTTATGTGAATATCAATCGTTCTGGTATCACCAAAATAATCATATCCCCAAATTTCTTTTAATAGAATATCTCTTTTAACAACATTGCCGACATTAAGCATTAAAAATTTTAATAGCTCAAATTCTTTATTAGTAAGCATCACTTTTATATCATCTACTAAAACAGTTCTTGATTCTTGATTTAATATTATTGAATTTATCTTAATTTCACTGTCTATTATAGCCGCCGTCTTTTTGCGCAAATTCGCTCTTATCCTTGCTAAAAGCTCTAAGACAGAAAAAGGCTTGGTTATATAATCATCTGCCCCAGCATCAAGTCCTGTTATTTTGTTCACTTCAGATGCTTTTGCCGTCAGCATAATTATCTTAGTATTAGCTGACTTGTATTTTTGTCTAAATATTTTTAATGCACTAAGCCCGTCAGTACTAGGCATCATTATATCCAAAAGAATTAAATCAGGCACTTGTTTCTCACACTCTATTAAAAGTGCATCTGCACTTGAAAAGGACACTATCGCATAGCCATCATTTGCTATAGCATAGGAAACCAAATCCCTAATAGAATCATCATCTTCAGCTATATAAATAAGTTGTTTTTTCATAATTATTTAGATAATTTTTATATTTTTGTGTTTGCCCGTCTTTGAATATATTACCCATTCAGCAATATTTTCTGCGTGATCACCAATTTTTTCTAAATGTTTGCCTATCATCAATAAATATATTGCTTGGTCTACAAGATTTGGTTTATCTTTTATTAATTGTATCATCTTTTGTTTTAACTTGTCAAACAAAGCGTCTATCTCATTATCCGCTTCAATAGTTTTCTTTGCTAATGCTTCATCCTCTTTGACAAAGCTATTCACACAATCATACACCATCTGCTTAACCATACTCCCCATCTTCAGCAAAATCTCTAACTGTAACTGATAATCCTCTTCACATAAATACAAAATTATCTCACATATATCTCGTGCTTGACTTGCTATCCTCTCTAAATCTACAATCATTTTAAGCGCAGTAGAAATTTTCCTTAAATCAAAAGCAACAGGCTGCTGCATTAGAATAATTTTCAATGCTTTGCTTTCTACTTCAGCTCTTGCATTTTTGACCTGATCTCTATCCAATATAACCCGCTCACACAACGCCTTGTCTTGCTTTATAAGCGCATCCGTACTAAAAGATATTATCCTTTCAATCAGTGCCGCCATAGCAGTTAATTCTTTATTAAGAATTTCCATCTCTTTTTGAAATTTATTTCTAAGCATTTATCCAAACCTCCCTGTGATATAATTTTCACATTTTTCATTTTTAGGATTTGAGAATAATTCCTCAGTAGAAGCAAATTCTAACATCTCACCTAAAAGAAAAAATGCAGTTTTATCTGATATGCGTGTTGCTTGCTGCATATTATGTGTGACAATGACTATAGTGTATTGCTTTTTTAATTCTTCACAAAGTTCTTCTATTATACCCGTAGAAATTGGGTCAAGCGCACTTGTCGGCTCATCCATAAGCAAAATTTTGGGCTGAACAGCCAGCGCCCTAGCTATGCAAATACGCTGCTGCTGTCCGCCTGATAAGCTAAGCGCAGACTTATTAAGAGTATTTTTTACCTCTTCCCAAACACCTGCTTTTTTTAATGAATCCGCTACTATCTCATCAAGTTGTGACCGTTTTTTGATGCCGTGAGTGCGTGGTCCAAAAGCAATATTATCGTATATACTCATTGGAAAAACATTGGGTTTTTGAAAAACCATTCCCACCTTTTTTCTTAAAGCATTGATATCTGTGCCCTTGCAATAAATGCTCTCTTTATCTATTAATATAGTCCCATCTATACGGCAATTTTCAATAAGATCATTCATACGATTAAAACATCTAAGCAGCGTAGACTTTCCGCAGCCGCTAGGTCCTATAAATGCCGTTATTTCTCTTTCAGGTATATCTATATTTATATTTTTAAGTGCTTGAAAATCTCCATAAAATAAATCAAGATTACATACATTAATACATGTTTCGTTTTGCATTTTTTTAAAATCCTCCTTTCCCTTTTTTCAATAATCTGCCAACAAAGCTAGCAATTAAATTTAAGACTACTACCAATATCAAAAGCACTACTGCTGCCGCTGCCGCATAGTTTTGTCCATCTGGAAAAAAACTGCCATAATAATATACTGCTAAGGATAATGATGTTCCGCCGCTTAAAACACTGTTTGGCACAACTGTAGACAAAAGCCCAATAGTAAGCAAAAGAGCCGCACTCTCACCAATTATCCTGCCGATTGCAAGTATCAGCGACGAAACAATTCCGCCTGCAGCCGACGGCAAAACCACTCTAAAAGTAGTCCTCACCTTGCCGGCACCAATCGCAAAACTACCTTCTCTATAAATTTTAGGTACGCTAAGCAAACTCTCTTCAGTTGTCCTTATAATGACTGGCAATATCATTATTGACAAGGTAATGCCGCCGCCAAGCATAGAAAATCCCCAGCCAAACAATGCAGCAAACATTATAAACCCAAACAAACCATAAACAATGCTTGGTATACCTGCAAGCGTTTCAACTGCTACTCTAATATATTTTGTAAATTTGCTTTTGCTTGCATATTCGCTTAAGAATATCGCTGTGCCCACGCCTATTGGTGCAGCAATTGATAATGCTATACCAATTAGCATTAATGTCCCTATTATAGCCGGCCGCAAAGTTGGTGCATCTAAAGAATATTCCCCAAATAAAAAGTTTAAGTTTAAATGCGGTACACCTCTCATAAGTACAAACATAATTATACCAATCAAAGCAGCCAATGCAATTGCGGCAAATAAATAAACACACATCCTCAATGCCATAAACTTTGCCTTTGCTCTTGAGGATGATGTCCACTTATTTTCAATCTTGTCCCACATCTTCTCCCATCCAGTCACAATTCTTGTCACACAAAAAAACCATCTTATGCTTGCCTTAATTTTAGAAAAACCCCATCTTAATCCCATTGCAATTTTAGAAAAAAACCACACTATCCCAAATCTAATATGCCCAAGCACAGGCACACCTTTTTTGACTGCCTTTTCATCATTTAACTTTCGCTCTCCCATTGATTTAATCGCCATAAAAACAAAGTTTATGATAAGCGAAAATAAAAACAGTACTACGCCAATCGCAATAAGCGCTTCCATTGCAAGTCCATCGGCATATCCTGCATTTCTTGCAATAATCGCCGTCATGGTCTCTAGGCTCTGAAAAAGACTTGTGGGCATATCAGGCGTTCCGCCGATTACCATTATTACTGCCATAGTTTCACCAATCGCCCTTGCAATTGCTAATACAATGCTTGCAATTATTCCATTTTTTGCTGCAGGCACAACAGCTTTAAATAACGCCTGCTCTTTTGTGCCCCCTAATGCAAGTGCCCCTTCATAAATATGCTTTGGTACTGCATATAAAGCATTTAAACTTATAGCAACTATCGTAGGAAGCACCATTATTGAAAGAATGATGCTTGCTGCCAAAATACCATGTCCTACAAAATTTGATGAAACGGCACGCAAAATCGGCACAATCAACATAAGCCCAAACAAACCATAAATTACTGATGGTATTCCTGCCAATAAATTTATTAATTGTTTTATAAACGGCACAACTTTTTTAGGACAAAACTTAAAAATAAATAATGCAGTAGATAATCCTAATAATATTCCGCCAATGGCAGCAAACAGCGTGACTGCAAGCGTAGTCAGCAACATAGGCATGATACCATAACTTTCATTTATTGCACCTTCAATCGGATGCC
Organism: Bacillota bacterium; assembly: GCA_009780325.1. GTDB lineage: Bacteria > Bacillota > Clostridia > Christensenellales > Pumilibacteraceae > WRAF01. The sequence continues at coordinate 24,095 of WRAF01000010.1, read as the reverse complement.
AGCTTGTACCAAAGAGAAAATTGAAAAAACCTATCTCAGCAATGGCAGGCAAACCTCTTATGCACAAAAAAACAAATATTGATAAAAGAGCAATAACTGAAAAGGCAGACGAAAGGATAAAAACTCCTTTTGCCGCACCTTCTCTTAGTTTTAAATATTTAGGCGTAATTTGCCCGCCTGTATTTTTAATTGATTTATCCATCAAATTTTATGTTTAGAAAAAATCGCTTGTTTGATACTAGACCTGTCTTGAAAATAAATTGGGTGTATAGTGAGCATATTTTTAATTGCATTGCCAAGAAGTATTCGTGGCAATGCACTTCTCGTGCCAGGACAAAAATGAACACTTGAAAAAGGCTATACTAGCAGTATTGACGACCGAATGCGGAGTTTTTGAACAACATTGTTGCCTCTACTCTTTCCTATTTTATTTTCAAGACAGGGCTAGTGTATAAAGACCAAAATAACCAAGCACTGCAAGCGAAGAAACTGATATTGACATACCTTTCTATGCCTCGTATGCTTTTAATTGTGCCCATGAAGTAAAATTAGTACCCGAATCCCTATTAAATAAATGTCTTAATTGATAAATTGTAATGTTTTCAAGCGGGTTTGAAGCATGAACAATGATAGCAATAGCATCATCAGCAATTGTAAGATCACGCACTGTCCTGCCTGTTCCGTGCGCCCCTGTTGCCATATTTTCTCTTTGACTTTGCGTGACTTGAGAAGATGTCATGCCAAAGTCACTTATTCCATCACGCATATGATTGCGGCCTGCACTGCTTCCGCCGCCAGCCACTTCTACATTGACTTGCGGCTGAATAACACTAAATCTTTCTACAAGTCTGTTCATAAGCGGATGAACAGTAGTAGACCCAGAAATTGTAATTGTCCCTGTTAACCCTAGGATAGCCGTAAATACAATAGGATTTTCAATTTGACTTACATATCCTCGCTCATCAACTACTTCTTGCGCTTGAATAGAAATAATAAAATCTCTAAAAGCAGCCGCAGCTGGGTTTTCTAATAAAGTTTCCGCATGATAAACAATTGACAGATTTCTAGAAAAAGGATAACTCCCGTCTCTAACATTTTGAGAAGTCGGCGCATAGTCATCAACTGAAAGCATTCTAACTTCATTTCTTCCTGCCGCATGACCCATACTTTCAAAGCCGATTGCTTGAGGATTTGTACTAACTTCAGTGAAAATTGCAGCGGTACTGTTTTGAATTATTGTGCCTTGCATAAGCTGAATGTTTAGAGCATCTGTGCTGCCAAAAAGCATCTCTAGAATAGCATCTCTAGACCCGCTGCCCGGCTCTCTTGAAACTATACTAATGGGTCTGGTTTCATCAAAGCTAGGGTTAAAGATATCATCACAAGCAGTAAAAGCAAAAAACGCAAGCGCAGCACTAAGTGCAATAATTAAAATTTTGCTAAGTTTTTTCATAGTAATAATTTTCTCTCCTATTTAAAGAAATTGTTTTTATACAAGCGCTCTTATGCTTTGTATGATCTAATTATACAAAAAGCCTTGCACAATTACCTGCAAGACTTAGTAAAGACTATGTAAAGATTTGTAAAGATTTTTAGCCGCCAATCCACTGTATGATTTTATGAATTATTCAAAATATTATATCTCTGAATAAATTTTGGCAATGAGAGGACTCAAACCTACAGCAATACACCTCAAAATATACCCAATATCACCCTCTTGGCACAAAAAAGGTGAAAAGTCTTAGGTTGCTTTTTGCGCCCTTGCCGTAGGCTTGCATACCATAAAATCGCATTTTAATTATTTCCACAAAACATTTTGCGACAATAAATTTGAAATTACGGAAAATCAAATACTTGTATCTCTGGTTTTGTTTGCTATTTTTTGTCTTCGGTATTTGATGGTAAAAATTATTCCAACCACCAAGCCAGCAAAGGTGAAAATTGCACTAAATGCAAGTGAAATAATATAGCCGACTCTTTCACTTTGAAGAGTGTCGCCCGGTTCAAAAACAAATCCTGGTTGATGTATCTCTATAAGCTCAGCAATAAAGTAGCCAGTCAAAGCTAAACAAACAGCCATAACTATAAACCCTGCCAATGCTATTATCAAAAACGTTGCCTTCTTTGTTATAAACTTGCTTGCCGAGTTTGCAGCAGTCCTTTTTTCAATGATAGCAATGCTTCCTTCATTAACCTTTTCGTTGGCAACCAATTCGTCTAGCGTAACTGAATAAAGTTTCGACAAAGCAATCAAGTTTTCCGTATCAGGCAATGATTCCCCTCTCTCCCATTTTGAAATTGCTTGCCTGCTTATTGAAAGCTTATCAGCAAGTTCGTCTTGTGACAATCCACTCTTCTTTCTTAGTTCAATGAGTCTATCTGCAATTTTATAATCCATTAGCACCTCCTATGCTTCACCAATTATATCATTTTTCAGTAGTTGCGGCAATAAACTTTGCTTTTCAATTCCGCAACTATTGGTTGCATTTCGATAGATTTAATTATTTTATTCATTGCCTTTCTCCTTTTATAAAAAAGCCGCAAACCCAAATGCAGCTTTTAACTTTTTACATTACAATCCAATCCGAGCACCAGCCAAGACAATAGACACCATCTGAAGCCCCGCTCCCTTTGCGCTGCAAGCATTTCACCACCCACGCCGCTTCATATTTATTAGTGATTTGTGTAGTCATTTCTCCTCACTCTCTTCTAATAACTTAAAATCGTACTCAACAAAGTTTGGAAACCAATCTTCGCCTTGCATAAATCTCAAATACCTCAATAGGTATTTGGCGTCGTTAAACGAATAAACCAAGGCTTCAATGTTGACAGCTAGCTGAATTTCATTCGTATGTGCCATAGCATTTCTGAAGTCGGCTAACCTGCCAGTATTTATTATATTGCTCCAATAATTTGCATCCTCGTCTTTTCCCCGTTTTAATGTTTTATCCTTATCAATTTTGGTCTCATAAAATTCGTTAAGGATTTCAAAAAACCTCTTGTCATCACAGCTGCTTTCCAAGAATGACACTATTTTGCCCTTTTGATTTAGTTCATTTTGTATCTCATAAGGGAAAATTTCTCTTGAGGCAAACCATTTCAATCCAAGTTCTTCAATCTCCGCTTTAAGTTTCTCAAAAGGGTTATCTTTCTCAAATTTAATAAATGCAGTTTTAATCCTGCCGAAAAAAGTTCTCAAGATAGACAATGCTTGCTTAGCTAAACTATTGACAATAAGCGCATTTTGCCAGCAATAATCTTTTATAAGGTTATCAAGAGAATAAGTTAAAGCCTCCCTAATTTTTGCTATCTGGTCGAGGTAGCGGGACTTGAACCCACGACCTCACGCTCCCTAAGCGTGCGCGCTACCAAACTGCGCTATACCTCGATAATAATTTATTAAATTATATGTTGATTATAAATTGACTATTGTACATGAAAAATCAATTTGCAGACCACTAATAATTTTATATGTCAGTCTAATTTTCATACAACGCACTTTATCTATGGCAAACTAACAAAAAAACGAGTTTCGCTTTATCATTTAAGCTCAACTCGTTTTAATTTTAATGGTGCCTCAGGGCAGAATCGAACTGCCGACACAGGGATTTTCAGTCCCTTGCTCTACCGACTGAGCTACCGAGGCACGGGATAATCATTTTAGGAATCAAAATAGAAAATTAGTTTTAAAAAGCAAAACAATGGCGACCCGGAAGGGACTCGAACCCTCGACCTCTAGCGTGACAGGCTAGCGTTCTAACCGACTGAACTACCGGGCCACAAAAACCAATATATAAAATCTATCCACCTTTTAATATGCAAGCTATTTAGTCCGCAAAAAAACTTGGTGGGCCTTCAGGGACTTGAACCCCGGACCCGCCGGTTATGAGCCGGCTGCTCTAACCAACTGAGCTAAAGGCCCGTTCAAAATAAGAACGAATGGAGCGGAAGACGAGAGTCGAACTCGCGACATTTACCTTGGCAAGGTAACGCTCTACCACTGAGCCACTTCCGCATAAATGATAAACATAAAAAAGAGCCGCATCAATTGCAAGTTTTAGTATTATACTCTAAAACTTTTACCCTGTCAACAAAAAACATTGCCTTAATAAAAAAATGTTGCAAAATTATAATAAAATAGTTAAATTAATTTTATAGCTATCATATTTAATAAATTGATTGGCTTTTATTTTCTCAATATTTTCATTGATTGACCTTATATCGTAAAAATGTATAACAGTAAGCTTCTTTAGGTTATCTTAACTCCATATATGAAACTATATAGACCATGCAAAACAATCAATTTCAATATGTTTGCATCAAAGATTATAAGATATCTATTAATAATTATTTTATACAAAATTCTTATGTTCTATTTCTTTAATCTTATCCACTCTTCTTTTATGCCGCTCTTCGCCGCTAAATTCTGTACTCAAAAATGCCAAGCAAATATCAAAAATATCCTTTTCAGATGTAATCCTAGCACCCACTGCCAGTATATTGGCGTCATTATGCTCTCTTGTTGCTTTTGCACTAAAAACATCAGTACAATGAGCACATCTTATGCCTTTAAATTTATTAGCAACCATACTCATGCCTATGCCTGTACCACATAGCAGTATACCTTTATCACACTCACCGCTCTGTACAGCCGCTGCAGCCATAATAGCAAAATCGGGATAATCGCATGACTCATCAGAAAATGTACCAAAATCCTTTATGGCATAACCTTTGCCTTTTAATAAAAAGGCTATCGTATTTTTTAAATCAAACGCCGCAGCGTCACAAGCTATTGCAATCATTTGTGCTAATTTGCTCCTTTTATACAATTAAATTTTATATATATTTGACTAAAATCCCATCTAAAACTCCATCTATATATTCAAATGTCCAATAGACTATATGGTGTCTAGTGGTCAGAATGCCATCACTGTGGTATCTTTCCCACCCTAAAGCAACAATCCTTATTGTATATTTACCTTCTGAAAGCTGCAAAACATTTATAGGAATACCATTAAATCCGTCAGTACCAATCTCAGTAAACTCAAAAGCATGCCCGTCATGGCGATTAATATAAACTAAATAATGTCCTCTACTTATACTCCATCTAATCCTGCTCCCAAAGCTATAATGGCGAATAAAAAAATAAAAATCACACGCATAATCGTTATTAAATAATTCCCACACTGTATTATTATTAACCAATTCAACATCCCAATACCCTGCATTGCCTGATATGCTATCTCTTATAACAACTGTGTTTTCCCCGTATGTTAAACCTAAATTTAATAAGCTAATACCTCTACTGCCACCTGAATTTGGATCATCAACAATCTGTACAAATCCATTTAAATCATGTCTATCTACATATACATTGTATGACCATCGGTCATGACCTGTGTTATTTAAAGGACTCCACCTTAACCAACCAAAAACATTATCTACATGAAATGAATATTCATTATACATTGGTCTTATATTACACTCGTCCGGCAAGTTTTCACAAGCAGAAAATATAGTAATCGGCATGAAAATAACTATGCAAGCTAGCAATACTCCAAAAAATTTTTGCTTTTTCTTAGTTGCCATCTTTATCTCCTTTAATATTAATAAGCTTTAATATATCTTCACAAATATAAATAAAATATTCTAAAACTGCGCAATATTCATCTACACCCAAACCATATGGGTCAGGAATATCCGCCCCGCTTAACGCCTCTCCAATAGTCATAATTTTTACCGAACTCTTAGCAAAATCTTTTTCAATAAAAGCTTTATGATTAGTTGTCATGCAAATAATATAGTCACTTTTTTTCATCAAATTTTGATCTAACAGCCTAGCATTTTTTTGACTGCATGTGATATTATGCGTTTTTAAGGCTATAATTGCATTTTGCGAAGTTAAATCACTCTCTATAGCCATTATCCCTGCTGATTTAATATCAAATTTTGAGAGTATTTTTTTTTGCTTTAAAAAACTTTTAAAACAAAATTCAAGCATGGGAGAACGGCAAGTGTTTCCTGTACAAACAAACAAAACTTTGGTTTTTGGAATAGCTTTTTTCACAGTTTTTTTTGTGACTTTTTTGGTTGTTGTGGTCATTTTAGGTTTTTTAGTTTCCATAAGCCGCCTTTTTTATCCTGTTATTTATTGCTTTTCCAATCCCTTTCTCTATAGCCAGTTCACATATTATCACATCTATACCATCTTTATCCGCATCTCTAAATATAGAAAAAAGCTGCCTTGCATAATCATCTGCATCTAATCCCATCACAACTTTATGATTAATACTTGATTTTTTTAATTCTTCAAGCTTTTTATTATCGCCATGTTCAAAATATACAATCTTTGCTTTAGGACTATAATGCTTATATTTCTGCCCTGGACTCAAAGCCGCACCGCCATCAAACTTATATTCAGCTACTTTGCCTGCTATTTTTTCTATTTCTTCAATTCCTACTCCTCCATGCCTTAAAAGCACCACTCTTTCACCCCTGCAGTCCAATACACTTGACTCTAAACCAATCTCACAGCTTCCCCCATCTAAAATATATTCTATTTTCCCATTCAAATCATCCAATACATGTTGTGCTTGCGTAGGACTAGGTCTAGTAGAAGTATTTGCACTAGGTGCACATATGGGCATACCGCACTCATAAATCAATTCTTTAGCTAAACTGCTTTTAACCACCCTTATCGCCACACTGTCAAGCCCGCCTGTCGCCTCTAACGGAATAATATCCTTTTTATTAAGCACAATCGTCACCGCACCAGGCATAAAGTTATCTATCACCTTTTTTGCAATATCAGTCACATGCGCATACTTTTTTATCTTAGATACACAATCTAAATGAATAATCAGCGGATTGTCACTAGGCCGCCCTTTAATTTGATATATTTTTTTAATGGCATCTGTATTCAAAGCATTTGCCCCTAATCCATATACCGTTTCAGTAAAAAAAGCAGCTATCCCCCCTTTTTTTATGGTGCTAGCAACTAATTTTATATTCTCACTATTGTTTTGTAGTATTTTTGTATTCATATTTGTCAATAATTTAGACATGATAAAAAGTAGATTAGCAAGAGTTTTAGATAACTTGGTGATAGCAATTGCTATTTTTTTGTTTGCATTTGTATTTGCAAGATTTTATGCCGAAGAAACTTATATCGCTTTAATTGTATCGATAATTGCTACGTTAGGAGTACTAATGCCATTAAACATTAGAAGTAATAAAAGGCGCATAAAAGAATTTGATAATATATTGGCAAGACTAACAACAGAATATTTTTTATTTTTAGATGAACACGCTTGTCTAGAATATTTTTTTAATGCATTTGAAAAAAAATATGAAGAGGTAATCAAAGAAAAGAATTATTTAAGGATTAAAAACAGCATAGTGTATCCTAATCTAACAGAATCACTTTCTATAAAAAGACTAGTAAGAATTTATAATGAAGCCAAAAGAGCAACTGCTAAAACATTGATAGTATTAATAGGCGAACAAGATAAAAATTTAGAACTGGCAAAAACAAGATTGACTGGTTTAAGGTTAGAAATTTTTAAAAGCGACAAAGTTTATAAATTATTAAAGAGTTTAGACAGTTTGCCAAAATTAGATACAAAAGTTAATAGAAAAGAAAAATTAAAAGGCTTTTTAGCAAATGCTTTAGATAAAAGACGCACAAAGAGTTATTTATTTGTATTTTTCACATTAATCATCGGCGCAGCCTTTTTTAATTTCGGGCTATATTTTTTATTAATGAGCGGCGTTTCACTTAGTCTTGCTATTCTGTCTCGGACAGGGGTAAGTGAGTATTTTCACAAAGACTAACATCTTCACCATCATTAGTTTCTTCTTTTTGACTCTCTCCGTCTTCTTCTGCCTTCATCCTTAAATACTCCATTCTAATCCTTTCTTCTTCTTTTTTCTTTTCTTTTTTAAACGGCATGCTTCCGCCCATGTACAAAAACAAAAACACCAAAAAACCTGTGCCCATGCCCACTAGCGCAATGATTTGAAACACATTTTCTAAATCACCATCAGCTATAAAACTAGCAATCATTGCAGCTATACCAATTGCAAAAATAGATATGCCCGCAATAGCAAGCACTCTTTTATATAAAGGAATGCTTTTTTGTTCATTGTCATCATTTTGCTCCTCAATTAAATCAGGAGTATTTAAATCATCTTTGTTCATGCTAATATAATAACACATAAAAAACATCAAGTCAACTAGTAGACAAACTAATTTTCAATATGTTATAATATCATTTATGTATAAAATTGGATTAGATGTAGGCTCTACTACAATAAAAGCAGTCGTTTTAGATAATAACAGCAACATAGTTTTTAAAGATTATTTTAGACATTTTTCTAAAATTGAAGAAAAGGTAATACAAATTTTAAGCGTGCTTAAAAGGGATTATTCCGCTGCTTATTTTTCTATGAGCGGAAGTGCAGGCATGGGTCTAGCCAATACTTTAGACGTACCTTTTGTTCAAGAAGTTTATGCAACTAAACTAGCTATTGACAACATTAATGAAAATGTTGATGTTGCAATTGAATTAGGCGGAGAGGATGCAAAGATATTGTTTATGAGCGGTGGATTAGAAGTCCGCATGAACGGAACATGTGCAGGCGGTACAGGAGCATTTATTGACCAAACAGCTAGTTTATTAGGAATAACTTCAGACAAATTAAACGAATTAGCTAAAAATGCTAAAAAAATATATCCTATTGCATCTAGATGCGGAGTTTTTGCAAAAACTGATATTCAGCCATTATTAAATCAAGGAGCAGACATAGCCGATTTATCTAAAAGTATTTTATATGCGATTGTGGACCAAACTATAGGCGGTTTAGCACAAGGACGCAAGATTGAAGGAAACATTGTATATTTGGGCGGTCCTTTGACATTTATTTCTAGCTTAAGAGATTGCTTTGATGAAATTTTAAATAGCAAAGGAGTCTTGCCTGACAACTCATTATATTTTGTTGCAATGGGTACAGCTAGTTTAGCGGACAAAGAATTTAATTTAAGTGACCTAATTAAAAAGATAGAAAACAAAGATATAAAATCAAGTTATGCTGCATTGCAGCCATTATTTAAAAATGAATATGAATACAATGAGTTTAAAACAAGGCATGATGTATTGCATATTAATACTGGAGATTTGAATGAGTATATTGAAAAGGACAAAAAAATTTATTTGGGTGTGGACAGCGGGTCTACTACAATCAAAATAGTATTGACTGGTGAAGACGGAGTGTTATTAAAAGACAGTTATTCAAAAAATTTAGGGTCTCCTGTCACAGCTGTTAAAGAGTTTTTATTAAATATATATAATGATTATCCTGATTTAAAGATTTATGGCGGCGCAGCAACAGGCTATGGAGAAGAATTAATTGTAAGCGCATTTAATTTAAGCGGCGGAGTAGTTGAAACCAGCGCACATTTTTTTGCAGCCAAAAAATTGATGCCTGATGTTGATTTTGTAATCGATATCGGCGGGCAAGACATGAAATGTTTTAAAATTAAAAACCAAGCAATTGACGATATATTTTTAAATGAAGCATGCTCTAGCGGATGCGGTTCTTTTTTGCAGACCATTGCCGACACACTGGAAATTGGCATTGCAGAATTTTCTAACATCGCTTTGTTAGCGCCCAAACCAGTGGATCTAGGGTCAAGATGCACTGTGTTTATGAATTCATCAATTAAGCAAGCACAAAAAGATGGAGTGACACAAGCAGATATTGCAGCAGGACTTGCTTTTAGCGTAATAAGAAATGCTTTATATAAAGTAATACGGATAAGAGATAAAGATGCGCTTGGAACCAATATTATCGTACAAGGCGGCACATTTTTATCCGATGCAGTGCTCAGAGCATTTGAATTAGAAATGGGATTTAATGTGTTGCGTCCAAACATTGCTGGACTTATGGGGGCATATGGAGCAGCACTTTATTCTATGGAATTAGAAGAAAAAAATCTTTTAAGCAAAGAAGAACTTGAAAATTTTAATTACTCTCAAAAAGAAGCACGTTGCAATCTTTGCACAAATCATTGTGCTTTATCTATCACTACTTTTTCTAATTCACAAAAATTCATAAGCGGCAATAAATGCACATTGCCCATAAACAGCAAAAATAAAGACAATGACTTTAATATCTTTGATTATAAACTAAAAAAGCTGCAAAGCTATTCTTTACAAAACAATGATAAAAATGACAAAGCAGTTCGTGGAAAAATCGGTCTCCCGTTTCAATTAAACATGTTTGAAATGCTCCCCTTTTGGCACGCATTTTTCACACATCTGAATTTTGACCCTGTGATCTCTCCCATATCCGACTCTGCAACCTTTAGAAAAGGTCAGTCAGATATCCCGTCTGACACTGTTTGCTATCCGGCAAAACTGGTACATGGGCACATTAATCACTTAATTAATCAAGGCATAGACTCTATTTTCTACCCTTGCCTATCATATAACTTTGATGAAAAAATTTCTAACAATCATTATAACTGCCCCGTTGTCGCTTATTATCCTCAAGTAATAGGAATCTCTAAACCTGCCTTAAAATTTTTCCAGCCCTTTATTGACTTAAACAATATGAAAACAGCAGCTAAAACCTTGCATGAGAGTTTATCCAAAGAATATAAGGATTTATCATTGGGTGAAATTAAAACAGCATTAAAAAAAGGCATGGCAGAACACAATGCCTATTTAGAAGACATTAAGATTGAAGGACAAAGGATAATTAAAGCAGCCAGAGCAGCTAATCAAGGCATAATCGTACTAGTAGGGCGGCCGTATCATCTTGACCCTGAGGTAAACAAAGGCATACCTAGGCTAATCTGCCAAATGGGTAAGGCTGTTATATCAGAAGATTGTTTGCCCTTAAAAGCAGTAAAAACCAACACATTAAACCAATGGACTTATCATGCTAGATTATACTCTGCAGCTGATTATGCAGGAAACAACAAAGACATGAACTTAGTACAGTTAGTATCGTTTGGGTGCGGAGTTGATGCGGTCACAACAGATGAGGTACGCAAGATTTTGAACAGAAAAAATAAATTGTATACTCAGCTAAAAATTGATGAAATTACAAACTTGGGCGCAGTCAAGATAAGAATAAAAAGTTTATTGGCAGCAATTGATTAATTACCTATCATTATTGCACCCGTTTGCCACAGTATGACAAAATTTTAAGTCTAAACAAAATAGCTTTATAGCTTTTGCATTTAGTGAACTATTTTATTTATGTCATGCCATAACCTTTTGACATGGAGTTACAACATGAATATAATTGTCATCCTATTTGTAGTTTCTATACTACTTCCCCAATTTTATTTTTATCATTCTATAAGAATCCCATCATTAAAAAACACCTGTCTCTTTATGATAATTACCTAAGAGTTATTCGTGACCATGGACTTTGCCCCCCCTAGGATGATATATAATGAGCGAATTCAAGATGACAGAATTCAACTATTAATTAAACGCTATCCCAAGCTAAAAATGAAAGGAAAACATAAACATGATAGATTATAAGTTCCCTATATTCACCAAAAAAATGAAAAAAACACACACTATCTTAGCCCCTGATATGCTGCCTGTACATTTTGGTCTAATATTAAAAGTCTTTGAAGATGACAGCTATAAATTTGAGCTGCTAAGAGGGACAGAGCCGTCACTTATTGAAAAAGGCTTAAAATATGTGCACAACGACATATGCTATCCTTGCCTATTGACTACAGGACAATTAATTGATGCCTTAGCAAGCGGCAAATATGATGTAGATAAAATAGCACTTGCTATGAGTCAAACAGGGGGCGGATGCCGTGCATCAAATTATATTCATCTATTAAGAAGCGGCTTGATTGAAGCGGGTTTTCCTCAGGTGCCTGTTTTATCAATCAATTTTTCTGGCTTAGAAAAACAAAATATAATAAAATTCAATTTAAAGAAACTAAAAAAAGCCAGAGCCGCCGTTATCTATGGCGATATGCTTATGCTTATGAAAAACCATTATTTGTCATATGAAAAAAATAAGGGTGATACTGATAAAAAGGTGAGTTTTTGGGAAGAAAAATTAAAACATGAATTGGATAATTCAAATTATAAGCGCACAAAAGAAAATTTAAAACAAATCAAAGATGATTTTGATACTATTGAATGTGAATATACTGACAAGATTAAAGTGGGTGTGGTGGGTGAAATTTATGTTAAATTTGCCCCTCTAGGCAATAATAATTTAGAGGAATTTTTGCGCAGTGAAGGCTGTGAGGTTATTGTCCCTGGGCTTATGGGATTTATCATGTATTGTATTGCAAATAATGTATTTGACTCTAAATTTTATGGACGAGGAAGATTGACGGCATGGATTTTTAATAAGGTGTTAAACAGCATGAAAAAATGGGATTTATTGATTAAAGATGCAGTGGGTGATGACAAAAGATTTGTACCTAGTACAGGTATAGAGCATTTATGGAAATTAACTGAAGGTGTAGTGGATTTAGGCGTAAAAATGGGTGAAGGATGGCTGCTTCCAGCCGAGATGATGGAATTAATTGAACATGGAGTCAACAACATTGTATGTGCCCAGCCATTTGGATGTCTGCCTAACCATATTGTCGGCAAAAGCGTGATTAAAAGAATCAAAGAATTAGCCCCGCTTTCAAATATTACTCCCATAGATTATGATGCATCCGCAACAAGAGTCAATCAAGAAAATAGGATTAAATTAATGCTGAGCATAGCAAAGGAAAATATAAAAAAAGAAAAAAATGAATAGTCGATATATTTCGTGCTTATAGTCTTATATTAAAAATTAAAACTTTAAAACAGGCATATATTAATTATCTCTCTTTTACTCACTACACTAACTATCTATAATTAGTCTATAATTTTTATTCTCAAATAAAAAATGTGATCTAAAGCCCACTTCCCTCACTTAGAGGTTCGGCTTTTTTGAGTTAGCTTATACATTTCTCATAGACGTTTTTTCTTATACTTTTAAAAAGCAGTGTTTATAAGAAAATACTGCTTTTTAAAATATATTAATAGACCTGTCTTGAAAATAAATTGGTATATAGTAAGCATATTTTTGATTGCAGTGCCAGGATAAAAATGAACACTTGAGAGAGGCTATACTAGCAGTATTGACGACCGAATGTGGAGTTTTTGAACAACATTGTTGTCTCTAGTCTTTCCTATTTTATTTTCTAACTCCGCCTCTTGGATATCCTGTTTTCGACACTGCCCCATTGCCTCCTATAGACCTTGGATAGTTTCCGCCGCCGCTAGAACCGCTAGCACTGTTTTTTTGCTCCCTTATTTTTTGCTTTGCTGCCACCACTTTAGGCACTGTCACCTTAGGCTCTGATTTAGGCATATTTGCAATGTACTGCATTGAATTATTCAATATTCTATAAACTTGCTCTTTAGTTTCAAAACTTTCATCTATAGGAACATGATACCAATTAGCACCCTTAGGAAATTTAGCTGTCTGCACTCTTTTATGCTTTCTGCATAACTCATGCGCATATGCATCAGGAATTTTAACCGTCATACTTATGCCCATGTCAGTCCCATGCAGCATTGCATATGTTTTGCCATTAATTTTAAGTGATGTAGGTGCTGCAGGTTTATCATACCTTTCAACAACCTCTACCCCAGAAATATTTGCACGCTTAGTTTCATCTGCAATCTCTATCCTAGTTAACGGAAAAATCATTGCATATCTATCTGACATATTGCTTGGCGGCAATTTTATATCCTCTTGTGCATTCAACTCAAAATTATCATGTTTCTCTAAAATTTTATCCTCTATAATCACTTCTTCATCAATTTTTTGCTGCGCTTGCAATGCTAAAAATTCTTGCCCTTTTAATAATTCCATCTGTGCTATTAATTCTTCTAAATCTCTTTGAACCCTTAATTCCCTCTCTTGCTGCAATCTTTGCTGCTCTTTCAATTCATCTAGCTCTCTTTTCATCTGCAGCTGCCTTTGAGTTTCTAATTCTCTTTGTGCAATTATTTCTCTCATCGCCTCTTCTTCTTGCCAATATCTTAATTCTTCTTGCTCTTTTAATCTATTTTCAATATTTAATACAGCATCAATAAGAGGCCTCTCATCAATATTTGACAACATCATACCAACATGCTGATATATACCTTCAGCAGTTTTTATTCTTTCATTAATAGTCCTTGGCAGAGGATGGATTAAAGGCTTTTTGACTTCATTAACTGCCCCGCCATATACTCTGTTATCTTTAATAGGCTCATCAATTTTAAAATTAGCCATAGGTACTAGACGTGAACTAAAATCAAGTGGCGGCTCTATAAACGGCTTAGACTCAATCGGTTTATGGATTGACTCTGCTTTATTTATAGAGTTATTAGTTTCTAAATTAGAACACTGTAAATTTTTTGAAGTCTCTAAAGGCTTTTTAGTTTCATTCAAGCCACTGCATAGCGGCGCTGATATGCACTGTTTATTATGCTGTGGACAAGAAGCAACAACAATTTGAGGCATAGGCGGAGGCGGATAAAAAGGCGCAAACTGCATAGGATTAGGATATGTCAATATCGGGGTAAGTGACGGCATTAAAGGCTGCGTAATCATGGGGGGCTGCATCATTGGAGCTGGATTAGATAAAGGCGGCTGCTGCAAGATAATAGCAGGCTGCGGAGGCGGCGCTTGATTAATAATTATTGGCTGAGTCATGGGTTGCGGCTGATATCCTGGTGACTGCAATATAATAACTTGCGGAGATATTTGCTCTTGATTAAACTCTGGCTCAGCAATATTATGCTGCATCAAATCCTGTGCATTTGGCTGATAATAATTTTGCTCTGGAATATAATATTGCGGCGGCAGTTGTGGTTGATATTGCGGCGGCAACTGAACTTCATCTAAAGCTAGCGGCTCTTGATAAGCTATCTGAGCATTAGGTATAATCTGCTCATTTTCTCCTATATGTTTAGTTATATTTTCATTAGATATTTCATCTAAAGCAACAGGAGGCTTTGGCTCATACATTATACTATTATCAATTTGCGGCTCATAAACAGGCACATGCACAACAGGCTGCCAAGCAGTTTGATGTGCATGCACAGCCTCA
Organism: Bacillota bacterium; assembly: GCA_009780325.1. Classification (GTDB taxonomy): domain Bacteria; phylum Bacillota; class Clostridia; order Christensenellales; family Pumilibacteraceae; genus WRAF01. The sequence continues at coordinate 8,962 of WRAF01000010.1, read as the reverse complement.
CTAAACACAGGCATTTCTTCATGAGTCGCACTGGTCTCTATGTTAGTTTTTTTATATTCAGGGCTTAAAATTACCTCATCAAACGCCTTAGGTTCACTCACAAAAATAGGCGGTGCTTCATAAGAAGTTAGGCTATCCGCACTAGGAGTATAAAGCGTAGGCTGAATAGAACCAATTTTATCTTGATTAGCATTAAATTTTAAAGTTTTATTTGTCATAATAGCCTGCGCAATCATAAATAAAAAAACTATACTAACCGCAACAGTAACTCCTGTTATAATCAATAACACAATGGGAGAAAGATTAACAATAGCCAATAGCGGCATGCTAAGCATAAAAAACAAATTAATAAATATTAATGCCTGATTCACTTAAAACTGCCTCCCCCTTTTATTATTATATCTCAATATATATTTTATCACACATATAACTCAAAATGCAAGCAATACACCCTTTAATTTTAAAGAAATATTAATTGAAGAACGAAAGAATAAAGAAGAGATGCTTGATAGCATGACATAAATTTAAATGATTATACCATTGTAGTTTCTATACTATATGCTCTATAATTTATTTTGTCATGCTGCTAAGCATCTCTTCCATTAAAAAATATTTTTTGCGTTATGCGTACTATATAGGATGAATATATATTATGAAACAGAAAGTAAAGAAGAGATCCTTACAGGATGACATAATAAATATAGAACAAGCAGTATAGAAAATACAATAGTATAACCATTAGATTTTTGTCATGTTAGTCAAGTATCTCTTCTTTAAAAAACAAATATTCTAAGACATCATAAACAAAAAAAACCGCATGAACGGCATTGAATGCCCCATGCGGTTTTTATATTTATGTCTTAAATAAAATCAGCAATTGCTTCTTCCATAACGCTCCAGTTTCCTTGCATTCTTCCCCAAATAATAATTCTATTGTCTCTTCTAGTAATACTGCTTCTAGTTGTAACTCCTTCAATTTCCTCATCATCTTCTTCTTCATTCATTTCATCATACGCTTCAATAGCTGCATCAGCATCCGCAAACCAAGTAACCATTATCATCTCAAACCATACAGTTGTAGTAGCCGTCAATGTTTCAAAGTCAAAGTCTTCATCAAAGAAATCATGACTTCCTCTTGCCGCTACTGCCATACCGCCAGTAGCAGTACCCTGTGAAATTATATACTCCCAACCAGAAGCATCTCTAGCAGCATTTCTAAACGCAGCAGGCGTTTCAGCATTGTTTGCCCAGCCTGGCGCACCACCGCAAGCAGTCAAAGCAGCAACAATAAATACCATAGATAAAGCAACAACTAAAGTCACTAAACCTTTTTTAAGTAAACTTTTTTTCATAAGTTTTCTCCTTTTTTGCTGAATCCTTATGTCCAGCATATTTTTTATTGACTTAATTATATCATGTTATTTTATCTTTGTCTAGTGTTTTTATACTAAATAACCAATTTTATTGATTTTATACACTTAATTTACTTTGCAAAAAATAACAAAATATGCTATGATTTTTGCATGAATAATTTAAATAAGCAACAAATTTTTGCGTCCGACATAATTGATTTTAAAGCAGAAATTGATTCAAATCAAACATTTGGAATAGACACTCTGCATTTATTTTGCTCGCCGCTTTTTATAGATACAATGAAAGTACTAATGGATAAAGGAATTTATACCCTGTCATGCGGCTCAGGAAAAGAACGAAATATTTTGCCAGGGATAACCTGCAACTATGACAAACTATCTAAAGCTAATAAAAAAATAGCCAAAGATTTATTGATAAGTGATTATGAATTTAGAATAGGTCATCCTATTATAGATGGAGTAACTACATTTTTAGAGTTTGAAACAGCTTTATTAAAGATCATAAAGCAATTTCAAAAACAATAATTAAAAAATCTTGACTTAATGAGCAAAGGGTTTATGTAAATTATTAATTTTATTTTCAATTGGTTTAATAGCTCGATTTTCATCCTCTATAAAATCTTTTAACTTTAAAATTTTTTCTTCTAGTATCTTTTAATAATGCTTGTCAAAAAAATCCGACTAAAATTTGACCTTTAATCGGGTTTTTATAATATGATTAGTTTTTAATTTTTATTATAATAACTGGAGTGCTCATAATGATAAAAACAATACCAATAATAATCCAGAGCACTGGTGCAAAGGCGCCTGGTCTTGCTACAAAGTCAATTATCAGTGCAATGAATGGAGCAAGCAAAATTAACAGTAAAACAATTAAAAATGCAACCATAAACATTGTAGACACAATCCCATACAACACACCGACTTTTCTTTCTCTATCATTTATTGACGCAACCCAGCCACAAAAAATAGGAATAATAGCTGCAAGTATCAAGATACAGAAAAATAGGTTTATGCCCATAGCGCTAAAAAAATTAACTGTATTGTTGTACTCGTGAATAAGCGGCAGCAAAAGCTCACTTAAAAAACCTTCGTTAAACAATGTCATATAATAATGACCCTCTGGCGCATTGGGAATAGTTATTCTAGCAGCATTAGGAAGCGCCAAAATAATAGCCCCTGCCATCAAAAGCTGTGCAGTGCATAATAGCAATCCAAACATTAGTGTAAGCGTATGAGACAAGCGTTTTGTTGCGATACAATTTATTATCGCCCATAAAAAGATTAAAGCCACGCTAAATGCAGGCAATGCCCATATCCCATCCAAAAAACTTGGCAGCTCCATATCAAATCCAAACAACATCACCCACGGCGCTAATATCAACCCCATAATAATCAAGGTCAATATAGCACACACTCTCCCGGTTCTTATGCTGTTTTTAGTCTTTTTATTTTCTTTTGCTTGCCTTTTTATATTACTTTCTTCTCTCTGTTTTGAAATCTCTAGATTTTTAGCCCCACACTTAGTATTACATTCAGGGCAATCTATTCTCCAATCCGAATGATATGTACACTCGTCACACTCATTACATCTAACACTTATCTTATCACCTACACTAACAAGAAAATGTATTGATTGACAATTATGGCACTCGTCACACACATAAAAATTACATTTACACTTTGGACAACTCATTTCTGGGATTGTAGTCTCTTGCGCATTTTTTTTCTTCCCCATAAACATACACCTCATTTTAAAAAATTACAGTATCAGCATTATTATCTGTCGATTATTCCAAAAATAAATAAAGCGAATAAGACTACTGCTAAATTACTAGAAATCAAAGCAACCAGCAAAAGTTAGAATTTGCATAAAAATAATTGCTATCATTACAGCCAACCCACTTAACTAATGCATATCAACAACATACCATATTACTATAAAATGAAAGCACTGCTCCAATCATAATAAGCGCAAGAAATAAAACCGAAAAACAATAAGCAAATACAGTTGAAAACCCCTAAAAATATTAGTAAAAGCATTAAAAAGAGTAGAATGCGATGCATCTGGTTCAAGCTATGGTACACAACCAATTTTAGTGTTATGATTTTTAACAAGTACAAAAGTTATTAACATTTTATTACAACAATACTAATGAAATAATTATATCGTCGTCGTCTAGTCAAGTATTTTAATGGGGTAAAAACAATATGTTTTAGTATTTTTCATGTTTTTGTGTGCTTCACTTAAAAAAATCTATTAACAATACTCTAAAAAGATAGCTAAGGATTTATTGATAAGTGATTATGAATTTAGAATAGGTCATCCTATTATAGATGGAATAACTACATTTTTAGAGTTTGAAACGGCTTTGCTTGCAATTGCAAATAAGTTTGATAAATAAATCAAAAAAAAGCACTCAATTCTTTTAATTGTGCAAAATATCTGTAAAAAACTTCATGAAATTATGCATCACTTTTTATATGTTAAATATCGTCCCGATTCTCTCGCAAGGATTATAAATAAAATCTGCATTTATACCATAATAGCGCTTAAACATACTCCCATGATTTCTTAGGGTAAATCCGTCAATAGCTGCTCTGTCCATAAATACATAAGCGTTGTTATCAAACTTACGATTTATGAAATATGGTTTAATTCCTACCCCGCAAAATATCCTAAACCCAAAATCAATAAGATATTGAAATCTAGGATCTTGATGGCTGCTAGGATATTCACCATAAGGAAAAACATAAACCATATTATCACCCACCAACGGGCGGACTTCTTCATCCCAGCGCCGTGTGTCTTGCTTTAATTGTTCTAGTGTACGATTATTCATACGACCGTGTCCATAGCTGTGAGATGCAAAACTCCAGCCGTTAGCAAGCAACATATCAATAATAGGTATAACCGCTTTTATCTCACATTCCCTATTGAGGCTGCCAGCTTGAGTACGATAACCTAAAATCCCAGCAAACCCTGTTAATGCCAAAGTACCCTTTGCTTTAAAAGGTGAAAAATTTGGATTCTGTTCTATAAATTGCTCTAAGAGTGGAATAGCACAATTATCTCGTGATATATATATAGTCCCATCGGGCATTGAGGTAGATGTAGCCAGCCTGCCATATTCATCTAACACAATTTTATCTACTGTTCCATACCCTAAATTTTTTGGATAATAGTTTATATCATCAAATGACAAAATCAACGGCTTGGTATTAGGCGGCAGCATTAAATATGGTTTTTTGCTAATACCGCCGTTTTCGTCTATAATAACTGTGTCATTTATGTCTATTAATATAAAACCATTGATATAAAATTCTTCTAATGCCTGCCAAAATTCTCTAGCGGTAATAGTATCACGATTTAAGCAATGCCCATATGGATTTGAAAAAGCTGTTTTGGGGAAAGCTATCAAAAAATGAAAGAATGCATGATATATAGTGCCTCTATATTCTGTTAATTCATATTGCGGTATTTTTTTAGGTGTGGATTGCAGCGTCAAACTCGGATATATGCCCCCGCCGCATCTTATTATTATAGAAAGAATTAAAATACATAACATGAATAATTTTTTCATTCATATCCCCCAAAAGTCATTATGCTTTTATAATTAGTTTATCACTTTAATAAGCTAAATAACAAAAAAGCTATTAAGTTGATTTTAATTGCTTTTTCTCTCTTTATTATTTTAATGTATTTATATTGCTAACCATTATTGAACTATACAAATAAGCACTCACTTTTTGAATAATGTATAACGATATTGTCATTTTATATTTTCTCATTTTCAATTTAAAATTGAAAACACACACTTCATAAGTGTTTCAAATTATTTATCTATTATTTAATGTTAATTTTGGATATGGAATAAAATCTCTTTTTTTATCTAATCGGCTGATAATATAAAGTAATCTCTACGACTTATCTCTTCAAATATAATTTTTCATTTCATGCGAGTCAATTTCAATTATGTTTTCAAAATATTAAGTTTTGTTATCAAATTTTTTAATGCAAATTTCAAACTAATCAAGTTTGTCATAATTAGGCACATTAAATTCTGCATTTTCTAGTGCCATGCATCTTTGATAGTTTGCTTTTTTTGTGGGACAAGTATTTTTTTATTCATCACTATATATACCGAGAACAGCACATTTGAGGGGGGTAATTTGAAAAATATTCTACATTATTTTTAGCGTGCATTTTTACCTACATTTTAACATTTATTTATTAGCAAGAAAAAAAACCATTTGCAAGCGTGAACAACACAAAAAAGCCGCCATTTTTTATGCCTCAAAAGATAGCAAATGACAAAAGGACTTGAGAGGGTACTGCTCAAGCCTAATACCATTATTATATATACCAAGAATCGTGATTTTGCATGAATGATATATCTAAAATTTTATGAGATTTTTTCATGCAATTAATACAAAAAAAATATTCATATATAAAAGATAATTTTCTGAATTGTTTCGTCGCTCAACTCCTCGTAATGACCAATATGAAGGCAACAAAAAAACCGACTAGATTGCTCTAATCGGTTTTTTTAAAATGAAATCTAACTTTAGTTCTTGCCATATTAACAAGTCTACTCTTTTTTATAGCCACACTTACCGCAATTATAGTTGCTTCTGCTTTCGCTTACACGATCACTTTCTATCTTACCAGTATACTTGCCATCACTTCCTGTTATTACAAGTCGCTCATTTCCTCCGCCGCTAAAACTAGAATCATAGTCCATCTTATTGTCGCATTTAGGACAATTATTAATAATTCTTTTAATAGAAAAACCTGCTCCCACTATAGGCAGAATCAAAAACAAGACAACAAATATGCCCATAGCATCTACTATTCTGCCGAAAAATCTCGATACACTGCTAAAATCGTCTACAGGTCTATCAGCCCTCACTGCATTTACATACCCACACCCATTAAAAATTATTATGAAACCCAAAATAGTCAAACCTATACAGATAGGCAACGCTATTCGCACAAGTTTAGCAAGAGTCGTATTCGGTTTATTTTTAGCAAATTCTTTTAGGCAGGAGTCACAAAGCTCTTGTGCAAACCTGCGAAAATTATAATCTACATTTTCATACTGTATGTTGCAGCTTGCACATAATTTAGCAGTACTTCGCAAGCAAGAGTCGCAACAATATTTGCCAAACTTACTACCATTAAACTCTACTTGCTTAGGCTTATACTCTGTAAAGCATTTTGAACATTTCATATTTAGCACCCACATTTCTATTATGCTGTCAACAATTACTATAGAACAAACATACTGTTTTCAAGATTGAATTTTCAAAATTAGAAAGTTATTAACACACAATAAGTATACACGTCGTCGTCGTCGTCGTCTGTCAAGCGTTTTACATGAGATAAAACTATATTTTTTGACTTTTTTGTGTGAATTTTTTACTCACTCATAAAAAAGCTATCAACAATGCAATAAATTAATTATAAAAGGTTTTAAAAGGTTTTAAACCAAGGCAAGCCGTGCTTAAAACCTTTTGAAATTGTCACAAAAATGCCCTTGCAGACACCAAGCATTTTTGCTCCTCATACCACAACTATATAAAAAATGTTCTGTTGATATTAAATTAATTACCATTGTATTTTCTAAAGCATGATTCCACAGGATGATATTAATTGTTTTTCAATAGAATGCGCAAACATTAAAAATACAATAAGTCACAGGAGTTTGACTCTTAAAAGAACAAAAGTGCCCTTAGGGCACATAAGCCCGTGCTATGAGGTCTTCGCGGGCTTGCGCCTTGCGGCACTTCGGGCATCTTGCATTGATTCCCTTTTTGTTGATGCTAGCAGCTTCCTTCACATCAATATTTCCTAGTGCATGAAAAAAGAACTAAAGCCCTGACCAGCCATTGCAGTGAGCAAGTTTTTTGGTGTTTTTTGGTGTGCGACACGTTCCATCGACAGCGCACGAAGCCACAGAAGGTATCATTCCTATAGCATAAAAAAAGCACTTTATTATCTATCTCGGACAGCGACCGCCCGACCTTTGTTACCATCCTCTGTCCTCCTCATTTTTGGCATAGAAAAAACGGCCTCTATAAAGAAAGCCGTTTCATTCATTTCGATTTCTATTGATATTTTTTTACCTTACACATTTTTATATTTACCATTTATTTTCACATTCTCTACAATGAACTGCATTTGAGATTTCATTGCATTTATTTGATGCCCTGTAAAGTTATCTTTATTCGCATTCCAAACATATCCTAACACAGCTATCGTTTCTAATGTTATTCCTATAAAATCATTGTTATTAGGACTTATCCCTTGCCTAAATTTAGGCTCAATTTCTAAAATTATTCTTTTTTGCTCGGTCGACAAATTGCCGTAACCATTTAATTGACCAAAATCCATGTTTAGCTCCTAAGTGCAATTAAAAAGCACTCAAGACAAAGTTTACACTATTCTTGAAGAAAAATCAACTAATTCCTTGCACTTTTTTCGATTTGTTCAAACCTCTCTGCGATTCTATCGTCGAGATTAACGCTCAGACCCCGCAAATGCAGTGGGCACAGGTTTTTTTGGGCGCTCCAACTGTCGTGAGAAATTGATTTTTCCTATAGCATAAAGAAAAAACCGACTAGATTGCTCTATTCGGTTTTTTAAATGAAATGTGGCATTGACCTGCTCTCCCGGTCGGTTACCCGACAAGTACCATCGGCGCAGCTAGGCTTAACTTCCGTGTTCGAGATGAGAACGGGTGGGACCCCAGCGCTATAAACACCACAATGGATGAATGGATGTGTTTATCTTAAGACTTTAGCTTCTTCATTTAGTTTAGTGTCATAATTTTTTATAAGGTGAGATCCTTACAGGATGACATTAAGTTTTAATTGGTGCTTTAAATCAAATAAACACACAGCACACTCACAACTGAATATAGAATGAGAACCCATCAGTATGACTGATTAGGCGGAAGTAATAGCTTTGGACACTAAACCTCCTTTGAGAGAATTCAAGACAAACTTTTAACAGTTGTCTTCCATATGATTTTTAAAAAGTCTCATTAAAACTTGTAATTTAGCCTGATTGCTCTGACATTTGCCAAGCAATCCCGTGATTAAGCCCTCGACTCATTAGTACCAGTCAGCTGAACACATTAACTGTGCTTACACCTCTGGCCTATCTACCTGATCGTCTTTCAGGAGTCTTACTCTCTTTCGAGATGGGATATCTTATCTTAAGGTGGGTTTCACGCTTAGATGCTTTCAGCGTTTATCCACTCCGAACTTCGCTACCCTGCTATGCTACTGGCGTAACAACAGGTGCACAATAGGTTCGTTCATCCCGGTCCTCTCGTACTAGGGACAAATCCTTTCAAATATCCTACGCCCACGCTGGATAGGGACCGAACTGTCTCACGACGTTCTGAACCCAGCTCGCGTGCCACTTTAATCGGCGAACAGCCGAACCCTTGGGACCGACTACAGCCCCAGGATGTGACGAGCCGACATCGAGGTGCCAAACCTCCCCGTCGATGTGAACTCTTGGGGGAGATCAGCCTGTTATCCCCGAGGTAACTTTTATCCGTTAAGCGACGGCAATT
>WRAF01000009.1 GCA_009780325.1 Bacillota bacterium | reverse complement strand
GCCCGTGCTATGAGGTCTTCGCGGGCTTGCGCCTTGCGGCACTTCGGCATCTTGCATTTGCGCACTTTTTGTTGATGCTAGCAGCCTTCCTTCACATCGATATTTCCTAGTGCATTAAAAAGCCGCCTAAAGGCGGTTCGGGTGTCTTGCTTTGACATCCCTTTTTTGACGTGGCGGATTTCTTTCTAGGCGATTTTTCCCATAGCATAAAAAATAGCTAGCTTGCAAACTAATGCCAACCAGCCATTGGTAATTGACTACTAATAGTTAAAAAGTTTAAAAGCAGTCAAAAGAATATCAAACACCCTGCCTATGCCGTGTATAACCTTATTTAAACCCGCCGTATGGCAGGTGGGCAAGCCGTCAAATAGATTCTGTTTTCCACTGCTTTTCAATCCTTGAAGAAAACTCCTAGATTGAAAAAATTACTGAGGCCTAACATAAGTCCAAATAGAACAAGCAATCCCATATTTATAATGTGGTTATAAACAACAGCTATATCACGCACACTGAAGGGTCAACAATAGTATATCCTGTCATGGCGGATATGTCAAGCATTTTTTGAAAAAAATTATGAAAAAAATTAAAAAATATGCAGAAAATTTTGACAGCCTTAATTTTTACGATTAAGGACTACTCGGCCCAGCGTTTTAGTTTTGGATAATGCTCTTTTGCATACACCAGCATTTCTTCTTTAGTCATTCCTGCATATTCAGCAAAATTTATACTATCAGCAATAGCTTCTTCTACAGTCATATATCCTTGAAATTCACCTTTCACAAAACAGTGACAGCAAAAATCAACACACTGACTGCCGTCTAAATTAGTCCCATAATCACTTTCCTTTGTTAAAGGCATACTGCAGCTTTGACACATTTGCATAAATTTTTATCTCCTGTTTTTTTATAATTAAGCATCCTTTCTTGTAATATGTTCAATTTCACTACTGATTTTTGATAGCTTATCCTTAAAAAAAGTCGGATACACCTCATATTCTTGCAATTTATCTATTGGCAGCCAGCAAACAGTCTCTTTTGCACCACCTAAACTATGGCTCTCCCAGTTAAACTCTTTTACACCTTTAGACTTCATAAGAAAATATAATGCTATCTCATGGCAAATTTTATCACCATCATCCCATGTACCCTTAAAAAAATTCTCATGAATAAATGCTAATCTGTCAATTTCATAATACACACCCGTTTCTTCATAAGTCTCTCTAACAACTGCATCTTCTGCTGCCTCATTCAAATGAACCCCTCCGCCTACAGAATAATAATAAGGAACACTATCATTTTTAGCAACTAACACACAATTATCTTCAATTATAATTGCACAAGCTCTATATCTAAACCAAAACTTCTCACAAGAAAAACCACAATCTTTATTCATAAATTCATCCTTTTACTTCCCCTTAGCCGCCCTAATAAACTCCACAAATAATGGGTGCGGCTTGTGCGGTCTAGATTTAAACTCAGGGTGAAATTGTACACCCAAATAAAATCTTTTGCTGCTTATTTCAGCGGCTTCTACTAAATCACCGCTTGGAGACAATCCGCTAAATTTTAATCCCAATTTTTCAAAACTATCTCTATACTCATTATTGAATTCATATCTATGACGATGGCGCTCAAAAATGGTATCTTGTTTATATGCCTTAAAAAGAATTGTCCCTTTTGCCACTTTACACTCATAAGCACCTAGCCTCATACTTGCCCCTGTGTTAGACAGCCCTGCTTGACCTTCTATAAAATCAATGATTTTATTATTAGATTGCGGATTAAATTCTCTGCTTGCAGCATCCTCTAAATGTGCGACATTTCGCCCAAACTCAATAGTCAATATCTGCATACCTAAACATATCCCAAAATAAGGCACATCATTTACCCTAGCATACTGCGCCGCATAAATCATCCCTTCAATTCCCCTGTCTCCAAATCCGCCTGGCACTATCACCCCATCGCAATCAGCTAAAATTTCACTCACATTTTTGCTTGTAATCTCTTCTGATTCTATCCACTTAATATCAATATGCACTCCGTTCTCAATCCCTGCGTGCGTCAAACTTTCTGTCACTGACAAATATGTGTCAAACATCTTTGTATATTTACCAACTAAGCCAATCTTGACGCTCCTCGTCCTTTTATCTGCTTTTTTAAGCATATTTTTCCAAACGGATAAATCACTTTGACAGTCAGCCAGCCCCAATTCTCTAGAAACAATGCTAGTCATATTGCTTTTTTCTAACATAATAGGAGCTTCATACAAAAGTTTAACATTTTTATTTGTTATAACACAATCTTTAGGGACAGAACAATATAAAGAGATTTTTTCTTTAAATTCTTCAGATAAATCATCTACAGTCCTAACAACAATTAAATTAGGGGAAATACCTAAAGATTGCAGGGTTTTGACAGAATGCTGAGTAGGTTTTGTCTTAAGTTCTCCAGTACTTTTTAAATATGGAGCTAATGTAACATGCACAAACAAGCAATTATCCCTGCCTACTTCATTAGATACTTGCCTTATCGCCTCTATAAAAGGCAACCCCTCTATATCTCCTGTTGTGCCTCCTATTTCAGTTATCACCACATCAGCTTTAGTTGTGCTGCCAACTGAATAAATAAATTTTTTAATTTCAGTAGTTATATGTGGTATAACCTGCACGGTTTCACCAGCATAAACGCCTTTTCTTTCATTAGATAAAACCTGCCAATATATTTTGCCGCTTGTTATATTGCTATATTTATTTAAATCCTCATCAATAAAGCGCTCATAATGCCCTAAATCTAAATCAGTCTCTGCACCATCTTCGGTCACAAAAACCTCACCATGTTGATATGGAGAAATAGTACCTGGATCCACATTAAGATAAGGGTCTAATTTTTGTGCAACAACTTTTAAACCCTTTGCTTTAAGCATCATGCCAATTGAAGCTGCTGTTATACCCTTACCAAGACCTGATACAACACCGCCCGTAACGAAAATAAATTTTGTCATAAAAACTCCTTTTCTCAATACACAATGCATTACTGCATTGTTACAATCTAACCACTCCCCTAAACACTTCAATGCAATCACCTATCATAAAAATTTTATCAAAACCATCAATACCCAAATCTCTTATCCAAACTTCACCACCCTTCATTTTGACAACCACATCGCCATAATTTTTAATCAAATCTTTTTTTCTTGCAACCGTAAACGCTGCCGCTGCCCCATTTCCGCAACCTCTTGTCTCGCCTGTTATATTCTCCCAAACTCTCACTCTTAATGAACCATCGTCTAACACATTAACAAACGCTATATTAAGTCTTGCTCCCTCTTGACTAGATTGAATAACCTTGCCCCACTTATCAACATCTATCTTGCTTATATCATCACTAAATACAACCACATAAGGACAACCTGTATTAATAAATGACAGCTTTAATTTCTCACCATCAACATCTAAATCCGCATCTTGATTAATATCAAAATCAAAAGACCCCATTTCTACTTGGCATGAGTTGACAACCCCGCCTCTTGTAAAAAGTCTAACCCTATGTTTTGTATATTTAGTTTCAATATCGATATAATCACAGTCTTTGCAGCATGTCTTATCATTGTCATATAAATATTTAGCCACACCTCTTATAGCATTTCCACCCATTTCAATCTCAATTCCGTCTGCACCAAATAAACGCATTCTTGCCGCAGCAGACTTATCCTTTGGAGAAACAATAAAGACCACCCCATCAGCACCAACGCCATTTTCTTTGTCACATAAATTGACTGCCACAGACTCAAAATTATAAAGCGGCTTTTTCATGCAATCTATATAAATATAGTCACCACCTGTTGCGTACATTTTAATAAATTCGATTTCTTGACTCTCTGTACGCATTTTATTGATATTGACAAGTTCTGTGTTAAATTGAGAATATCTTGATTTTAACGATAAAGCAAGTGCATTTGCCGTATCAATAGAAGTCAGGCACGGCAATGCGGATGAAACACTTTTTCTGCGTAATTTTACATCATCATCAGTGGGAATTCTGCCTTTAGTAGAAGTAGAAATCATCAAATCAACTTTGCCGCTTTCTAAAAGTGTATAAGTGTTTGATTCAGGATTGTCTGATACTTTGTCTACCCTCATAACAACAAGTCCAGCTTTTTCTAGCACATTAGCTGTGCCATGTGTCGCATATAATTTATAACCCAATTCATCATACATTTTTGCTGTATTTGCAATATCAGATTTATCAGCGTCTTTAACAGTAATCAATACACCATTACGCTTAGGTTTAAGTCTATAACCTGCTGCAATTAGCCCTTTATAAAGCGCCTCATCTAGCGACTTTCCAATACCTAATACCTCACCCGTAGATTTCATTTCAGGTCCTAATTGAGTATCTAAATCTGTTAGCTTTTCAAAACTAAACACTGGTACTTTAACAGCAACATATGCTGCATTTTTATATAAACCTGTGCCATAACCTAAATCTTTTAGTTTTTTACCAAGCATACAAGCAGTAGCTAAATAAATCATAGGAACACCTGTAACCTTAGAAATATAAGGAACAGTTCTAGAAGATCTAGGATTGACCTCAATACAATAAATTTCTCCATTTGACACAATATATTGAATATTGATAAGTCCGACAGTTTTAAGTGCTTTAGCCAGTTTTTTTGTATAATCAACAATTTTTAATGCCATAGCATCAGAGATATTGTGTGCTGGATACACTGCAATGCTATCCCCGCTGTGTACTCCTGCACGCTCTATATGCTCCATAATACCAGGTATCAAAATATCTTTCCCGTCACAAATTGCATCAACCTCAATCTCTGTACCCATCATATATTTATCTATAAGGATTGTATTATTTGGGTTTAGTTCTAAAATTATACCCATATATTCTTTAATATCATTTTCAGAAAAAGCAATAATCATGTTTTGACCGCCTAATACATATGACGGACGCATCAATACAGGATATCCTAATCTAGACCCTGCTAAAAGTGCTTCTTCTAAGGTTTTAACAGTAGTCCCCTCTGGGCGCTTGATTCTGTTTTCTTCTAGCAGTTTATCAAACCTTTCTCTATCTTCAGCGGCATCAATACTATCAGCACTTGTTCCTAATATTTTAACACCACTATCCGACAAATGTTTTGTCAGTTTAATAGCAGTCTGACCGCCAAAAGCAACAACAACTCCCCAAGGTTTTTCAGTTGCAATTATATTGTCAACATCTTCTGGTGTTAGCATCTCAAAATAAAGCCTGTCAGCTGTATCAAAATCTGTTGAAACTGTTTCAGGGTTGTTGTTTACTACTACTACTTCACAACCAAGTTTTTTTAATGCCCACACACAATGAACCGTAGCATAATCAAACTCTATACCTTGACCAATCCTAATCGGTCCTGAGCCAAATACAATCACTCGCTTTTTATCTGATTTAATCTTTTCCCTATATAAAAGCGCCTCATTTTCATTGTCATAGCTTGAATAAAAATAAGGAGTATCCGAAGTAAACTCTGCTGCACAAGTATCCACCGTTTTAAACACAGCCTTTTGTTTTTTAGCAATCTTGCGCCCACCGCTCAATTTTTCTAAAGCCGCATCAGGATAACCTAATCTCTTGCCCTCTAAATATTCATCACCTTTTAATGGAGCATCTGTCAAAAGTAACCTGTTTTCATAGTCCACAAGATTTTGAATTTTTTGCAAAAACCACTTATCAATCATAGTCCTTTGCATAACATACTCAATACCAAAACCTCTTTTTAATGCCTCATACACCACATATAATCTATAATCACTTGCAGGCATCAATTCTTCTTTGACCCTTTCATCATTCCAACCAGCAACAATAGGACTTTGCAGGTTTAAATATCCTTCTGACCCTCGCACCGCTTTCATAATTGCCATTTCAAAACTTGGTGCAATAGCCATTACCTCACCTGTTGCCTTCATCTGCGTGCCTAATGCCCTTTTAGCATAGATAAATTTATCAAACGGAAATTTAGGCAGTTTAACAACGCAATAATCTAATACAGGCTCATAGCAAGCAAGATTGCCTGTCAATGAATTTGTTATCTCATCAAGATTGTATCCTAACGCTATTAGCGTAGCCACCTTAGCAATAGGATAGCCCGTAGCCTTTGATGCAAGTGCCGATGACCTTGACACCCTAGGATTAACCTCAATAACCGCATATTCAAACGTATGAGGATTTAATGCCAATTGGACATTGCAGCCGCCCTCTATTCCAAGTGCTGTAATTATGTCAATGCTAGCTGTCCTCATCATTTGATATTCTTTATCAGATAACGTCATAGTAGGAGCCACAACAATACTATCCCCTGTATGAATACCCACAGGGTCCATATTTTCCATAGCACACACAATGATTACGTTGCCCGCACCGTCACGCATTACCTCATACTCAACTTCTTTCCAGCCATAGATACTTTTTTCTATCAAAACTTGTGTAATAGGTGACATTGCCAAGCCACCGCTTGCCACCTCTTTTAATTTTTCAGCATCATCAGCAAAACCGCCGCCAGCACCGCCTAAAGTATATGCTGGGCGCACAATGACAGGATAACCTATTTTGTCTGCAACTGCCAGTGCCTCTTCAACAGTGACACAAATTCCTGATGGAATGCAAGGCTGACCAATTTCAAGCATAGTCCTTTTAAAAAGTTCTCTATCTTCTGCCTTTTGGATAGAATCCACTCTTATCCCTAAAAGCTTGACCCCTTGTTCATCTAAAAAACCGCTTGTTGCCAATTGCATAGACAGCGTCAAGCCAGTTTGTCCGCCTAATGACGGCAGCAAACTATCAGGCTTTTCTAACATGATTATGCGCTTAATTGTATCAATGGTAAGCGGCTCAATATAAATTGAATCCGCCATTACATTGTCAGTCATGATTGTTGCAGGATTAGAGTTTACTAAAACCACCTCCATGCCCTCTTTTTTTAAGGCACGGCACGCTTGTGTCCCCGCATAATCAAACTCAGCAGCTTGTCCAATGACAATCGGACCAGAACCGATTACTAATACTTTTTTTATATCTTTATGTTTTGGCATAAAATGCTCCTTTTATGTGGTGAGTGATGAGTAATTATGTAACTTTAATATTTCTTTATTAAACTAAACATTAAAATGGAAAATCAAATTCCCATCCTCTTTGCTTAATCCAAAACTCTCTAATCCATACAACATCTTCATTATCACCATAAAAACATGGTTCAATATATTTTTCTACAAACTCAATCAAATCATCGTCCGTTAAAATCCATGCTACTTGTGAATTGGTTCTCATTGCTTTTGCAATTCTGTATACTTGCTCTTTTGACCAACTTAGATAAAAATTCATTCGTTTAATTATATCATGTGTTTCCTGGAAAGAACCACTCCTGTGCAATCTTGTGGCAAAGTTTGTTTTTCAATATCGTGTCTAATTTTAGTTCGCAATTCTCCATTGGTTTTATCGGCAGAAACTATTGATTTCCTTAAACTTTCATATTCAGTCTTATATCCTTGGTATAAAACAGGCGTAGAAAACTTTATATTCTCAGTCTTAGTTAAAACATCTTTCAACTTATTCTCTCTGTTACGCATGACCTCATCACGCACTTGTTCAGTAAGAATTATTTTAACATTACCGTGTACTATTAGGTCTTTAAGTTTTCCAAATTGATCTAAGTCATCACTTGAAAAATCGTATAATGACAACCATATCTGTGCATCTATAAAAATATTTTTCATGCTCTATAACACATCTCCTATAATAAAAACAACTATAATCTTAATCCTTCACTGACCTAACAAACTTATCAAACAGATACTTTGTATCCAGCGGTCCTGCGCCTGCTTCTGGGTGATATTGCACGCTAAAAATTGGACGACCCACAAACTCTAGTCCCTCAACAGATTTATCTAGTGAGTGTATTTGATTTATTCTTAGCACATTTTTATCCACAGATTTTGGCACAACTGAATACCCATGGTTTTGACTTGTCGCATATACCCTGCCGCTGTCTAAATCCTTGATAGGATGGTTGACTCCCCTGTGACCATACTTTAATTTAGTTGTCTTGCAACCACAGCTAAGCGCAATTAATTGATGCCCTAAGCATATCCCAAAAATTGGAATATCATTTTTTAAAATTTCAGCCACCTCTTTTATTACGCCATGATTTAAAGCCGGGTCACCAGCACCATTTGACAATACAATCCCATCAGGCTTTAAGTCCATGATCTGCTTAGCCGTATAATTATAAGGCACGCTAATCACTTTGCAGCCTCTTTTCAACAACTCACCAATAATGCTCTTTTTAGAACCAAAATTCCACACCACCACAGTTTTTGGGCGGACAATTTCCTCAGCATTTCCATCAGCAAATTGAATATTTTGCAGTGTTTGCGGAATATCCAAATCTTGTGGGCAAAACTCCTCTACCTCTTTAGGCGAAATCGTCTCAACCGCATCCACAATTTTAAAAGCCTTAATCTTTTTTAGTTTTGCCTCCATTCCGCTTAAATTAGTACTTATCATAGCATTCATTACCCCAGCGCCTCTAATTCTCCTGGTTAATTCCCTAGTATCAATGCCACTTATCCCCACAATGTCTTGTCCCACCAAATAATCATTAAGCTCTCCCTCTTTTCTAAAATTTGACCCGTCCTCACAAAGCTCTTTGACTACATAGCCAAAAACCCAAGATTTTTTAGACTCATTATCTTTTTCAATCGCCCCATAGTTGCCTATTAAAGGAAATGTCTGAATAATAATTTGTCCAAAATAACTAGGGTCAGTAAGGGATTCCATATACCCCCCCATAGCAGTAGTAAAAATCAATTCGCCTACTGACTCACCTCGTCTGCCAATTGCTTGGCCGCTAAACACAGTGCCGTCTTGCAAAATTAAGTACGCTTTTTCTTTCATTTGCCCAAAATCCCCCAATTTATTTATTTCACGAATAATAGTAAACCATTTGTAGTATTTTGTCAAGAGAAATAACATGAATATAGCAATAGGAATAAAAAAATAGGACTAAAGCATAATCTAGTCCCTTGCAGGTTTTTTAATGTAAGATATTTTCACTTCATGATTACCATGCCAATAGAAATACACATTGCAGAACAGGGAATAAAGATGAGATTCTTACAGAATAACAAAAATTGTTTACTAACTGTTAAAACTGCTCCGCTTCAATCTAATTTTGTCATTCTGTAAGAATCTCATCTTTAAACAAACAATTATCGCCTTATGGCAACTCTCAAAAAGTCTTTATGATAATTAGTAATAACAAAAAATTTCTCCTTTTCTCCTTTTTATTTTTCAATACCTACTATTCATTATTTATACTAGGAAAAACTATTACTAAAAAATATACTATTATAATTATTTATCATGTTGTTTGGATGGGTATAGGAGGATATAGCGGCAGAGCGTGGAATAAAAGAATTTATTCGCCCAAATATCCTGTTGCTTGCATGTGCAGAGTTGGTTACATTTAATTGTATTTGACCTATATTGTTGAAAGGAAAAATAGAAGGTCCTAATCTAAAGGTTTGCTCCCACACTATAAAATTTGCATTGGCAGCTGCCTGTATTCTAAAACTATTGGTATAAAACCTAATTCTTATGAAATTGATATTAAATAATGTTATGTTCAAACCTTGCCACTCAGAAGCACTAGTACTAAGTATTGTGCGGTCGCCATTGGTGCCAGTTATAGAAAATGTCCTTGTTTGACCACTAACAAATTGTATTTGCGTATTTAAAACATTATTTGTACCATGCAAATGAATCTCTCTGCCTGCTTGACTGGGCAGAATATATATACCATTTCGCATTTGAGTCATGTTAGCGTTGCTGGTGATTGGAGTGATATCTAAACCCCCTTGTGATCTAGGCAACATAACTTCTGATATGCGACAAGCAATTCCATGAGTCCTTGCACTATTACTTGCAAAATGCATACCAATTAAAAATAAATTCTGATTTCCTCCATCAAAAAATACGGGTCCACCGCTGTCGCCATTTTGCCCCGCATTTGAATATGTAAAAGATCTTCTTATCCCATCTGCAATGACATCAGTATACAATATTATACCTGTAGTATCTCCTGTTATATGTCCTATTCTCCTTATGGGTGCACCTTGAATAATTAAGTGCTCACTGCCCAATCGTATATTTGTGTATGTAGTTGAACCCCTTGCATGATGAGTAGGAGTCCAATTGTTTTGGTTATAAAAAGGTACAAAGGCTGCATCTATTGTCCCTCCATTTTGATATCTTATAGGGCATGGCACACCTAGCCTAGGCGCAAACCATCCTGTAGAATTGTAAAGGCGTTCAATCCACCGTCCAGTTGTCATACAGTGTACAACATGTCCATTTGTTAAAAATCCAAATTGACCCGTAGTATTGCACCTTGCATTGACTGCAATAGTTCCTTGATGTCCTCTTGGTAGACCAGGTCCTCTGAATAAAGGGCTTCCCCCATAAGCAGTATTTGAATCTCTTTTTACTCCTACTTCTGATTGAATTGTAATTTTTAATGCGGATGAACTATATAGACTATTTTTATATAAATAATAATTAATCTGATTGATAACATTTTTATTGTTTACATATATTTTAATGTGATTAAGTTCTTCATTAAGTGCTATTGAGATAACACCATAATTATTCGTCATAGTGTCCAATATTTCTATAATATTATATAAATGATTAAGTGAGTATCTATGTCTTATATACTGCACTTGCCCATTATAATTTGATGTAATTTGCAAAGAGTTGACTCTTGAATTGCTGCCAACAATACCAATATTTAAAAAACCTTGTTCACAAAACCAACGACCAGCAAACTCATCACTGTATGTATTTCTGTTTATTGTGTTTCTGTTTATTGATTCATGCGATGACTGATTTTCAAAACTGCCAATAGTATTATTTGCTATAGTATCATCAACAATGAATTTATTCATTGACTGCTCTAAAATTTCTATGCTCCTGTTTACATTAGCAAAATATGCACTTGAAAAAATCTCTATGCTCTTTGTTTCGATTACACGTTTTACTTCACTTACATTTAGTGTCATTGCTATTCCTATTAAAGCAAAAACAATTAGACTTAATAATACTATTAATTTCTTTTTCATTTGATTTCTCCTTTTGTTGATTTCAATTTGAAATTGTGATGCTAATTTTTTCACTTAAAATATTTATTTGTGTTGCATTTCTACGACTCCTTGCAGTTCTATACCAGTGCATAATTCCCCAAGAAGTTTGATTGCCTAAAATATTAAATTGCGCTAGCCCTTGCGCATAACGCTCTCCAATTTCTTCAGCTTCCCAATAAAATGTTTTTTCTATAATCTCATCTCTTTCTATTATGCTATCATGACCGCCACGCACAACAAAGTCAGGTTGTTCATTTTTATGAAATGTAGCGACTCTAAAAATTTGATCACTATTAACCCTAAGCCTTCTACCACTATTATTTTCAAATCTAACAGTAAACTCAATTGTTTCACCAACTTTGACCTCAGCTCTATCTGCAATCACAGTTAGCAAAAAATCACCATCTTGATAAGTATAGCCACACCCACTAAATCCAATTATACTAATGAATATAATGATAAATGTACTTAATAATACTATTAATTTCTTTTTCATTTTCATTCTATTTTTCTCCTTATAAATTATTTATTTTTTGCTAGCATGTTTTTATTCATGTACAACAAAACTAATTTTCTCACTATATATTTCAATTCTTGCTGCACCATTTGTATTGTTTCTGCCAAACCAAGTTTGGTTTCTTAAAACAGAAAAATTGACATATGCTTGAGCATAAAATCTCCCAACTTGTTCTGCCGTCCAGCTAACATAAAATACTACACCTGAATAAATTGTAGCATATATAATGTTATCAAGTCCAAAAATCTCTAGATTTTCTCCTTTTACAAAAACATCAAAAAATACACTAGGGTTTATCAAATGTGAATTTGGAAAATTGCCCATACTAGAGAAAATAACCCTAAGATTTCTACCAGTATTATTCTCAAACCTTATTGTAAACTCAATTGTTTCACCAACTCTCATTTCCGTCTTATTTGCCGTCACAGTTAGCAAAAAATCACCATCTTGATAAGTATAGCCACACCCGCTAAGCCCTGCCACTCCAAACATCATTACTATCACAATACCAATACAAACCAATTTTTTCTTCATAATCTATCTCTCCTAAAAATATAATATGATATAATTTTGCCATAATTTACCAATTTTGTCAAGTTTTTGCTTGTGAAGATTTTGTGTAATTTTGGTGATAATGTATAATACGATTGAAATTAAAAATCTGTATATGTTAAATGATAAACCATACAACTAACTGTAGTTTTAAAAACGCTTTAAACAACCAACGGTAGAGATTAAAGGGTTGACAATGATTCATTAAGATTATATAATGTGTATATAATAAATACTGGAGGAGAAAATAAAATGGCTAAATGCAAATGTAAATGCTGCGAGTGCTGCAAATGCAATCCATGCACATGCGGAGATACTTGCAACTGCTGCAAATGTGATGTTTGTGAATGCTGCAAATGCAATCCTTGCGAATGTGCACCTTGCTGCTGCAAATAATATCGGATTAAGATATTATGGGCGAAGTATTTGATACTCAAATCGTAGGCAAGCAAATAGCGTCTGGGAGAAAGACTAAGGGTCTATCTCAGGCGCAGTTTGCTGTTTTATTAAATGTAAGCCCGCAAGCTGTAGGCAAGTGGGAGCGCAGTGAAAGCTTGCCGGATATTTTTACATTAGGCAAAATTGGTGAAATAATCGGCAATACTGATATAAATTATTTTTTAGGTAAAAAGGGATGCGAATGCACGCCTGA
The DNA here is from genome assembly GCA_009780325.1 of Bacillota bacterium. Classification (GTDB taxonomy): domain Bacteria; phylum Bacillota; class Clostridia; order Christensenellales; family Pumilibacteraceae; genus WRAF01. Next base: position 46,065 of record WRAF01000009.1, on the reverse strand, counting down.
AACTAAAGAGGGCGGTTGTTGCTGCAGCAAATAATTAAGCATGAAAAAAGAGTGATACAAAATCAATATCACTCTTTTTTTATGCCATAGGAAAAATTGATTTATTTGAGAATGCTTGGAAGCCAAAAAAAAACCCGTGCAATGCAAGCACGGGTCGGGGCGAAAAGCCCCTTTTTTTATTTCAGCCACTATTTTATCAATCCAATCTGTTTTGCCTGAGCAGTCAACTCTTCTCTAAAACTTGGGTGCGCAATAGAAATCAACGCCTTTGCCCTATTTGCAATAGATAATCCTTTTAAATTAACTACACCGTATTCAGTTGCTATATACATTACATCATTTCTATGCAATGATACCGCCGCACCTTGTTTTAACTGAACAACAATTTTTGATACTTCTTTTCTTGTCCCGTCTGCTTGCTTGACATTTGCAGTAGAATACAATGCTATAAATGCTTTGCCGCATTTAGCCATTTGTGTGCCCACTGCCGTATCCGTTTGCCCGCCTGTCCCGCTAAACTGTTTTGAACCTAAACTCTCAGAACAGCACTGCCCTGTTAAATCTACTTCTAATGAAGTATTGATAGATACTTGGTTGTCTTGACTTGCCAATGTATTAAAAGCATTTGAATGTGAACAGCGCATTACTCTTACATTTTTGTTTAAATTAACATAATCATATGAGCTTTGACTAGCAAACACTATTGATGTGCTTAATATATTTGTATCTATTGTTTTTTTTGTGCCGTTTACAATGCCTTTTTTGACTAATTCTATTGCCCCGTCCCCTGCTAATTCTGTATGAATGCCTAAATTCTTTTTAGCTGCTAAATATTGTACAACTGAATTAGGGATAGAACCTATGCCAATTTGCATACAATCTCCATCTTTGATGTATTGACTAATAAATCCGCCAATAGCTTTATCTTTGTCATTAATAGGAGCAACAACATCTTCACAAATTTTATATTCTACATTAACAAAATAATCAACATCTTTAGAATCAATCTCTGTTGTGCCATAGGTATATGGCATATTAGGGTTAATTTCTAAAATAACTGTTTTGGTCTGTTTTAAAACCTCTGATTCATAAACATCAGCTAAACCTAGTGAAACTTTTCCGTCTTTGTTGGGCGGTGTGCAGGTGCCTACAAAAATGTCAACTGGTCTTGCAGCCATAGCAGTAATTGCCGTGTTTCTTAAATGAGTCGGCACATATGAAACAGTATCTAAAACAGCCTCCGCATCCCTAATAGGCTTAGAGAAAAACATTGAATTGATGATAAAGCTGTTGCCTATCTCTTTATCTTGTAAAAAAGGATAAGAGCGCATAGACAGCGTCATCCATACTTCAACATTTTTTACGCTGTGTGCAATTGTATGGATATTTGATAAAAACCCTTGCGGCTCTGTAGTAGCACAAGCACAAACAATTTTGTCATTGTCCTTGACTAATGACAGCGCTTTTTCAATTGTTATAATTTTTGGTGTTTTCATTTTTTACTCCATTATGTTTAATGAATTTTCATCATTTATGATTTTCAAATCATTACTCTCCATCTTTTCCTCTTTGATTACCTCTTCTCTCTTCCCTTCTAAAGTTGTTTCTAGTCCAATTTGTCTTGGCAATAATGACACTTCTGCCAGTGCCTTATCAACTAACTCTGTTCTTAAGCATTGCTCTTCACCATCTGCCTTTTCTTTCTTTTTTAAGCCGCTCTTTAAATAATACACAAACATGCAAATAGAAGAAACGCCCCATGCTATCGGAAAGGTCAAAAATACTGCTAAAATGTCCATTCCGCCTAAGTCGATAGCAAAAAACAAAAATAACAGCCGCACACCAAACATACATGCCACCAAAATTATGGACGGGACAAGCGCTTTTCCTGCCCCTCTTAGTGCACCTGAAATAGTATCATTAAACATTAGGACCGGATAAGCAAAAACTACTACACTCATAAACCGTATAGCAACTGCCATAGCCTCATCAGTCATTTGAGGAGCAACTAAACTCATTATATGCTGTCCAGAAAAAAATACAGCCACACCAAGCATTAAAGTCATGATTAAGGATATTAAAAAAGTAATCTTTATCGCCTTTTTGGCTCGGTCCTCTCTGTCTGCACCTATATTTTGCCCTACAAATGTAGTCAGTGCCAAACTCATTGCCATCATGGGCATATATACAAATCCATCAATCTTGCCATAAACGGCTACTCCTGTGCCATGCGGAGCATGCGGATAATAAGGTATATCAAAGGCATTTGTATATGCCTGCATGAAAATATGTGCAGAAGCTATGATGCTGGTATTAAGGCCTACAGGTATACCTATCCTTAAAATTTTAATGAAAATCTTTTTATCTATTCTTAATTTCTTTATAGACATTTTATAATCATTTTTAGTTAAGAATAGCTTTAAAAGCACTAATACCGTAGCAACTGCTTGCGAAATTATAGTAGATACAGCCAGCCCCACAACTCCAAAATTAAAAACTTGTAAAAATAAAATTGTTAACCCAATATTAAGCGTAACAGCTACAAACAATAAAATTAATGGAGTAACAGAATCACCCACTGCCCGCAATATTCCCGCACCCATATTAAAAATAAAAACAAAGATTACTCCAATAAAATATACCATTAAATAATCATACGCATATTGATACAAGACAGAATCAGGTCCTAATCCCATCATATTTAATAACGGACGTGTGGTGACAATACCTACCCCCGTCACAATAAGCCCTAACACTGCGCCCATAACTATAGTAGTATGTATTGCCTTTGAATAATTTTCTTTATCTTTCGCACCATAAAAATGCGAGATTACTACACCAGCACCAACACCAATACCCATAAATAAACTATTAAGCACCCAAATTACCCTGCCTGCCTGCGTGACCCCTGTAAGCGGATATGGTCCTATTAGATTGCCAACGATTATAGCATCAGTAGTATTTAATAGCTGCTGCAGCAAATTTGCCATAAGCAGCGGCAACGCAAAAATTATAAGCTGTTTGGCAATAGGTCCTTCTATCATTTTGCGTTTTTTTATTTCTGATTTATTCACAACCTTTGTATTATATAGTAAAAACATAAAAAGTCAAAATAAAACACTAGACAAACTACAAATTTTGTTGTAATATTTTAATCATGAATACAATAGATAAACAAAAAGCTTTAGAGTTTTTAAACAAAGATTTTTTAAGCTTTGCGCCTATGATTGAAGCATTAGAAAAAAATGAAGCGCAAATTTTAAGCATTCATGATTATGGCATAGCTTTAATGCACAATGAGGGAATAATGCTGCTTGGTTTAATAAATGACAAAGCTATTCTGCATTATAAGGATAAAATTAATGAAGGATTGCTGACCGTAGTTTATGGAAATAGCGACCCTGATTATTTAACAAAAATTATCCCTAACATAGCAAGAGTAGTAGCATGTCATCAAGTTGTCTATACAAAAAAACTGCCGCCAAGCATCAAACATAGAGCACAATATAAACTGCTTAATGAAAAGCATTTGGATTTTGTTTTTGATAATTATTCAAGAGCATGGAACAAAGACCACATGAAAAAGCTATTGAATAGAGGACTAATTTGGGGAGCATATTTAAATGATGAGATTATTGGATTTGTAGGAAGACACAGTGAAGGGAGTATGGGTTTACTAGAGATTTTACCTAAATTTAGAAGGCAAGGCTTTGGAAAAGAATTAGAATATTTTATAATTGAAAAAGTATTTAGTGAAGGAAAAATTCCCTATGCACATATAGTGATAGGGAACGATGTGTCCATGGATTTACAAACAAAGATTGATGGATTAGAAATTGCCAGCAAGTTAGCAACATGGATTAGAGTTGAAACTTAAATTAAACAAACAACCCGTCAAGTGCCACTGCAGCACCTGTGAAAAATACTACCGCCACTAAACAAGCAAAGCCCGCCAAAAAAACAATGTTTCCTAGTTTGGTGCGGCTTTTTTTATTGGCTAAACCCATTAGCACCAATCCAGCAATATTTATACCTAGCCCGATATATGCCAAAAAATGAATGCCATACACCATGCCAAAAAATCCCATTATTACTGCACCGATACTTAAAACCAACCCAACAAATCTCAAAATAATAGCCATAATACATTAGCCCCCATAAATATATAAAATTTTTTATGCTATATAATAGTCACCTATTATAAGAAGTTAGACAAAAATAATGTTACTAAAAGAAAATAAGTTGTTAAACCGGTTATGTCTTTAATAGTAGTAATAATAGGAGCAGCACCTGCAACCTGATCAAGTTTCATTTTAACAAGTAAGAATGGTACCAAAAACCCAATAAGTGACGCAATAGTGACAGTAACCATTAAAGCAAGACCTACAGCTAAACCTAATAAAGGCATACCGCTAGATAAATGACCCCAAACACCCGCAATGATACCTGTTACGACACCAACAATTATACCGATACTAAATCCTATCCCCACCTCTCTTAAAAGATGTTTGCTAAATTTTTTAGTATCAATATGCCCTAAAGCTAGACCTCTGGCAAAAACCGTTGTTGACTGTGTACCTACACTTCCGCCTAAATCCATAATAAGCGGAATAAAAAACGCAACAATCATCACTTCTTCTAAAACTTCTTCAAAGCCGCCTATCAATAATGCTGCCAAAATACCGCCTATTAAAGCAATTAATAAAAACGGCAATCTAACTTTCCAAACTGACCATAGCCTGCCACGCACCAATATTTCACTTCTGCTGTTTTCTTTGTTTTTTATATTTGCTAAACCAGCTTGGTTAAAAATATCCTCTGTAGCTTCATGTTCTAAAATGTCCATTGCATCATCATGCGTAATTATTCCAACTATGCGCCCTTCTTTGTCTACTACTGGCACAGCTAAAAAGTCATACTCTTTTACTATTTTGGCTACATCTTCTTGGTCAGTATCTGTTGCAACTTTAATCACGCTATCAGTCATAATATCTTTAATTTTTGCATTAGGATCCGCTATTAATAAATGCTTTAAAGACAATACACCATCTAATTTTTTGCTGTCATCTGTCACATACAGCGTATAAATTGTTTCTTTATCATTTGCCTGCACTCGCACTTTTGCCAGCGCCTCTTCAGCCGTCATCTCTTCTCTTAAAGAAATAAACTTAGGCGTCATAAGCCTGCCAGCAGTTTCAGGTTTATATCCCATAAGCATGTTAGTAATCTGCCTCTCTTCATTAGACAGCATACTAAGTAATTTTTTTGCTACGCCTGCAGGCATCTCGTCAAATAACCCCGCCCTATCATCTGGGTCAAGGTCTTCTATCACTTCTCTTGTATATTCATCAGTAAACGATTCTAACAACTCTTTTTGAAGAGGTGTTTCTAACTGTTCAAACACAAACAACGCACATTCTTTATCTAACAGCCTAAAAACAACAGCCTTTTCTTTTCTTGATAAAGAATTCATGACAAACAAAGCCTCTACTCCATCCAATTTATGAAGCAGTGTCCTTAAATTAACAACATCTTTTTCTTTTACATAATCTAAAATTGTATCTTTAATGACCTCAATATCATGCTCATCACTAGACACATTTTCTTCTTGCTCTAAGTTGTTTTCATTCATATTCTTTATCCTCTCAATAATTATATATTAGTTATAATATGTTTGTCAAATAAAAAAGGGCTTTAGTTCACCAATCCGCCCTTTAAAGATTATATAATTTCAATCATAGAATCATCACAATTTGCAATCATCTAAAATGCTTGACAATAGAATTTTTAAATGCTAATATATTTAAAATTGATATTAGACTTATTTCAAAACTAAAAGTGGTGGATAGCGAGTGTATTTTTTACAGCAAATTTTCATTGTTTTTGCAGTTAATACTAGCAAGTATTAGCAAAAAAGATTCCGCAACACATTTCATTTTTAGTTTTAAAAAGTCTATTAGGAGAAATAATAATGAAACACATTGACATTGCAAAATTATATAAAACAAAAGAAGATTTTATAGATACAAAAGTGACTGTTTGCGGTTGGGTTAGAACATCTAGAGATTCTAAAAATATGGCGTTTTTAGAACTTAATGACGGTACTTGTTTAAAGCATTTACAAATTGTATTAGACAAGTCTGCCCTTAATCAAATTCAAGATGGCATATTAGATTTAGGAGCTGCTTTAAAAATAGAAGGTATATTGGTTAAATCACAAAATGGTGACAGCATTGAAGTTAATGCTGAAAAAATCATTATTTTGGGACGATGTCCGCTTGATTATCCACTGCAAAAAAAGCGTCACGGTCTTGATTATTTAAGGACTATTCCGCACTTAAGATTAAGAACCAACACTTTTAATGCTATGCTTAGGATTAGAGATGCGGTTAGTATTGCTATTCATGAATATTTTTCAGCCAACAATTATGTATGGGTGCATACCCCTATTTTGACAGGCAGTGATTGTGAAGGTGCAGGTGAAGTTTTTAGAGTTACGACTCATGCTTGGGATGCTAAGTTTAAAAATGAAGATGCGTACAGCAAATCAGATTTTTTCGCTAAGCAGGCGGGATTGACGGTGTCAGGACAATTAGAAGGCGAGATGGCAGCAATGGCATTGGGCAAGATTTATACATTCGGTCCTACATTTAGAGCAGAAAAATCAAATACTACTAGGCATGCAGCAGAGTTTTGGATGATAGAGCCTGAAATTGCATTTGCTGAATTAGAAGACATTTTAGAAGTGGCAGAAGAGCTTATTAAATATATAATTGGAGCTGTATTAGATAAATGCGAAACAGAGATTAAATTATTTGACGCACACTTTGAAAATGGTTTGATTGATAAATTAAGAGGCGTACTAAGTAGTGATTTTGAAGTATTGACCTATACTAAAGCGATTGATTTATTAAAAAAAGCTAAGGGAATAGAGTTTAAGTTTCCTATTGAGTGGGGTTTAGATCTACAAACAGAGCATGAAAGATATATAACAGAAGTTATTTTTAAAAAGCCTGTGTTTGTCACTGACTACCCTATGGGAATTAAATCATTTTATATGAAACAAAATGCAGACGGAAAAACTGTTGCGGCTACAGATTTATTGTTGCCAGGGATTGGAGAAATCATCGGCGGCAGTCAAAGAGAAGATGATTATGATAAGTTGTTAAAAGCTATTAAAGATAGAGGTATGAATGCAGAAGATTATAAAGAATATTTAGAATTAAGAAAATTTGGTTCTTGCCCGCATGGAGGATTTGGACTTGGTTTAGAAAGAATTTTATTGTATATCACAGGTATCGGAAATATACGGGATGTACAATTATTCCCAAGGACTGTCGGCTATATGGCATAGTAGTTTAAAGCAAAGCAATTAGTTATAAAGGGGGCATTTTATATATGAAAACAAAGCTTAAAATTATATCAACTCTAATTTGCCTTGTTATGATTTCTATTTTTGCAATAGCCAGCCTTTCTATGTGTACTTTTGGTCCTGATGAAGATGATAATACAGAATTAAATTTTGAACGAGCATCGTTTGTATATAATCAGCCCCAAAGCAGCATTAACCAAACCCATCAAGCACAAAGGACTATTACTTCAAACGCAGCCTATTATTTTGTACTTGCTGCTATGGAAACTAGGCTAGCGGCAGTCAATCAAACAGAAAATTTATTAAAGTTCCTTCAAAATCATTCATTCCCCTATTTTGATATAGATTTTAATAGCATTACACTTTATTTTAATAATTCTTTCAATTTAAGAGCAGACTCTATCAATAATGCTATTTTTTTAAGAACCAGCGATGTTGGGACTTATCGATTTATTAATTTTGTTTTGCAGACAATGCTTTCTAGAACAATTAATTATGGATTATTGCATGGTTTGAGTATGCGAATTTTTCAAGAGCTAGGCTGGGGAACAAGGCAAATTTATTCAAATAATCAAATTGCTAGATTTTTAGAGTCTGAAAAAAACACTTATATAACCAGCTTAACATACGGGGTGTTTAATAAGCGATTTTCTAATGAACTACAAATTTATTATGCTTATAGTGTTTCACTTGCACTGGTTGACCATATTATTGATAATAATTCTGATTTTAAAGCAATTTTTACTCGGCTTTTAAAATATGGGCAATACTTTGATTCAAGGTTTAATGTATTATTTTTTAATAAAATTAATGCATATTTAGTATACATTGGATTAGAGGCTATCCTTATTTCAAATGCTGTATATAGAGTTTTTTCTTATACATATGATTATCCCATTGTAATAAAAACTTATTCAGCGTATTATTTTACACATAAAGATTGGCTAGCCGAAAATTTATTAGCAGAAGCATACATAATATTTTCTGATTTTGAGTTTAATTATGAATCATTTTTAGAGTTTTTACTTAATAGTGAAGCTGCATTTGAATGGATTAGGCAATTTTTTTCTTGGGATGATTTTATTAGGGCAACAATTAGATTAGAACAAATTGACGAAGGCTATGCTTTTTGGGTTCCTTGGCAAACTGACTATGTTTTGCTTGAGTCATTATGGCCGCTGACGCAAAGTTATGCTGTTTTTGTTATGATTAGTACACTTGGATTTAGAGACCCTAATAGCTGGATGACAAATGCGCTTATTCTATATAGCTATATAATGTTTGATAATAATGTAAGTGACAATATGCATTTTATATTTTCAGATAGGGATAATCCTATTATTAGTCCGCTTATCAGCCCTAGGATGCGCCGCTCAATTGAGCTGTATGATGAATTATTCAAAAAATGTGATAATAAATTTGATTTTGTAACCTATATAAAACTTACTGTATATGTTGCCCTCTTTGAATTTGATCTTAGTTTTAATTTTAATGTTAATAATGACCAGGTTGTGTTTGTTTTATATTTAATATACGCTTATGGCGTGCAAACAGTGTTTGATATATATATAAACCAAGGGGTATTAAGCGGTTCAGTGACCAATCCAGCTAGAGTAGTCGATGAGTTTAAATTATGGCTATATAACATAATTCATAATAGAGCTTAAAATATATAAAATGTGGTCTAAAGCCCACTTCCCTCACTTAGAGATTCGGCTTTTTTGAGTTAGCTTATACATTTCTCTCAGACGTTTTTTCCTATACTATAAAAAAGCCGCCTAAAGGCGGGTCGGGCATCTTGCTTTGACGCCCATTTTTTGGCATAGCAGCCTTTCTCTCTAGGCAATTTTTCCTATAGCATAAAAAAAGGAGTCCCACCTATCCTTCCAAACTTAATTCACAAAAAACCGCATCATCACAAAATCAGATTTGATTTTTGAATATGGCGCAATTTTTTGATTTTATCTGTCATCTTTTATCAATTCAACTGTTCCCGTTATCACATCATTAAGACCAAACGGCACTGCAAACTTAAAAGAAATTGTAATGCTGTTTTCTATTTGCTTGATAATTTTGACAGCTCCCTCACTTATCCAATCGCTCTCTACAGTCTGCATTTGCAATATATATCCATCATCTTGTCTTAGAGATAACACACCACCAGCAAGATTTGAAATCTCCTTTAAAACAATTCCCGATTCATTCTCACCCGTTAATGGATAGCCATCATGGTATCCTGCTGAAATTGTGAAACCAGTACTTTGCAAATCGCAAACATCATCGAAATCACTTGGCATGTACACCAATTTTGTTGATTCTATCTCAAAGGCAAAATGATAACCCTGCATATTCCTAAAATTCTTTTTAATGGCATATCTTCCCTTTATGCCAAATTCTATGCCTGCAGTTTCAATCCTAGCTAGACCAACTTTGTCAACAATTTCTGCTTTAGTATATACACCTAAAATTGATTGAGCCGCCTCTATGTGTCTTTTTGTTATATCACTAACTTCATTTTGTCCTTCTATTATCATTTTCTCTAACTGTTTTACAATTTTATGCAAAGGCCATTTTCCAAAACCACCAAAGAAACCCTTGCTGCTTTCTTCCGCTCCATTTATCGTATCTATAAAAGAATATATAATTATTGCATTGGCTCTAATCTCAATTTTTATATAGTGATCACAAGCAAAACCACTTTTACGCCAAACAAGTTCTCCTTTTCTTTGGGTTAATGAAAATTTTTTCTCCTCCAAAAATTTATGAATTTTACCATAATGAGCATAACAGTCTTTTACTTTAATCGTTTTCGTATAGCGTGCCATAAAACTCCTTACTATTCTAGTATAACAAATTTTAAACCATATCGCTAGTTACTTCTTTTGATTTTAATTTACTTTCTATCTGGGTAATATTCGTCAAGATACTCAACGACTGTTTTCTTTATCTCTTCCTTGCTGGAATTATAAAGTTTCGTGAAAAAATCAATCATGGGTTGACGCATGTCTTTTAGATTATAACCTTGGTCGCCCCAGTCAGCAATTAAGTTTCCGTCGTCCGCAAACATGGTCACATCTTTTACGCCTGTTGGCATCTCGAAGTAACCAGCATCTCCGTCTATCTTTGGATAGTTCTTTATTAGCGAATCAAAAACTTCTTCGTCTATCCAGTCTTGAACTGCCGTGTAGTCTGTCTTTATTCCCAAAGCTGCCCCAGTCTCCCAAAGGCTAACTTCTGCGATGTATCTCTTTTCTTTGTCAATTACGATTTCTTCCATGGCTATTCCTCCTTATTTTATTCAGTAAATGTGTACTTCACTTTGTCGCACGAAATCTTCATTGTTATGTTGCATCGTTTCTTTCCAATTGCTCCAAACAGCATTAGGTGTACTTGCCTGAATCCTACCATTGGGTAAAGTATTTCTAAATTGTCGTATTCTTTTATAGCATCAAGAAATTCTTCACAGTACAGAAACACTTTGTTTTTCTTGCCGTGAAAAATCACATCAACACTCATGTCTGTGCCGTACTCGTTGTTTATGAATTCCACTTTTACGCTTTTTGCTTTGATGCCTGAAAAATTTGAACTGTCGTCATCATGGTTCGCCACATCGTTTGAAACTATAATCAGCCGTTTGTCTTCAATTTTTATTTCATCAACTTTATAATCATGCAAAACTGGCAAGAATGGAAACTTCTCGCCTATGCCAATGTTTAAGTTGTATTCTAGGTTTTTTTCCATGCCTCAATTGTACTAATTATTGAGCAAAAAGCCTGCTAAATAATTTATACACTTATCTTTTGCCAAAACTCTTTTTATTCTTCTCATTAATAATCTCAAACTCTTTATGGGTTATCAAATTTTCCTTAAGCAATATCTCAATAATTATTTTTGACATGAGGTAGCGTGTCCTCTTGCCAGTTTTATTTTTTATTTCTTTCATAAACACAACCATATCACATTGTTTTTATTAAACCTAGCAAAAGCACTTTAAATTATTTTTTGATTTTGCGGCAGCAGTTTGATTTGGTTACAATAAATCAAAAATCAGTACGAAAACGAATTTAATCAAAACTTCGCTGTTTCCGTATTTCTGCTTTTCGCCCTATTTTCAGCTGGCTTTATATAGCTTTGCCCTAAAATCCTTGCACTTCGACCTATTTATCACTATAATCGCCTTAAAACCCATACGGTTTTTTAGGAAGGTTATTTATGTAAAGGCGGATTTTTTTATGTGAATATACTCTTTCAATGCGCTCTTAATTTATCTAGTTATAAAAAATCAAATATCATCTAAGCCAAAGATGAATCAATAAAAATGCCAGTCCAAAACCTATTGCCATAATCAAAACAACTTGAGCAACCACTTTATATGCCCCCCAAAACAGCGCCCGCCTCTCCTTTTTAGTTAGGTTCAATTTTCTAATTTCTTCCCGCTCTTTCTTCTTTTCAGGAGCAATATAGTCTTTCATTCCCTCTACGTTCATATTAACGATAGTACGTCCATCGTCATCATCATATATCTTTTTTCTTGCCATTATAATTCTCCTAATGAGTGTGTCTAATAATCAATAATATCACAACACACATTTTTATACTTAAAAAGGGCGTTTGAAATTCTCGCCCTTTTTAGCATTTACAATTTATTATGTTATTATTTCACTTTTAACATCATCGCTGTATACTTCATTTACTGCTTCTTTCTCATCTATAATCAGCGTATTTTTAACATCTTGGGGATATAAATGACACGCTACAAAGTGTTCATTTCCATAATCTAATAATTTGGGAACAACTTCTCTACAAACATCCATACATTTTGGACATCTTGTGTGGAATTTACAACCCTTTGGCGGATTTGCAGGAGATGGAATATCGCCCTTTAGCAAAATCCTATTCATTTTAATGTTAGGATCAGGAACAGGTACAGCTGAAAACAAAGCTTCTGTATATGGATGCATAGGATTAGAAAATAGGTCGTCTCTTGACGCTTTTTCAACTAAGTTGCCTAAATACATAACCCCTACTTCATTAGAAATATGCTCAACAACGGATAAATCGTGAGAGATAAACACATATGTTAAACCCATTTCTTTTTGCAAATCTTCTAAAAGATTAATAACCTGTGCCTGAATAGATACATCCAGTGCTGAAACAGGCTCATCACAAATAACAAGTTTAGGCTTAAGCGCTAATGCCCTTGCAATACAAATACGCTGCCTTTGTCCTCCTGAAAATTCATGCGGATATCTATCAAAATGGTGCGGCTGTAAGCCACATTTACGCATAATTTCAATTACATAATCTCTATATTCACTCTTTTTAACCAACTTATGAACCATCACTGCCTCACCAATAATATGCCCGACAGGCATCCTTGGTGATAACGACGAATAAGGATCTTGGAAAATTATCTGCATCTGAGTGCGCAGATTTCTCATTTCCTTGCTTCTTAACATGGTTACATCTTGCCCATCATAGATTACTCTGCCACCTGTAATATCATGTAACCGCAAGATAGAGCGCCCCATGGTAGTTTTACCACAACCAGATTCACCAACTATACCAATAGTTTTGCCCCTTTTCACTTTAAAAGAAACATCATCTACAGCACGCAAATATCTTGTGGGTCTACCAAAAAAGTCCTTTGCAATAGGAAAATATTTTTTCAAGTGGCTGACAACCAAAATATCGTCTGGACCTATATTGAGTTTTTCATTTTCAACTCTAGCGAATTCCATAATAAATGCCTCTATTTGTTTTATTGAGTAATTTAAGCCAACAAAAACTAGTCATTATTGCCACTATTATCTTTATTGTTAAGATATAAATGACATGCAACTTTGTGAGTAGGGCTAATTTGAGTGTATCCTGGATATGGACCTTGACATGCCCCTATTTTTTTATCACAACGACCTGCAAAATGGCAGTGATCAGGCATGCCGATAGGATTAGGAACAGACCCAGGAATACTATATAGCCTATCTACACGCTTATTAACAACGGGTTTTGATTTTTGCAATCCAATTGTATAAGGATGGTGCGGATTATCAAAAATTTCTTTTGCAGTACCAATTTCTATGATTTTGCCAGCATACATTACTACAACAAAATCTGCCATCTCAGCGATTACGCCCAAATCATGTGTAATAAGCATAATACTACCTGAGATTTTATCTTTAACATTGCGTAGTAGTTCTAAAATTTGTGCCTGAATAGTAACATCTAGCGCCGTAGTAGGCTCATCTGCAATAATCAATTTAGGGTCACAAGCAAGCGACATAGCAATTATTACCCTTTGACGCATACCACCCGACAACTCGTGCGGATATTTTGAATATACGATTTCAGGAATAATTCCTACTAGCCTTAACATTTCATAAGTGCGATTTTTTGCAGATTTTTTAGTAGCACCTGGCATATGCAGCAAAATTACTTCATCAATTTGATGCCCTATCCTAAAAACAGGGTTTAATGATGTCATAGGTTCTTGAAAAATCATACTGATTTCACGACCTCTAACCTTTCTCATTTTATTGATGGGCATTTTTGCAATATTATAAACACGCTCTTCAGTCTCATACATCGGAATATCATTATGGTCACGCTTTTGCACGTTTTCCATAATAGGATTGCCATCCGCACCTAAAATAGGGTTGCCCTTTTTATCAAGCTTCTGACTTTGTCTGACATTGCCCGCCGCATCGGTCTCCCAAATAGGAATCTGACTGCCTTTTTCATCCTCTTTATATATTGTAGACTTAAATCTAATCTCGCTGCCTTCCATGATTTGCCCTTGCGGACGCTGAACAAGCTGCATTAACGATAGTGACGTAACACTTTTTCCGCAACCAGACTCACCTACCACCCCTACTGTAGACCCTTGTGGAATAGAGAAAGAAACTCCATTAACCGCTTTAACTACACCAGCATCAGTAAAAAAGTAAGTATGCAAATTTTCAAACTCTACAATGTTGCCAGAGTCCTTCATTTGAGTCACATATTCAGATTCAGGAACATTTTTGCGGTTTTTGCGTTTCTCGTACATTCTTGTTATACGATTATTTTCTTTTGATATACTGCGACTTTCTTTACCTGAAATATATCCCGATTTATCTTTTTTTGCTTTGTTAGGTTTTGCCTCTGACTTAACATCAGTTGAAGTAGAAGCATTTTGCACGGCTTTACCTTGATTAACGACTTCTCTTTGAGAAATCTCGTTTGCCATTGAATCCTCTTGAGGTTTTTTATCTATATCGCTCATATTTTTTAATTAACCTCCTTTATCTTTTAGCCTTAGGGTCAAATGCATCACGCAAGCTATCACCTAAGAAACCGAATGCAAGTACTGCCATAACTATTAATACACCAGCAGGTATCCACTGATTCGGATATTGAATCATTATTTGCGGATCACGCACCGATGCTATCATGAGTCCCCATGCTGCAGCAGGAGGCCTAACACCCAACCCTAAGAATGAAAGAGTTGCCTCTGTTAGTATCATGCTGCCTAAAGATGTAACAGCACCAACTATAATAAGCGGCATTACATTAGGAATCAGATGCTTTAAAATACGTCTTGATACTGGCAATCCAAGTGCTTCTGTTGCCACCATAAATTCTTGCTCTCTAAGTGAAAGTATTTGTCCCCGCACAACCCTTGTGGTACCATGCCAGGATATAAAGGCAAGCATACCCATAACCACATATATCCTAAGATGAACAGGGATTTGAGGCATACCATCTAATATAGCACTAAAAATTAATAATACAGGCAATGATGGCAAACACGATAAAATATCAACTACCCTCATTACTAGGTTGTCTACCCACTTGCCAAAATATCCAGCAAGTCCACCAAATAAAAGCCCAAGTGTTAATGAAATAGCAACCGAAACAAAACCCAACGTCAATGAAATTCTACCGCCATACATAAGCCTTGTTAATATATCATAGCCGCTTCTATCTGTACCTAGCAGTTGATTTGCATTAGGTCTGGCATTGATATTTCTTTCTCTTGGATTATTTGAGTGCCTAATTTGCTCTCTTTCAGTTATGATAAATGTTCCATAAGGACCATCATCTTCATCAATAACTCCTAAATAAATATGATGATCTCTTCCTCTTACCACTACAGTAAAAGGAGTAGTTATGCTAGGACCACCAGGAATAGGGTTTGCATGCATGAAAATTCCGCCGCCCGCAGGAGAAACCCTTCCCGTAGCACTCATTCCGCCTTCTGAATTAGTACCGTATAATCTGGCTAACATTACCATGTTATCATTGTTATTTAACCTTGCGTTAGGATTATTTGCAAGAAACTCAGAATCAACCAATGCTCTTTGTGCATTTGCAATAGTCGCATCAGATAAATGCGGCGCAAGCATCTGAATAAGCAGCATCTCAACACTGTTTGCATCCTCTACCCTTGTTCTGCTTGTATGTCTAATCTGCACAACTACAGGAGCACCTGGACTTTCATCGGCTTCTGACTCTCCCCAACTTGTCAAAAAAGGTCCTAAAAAAGAAAACATGAATAAAAATACCAAAAAACTTAAACTGACAATAGACAATTTAGAACGAAAAAATCTTTTTAAAACCATTCGTCCAGGAGATATTACTTTTACATTATTTTGTGCTACAGCAGTTTCTTTTTTAGTTTCATTGTTATCAGATACTGTCTCTTGCTTCAAGTTTTGACTAGTCTCAACCTCAGCTCCAGAGTCAATATTATTTTCAACAGTTTTATCTAATTGAGAATCTTGCTTTAAGTTTTCATCCATAAAAACCTCTATGTGATTAATTAAAGTGAATTTAAAGTTATGTTATGTTATCTATCTAATTTAACCCTAGGGTCAACTATAACATAAGCTAAGTCTGATAATAGCGTACCAATAACCGACAGAATTGCTAAGAACATATTAAAGCCCATAATAAACGGAATATCTCCGCTTCTTAGTGCGTGCAATGCCCTTTGTCCTATACCCGGGATACCAAAAATCTCTTCTAAGATAATCATACCGCCAAAAAGACCTGGTAAAATACCTGCTATCATTGTTACAATAGGAATAAGTGTGTTTCTAAAAGCATGCTTATAAATAGCAGTCCTTTCAGAGCAACCTTTTGCTCTGGCAGTTCTAATATAATCCGCACTTAAAACTTCTAGCATAGTTATCCTTGTAAAACGAGTCAAGCCACCTATGCTTAACAATGTTACAGTAAAGATAGGCAATACTAGATGCCACGCTCTATCTAAAAATACTCGAAATGCATTGTCAAGATCTAAATGTCCAGATTCTATACCACTTAACGGAAACCAACCAAGATTACGTGAGAATAACATAATAAGAAGATTACCAAAGAAGAACGATGGCAAACTCATACCCATTAACACGAGTACAGTAACAGTATTATCAGCAACACTATATTGCCTTGTAGAAACATAAATGCCTAACGGTATTGCAATAACAAATTGCAATACTAGTGCAACAACAGCAAGTGAAAAAGAAATCCACATTGCATCGCCAATTACAGTTGATACAGGTTGCTGCCACATAAATGACATACCTAAATCACCGCCCAATACAGCAAAGAGCCATGACCAATAGCCATTTATAAAGCTGCGAATATTTGCAAAAAAGTTTTCCCAGCCGCCAACTACAACAAGGTTATGTGCTCTATCCATTGGATGTTCTATATTAAGGCCATAAAACCTTCTCATAGCATCTATTTGTGCTTGCGTAACCGTTCCGCCAGCTATCCTTGGTGCCATCATTACATCAATAAAGTCAGTAGGCATTAATCGTATCAAAAGATATATGATGATGGAAACACCAAACAAAAGCAGCAAAGACAATAGCAATCTTTTTATGATATATTTTATCATTTTGTCTCCTGATTAATTATACTTTGTGCATACAAAGCTTAACAATCTTAGAAGTAGTTTATGTAAATTAATATTATCGTATTAATTGTGTATTAAAACACCATTTTAATCAAGAGACAAATATTGCTTGCCCCTTGATTAAATGGATTAAAGTGTATTTTATTATAGACTAGTTAGTTGTCACCAATGTCCAAATATGGCTGATAGGACCATGGAAAGGCGTTGGATTTGGATTCAGTGAGCTAACATCAATCTGGCTAATATTAAATGCCGGCAAGTTTCTTCTTTGATATGTTGGGAATTCAATAGCAAGTTCCATCAAATAATCTAATGCAGTATGGAAAGCAATAATCCTTTCTTCTCTATCAAATGTAGACCTAGAATAATCAATGAATCTTCCCATTTGGTTAAGAATTCTAGCCTCTTCAGGAGTTGCATTACCTTGACCTATTAACCAAGGATAGCCCCATGCGTTTACATTGACAGCAGTAGAATCCGGATGATACAGCTGGAACATATCAGGGTCAACACCTGATCCCCATGCAGCTGCCCACACATCAAGTGTACCAGCTGAAATTGCTGCAAGTGCGGCAGGATTTGTAGTAACTTGAATATCAAAGTTGCCGCCATTTACAGATATTCTATTAAGGATTCTAGCCGCCTGAATAAACATATCCCAAGCAGGGTGATCTTGTTCAGCACCAGCAATAGTGAAAGTAAAAGATAATCTTATTTCACCACGGTCAGGACAGTTTCTAGTTAAAACACCGTCAGAGCCTCCAGCAAATCCTGCATTATTTAACAAGTTTCTAACATCTTGAATAACTTGAGCCTCATTTCTCCACTCATACCATGGTGTTGCACCTTCAGGATAAGCCCATGACTCTCTTGACATAGGTCTATTAATGATTTCAGATAAATCACGACCAAAATATTCTATCGTAAGATTAGGATTCATCGCATACATAATTGCACGCCTTGCATAAATACATCTTACTCTTGATGCATTTATACCAACATAACCATAACCTCTATTTCTAACCAAAGCATACTCAACATTAGGCGTATCATTTATTACATTGATATTTGACTGTGTTGCAGAAGGTCCGCCAAAGTTGATAGTTCCCGCTGCAAGTGCACTAATAACTTGATGAGGCGGCATAACATGATAAGATAGATATCTAGTCAACGGATTATGCATAAACTCACCTGTAGTATGAAAATAATCATTATAAATAAATCTAACCACATTATTTTCAAAAAACTGATCATGAGTGACAGTAGTATCTACATTTGATCTATTTCTTTCACTTTGTCTATTTGTTGCCATAAAAGCACCAGCACCCATCGGTAATCTTTGCACCTCAGTAGCTTGGAAAACCTGGCTAAAGAAAGCTCTATTCCCCGGAATAAATCCTGGGCTGCTTGGTATATTAGGATTATAACTTGATATCCAAGGACGTGCCGTATTGTCTACTGGCACATTGTTAAAAGATACGCCTGGCATATTAAAGCCTCTATACCCTGTCATTGGATCATGGAATTGGCTTCTTCCTGGCGCTGTTGGGTTTGAATAATAATGCATCGGCGCAACAGTTGGTGTCACTCTCCAAATAGCAGCAGGATCAATACCGCCTATCCTAACATTTAACACATGATGATATTGACCTAAATCTCTATGCCCGCTCATACGACCAGTAAAATCTCTAGTTTCTGTTACAGTGATTCCTTCAATTGTTGGCACAGGGCGATTTATTGCATCACCTGCTTGTTCTTCAATACGGTTAGTTATCTCCTCAGATGTCCAATCTTGAAGCAATCTGCCTCCAACTCCCCACGACGCTGCAATTGAAAAAATTCTTGCTCTAACTGTACCATATGAGAAACCCATTTCATTGCTTATCTGAGTACCAGTTAAATTAGTATCATCAATCATTCTTGCCATCAAATATCTAGAAGTATTTATTCTGCTTGCTGGAGTAATTTGCGGATTAGCAGCATCAGTCAAACCATATAAACGCAATCTGTTTCCGTTAAATCCAGCATCAAAATCAATTTCTAATGTTTCAGGATTTACATGCCAATCTGTTGTAGGTGCATCATATCTGCCAGCCAAGTTAGGAGTAGCAGCAGTTTCTGGGAATCTAGTAGTCCTGCCGATTTCTTCAGAATCTAACAATCCTAACCAAGCATTATAAACATGTGTGATTGTATATAAACCAGACCTAATAACAGGAATAGCTAAATCAACTCCCTCATTTGTTCTTACAGCAGTAAGAGTAGTAATTGACGCCCCAGTAACTTCATCTGTTGTAGTAGTATATACACGAGTAGCCTCAAATGTACCAGGAGTAGCAGGAACAGGTAAAATAGGATCGCCGGTAACCTGATGACGTGCAGCAAAAATAGGTTCTGGTCTGCCATTTATAATTTGATAACGATAAAGATATTGCCCAGAATTTTCCAAAGTAGGCATACTGCCGATAAAGTTTCTTGTAGGACCAAAATTAAATGGACCATCAGGACTTAATGTCGTAACAGGATGACCTAGCCAGTCGATTTGACCATCTCCGCCTCTATGGATGCTAATCATATTAAACCAATTTAAAAATACTTGCCAAGGCTCAGTAAAACCAAAATGCGGTTGATTTCTATTTGAATTTTGAAACCATTGCTCATCAGCAAATTGTCCGTGAACAGGATGAAAGTTTGTTGCTGCTGCTTGAGTCCAATTATTTGCTAAATCTTGCCAAAAGCCAGCTCTTATATCATGCGCATCATCAATAATACGACGTTCTCTAGCTGTGCCTTGACTAGCCGTACCTAATCTAAAGTTTCTTCTAGAAATAGGAGTAGGATGCCAAAAGTTTTCTAAATCGTTTCTTCTAATAAGTGCAAGATTTTCAAACTGTCTTCTCCACGCAATATATGCAGCATGACCGCCAGCCATATAAGGATCTTGCGTTCTCCATTGGTTTAATCCAAGGATTGCCGTTGAATTCATAGTATTAGAACCAGTATAAACAGCATCTAAATAAACATACATATTGAATAAAACATCTTGAATAGTAAGTGGTGTGCCATCAGAAAAACGAATACCGTTTTTAATCAAAAACTCATAATGAGTTTGAACAATATTCTCATCTCTTCTCTCTTGAGGAGTAAGTGCATTGAATAAAACAAGATTAGGGTCTTCAACACCTCTAACAAATACTCTTTGCCTAAAATCTCTTGCAACTGTAGGCAAGTCATCACCGGCTACCGGATCACCATCCCTATTAGCCGTAATCAAGCTGACTTGAGTTTGACCTGCAACAGCACCATCCGCCATTGATGTAGCAAAGAAAGGATGGAAAACCATGTCAAAATTAAAACTATCCATTCTTAATGCACCAGACGCATCAGGAACATCTAATTCCCAATGTGCAACTATATTAACATCGTCTACAGACGGCTGCCCAAATACAAATCTATCACCTCTTGTGCTGCCCACCAAAGTATACCAACCCAAAAAGTTGTGACCTGATAATTCAGGATCAGAAGGTTCAAGTATTGTGTCGCCTCTTTCAATTGAAGTTTGTGATATAATTCTGCCACCTATTGATTCAAAGAAAGTAATAGTTATGGCATTAGACTCAGGTATAAAATGAGCAACAAGTGTGGTATCAGCCGTTATTGCAGTATCAAAGCTAAATTGTGTTGTAGTGCCATACAATCTCCAATAAGAGAATGCATACTCATCTCTTGTTGGATTTACAGCAGGTTGAGTAACAGTAGTGTTGTTATTAACAGTAACTGTTGTAAAAACCTCGCCATCATAGTTTAAAAAAGTAACAGTGCGTCTAATGATTTCTGGTTCTTCATCATCGTCATCATTTATACAAGCAGAGCCTGCAAACACTGTAAACATACTAAAAGCCATAATAATAGCCATAGTAATTGTAATAATTTTTGCAAATTTTTTCATTTTTTCTCTCTCCCTAATTTTTTAAAATACTTGATTTTTGTATATAAACGACAATTTCTTGTCGGAAAAACAATAATGATTATCTTAAACTCTCCACATCGGAACAACAAATAAACCATTTAAATCAGCTGATGCAAGATTAAAGGTTATTCCATTTTCATCCTCGCCCGCAATATAATTAGCCATTCTTCCTCTTCTTGGACCGCCCTGCAATTGATGAGATGCAGCACCTTCCCAAAATAATTCAAAATCGCTTGGCTCAACTCTATTATCAGAAATTGCTAAAATATCTGCTTGCTCAATTATAAACCAACCAATAAACCTTTCGTGATTAAATAAACCTAAATCATATCCTTCAAATTCATAATTAAATATAGATAAATCCATACCCGTGGTTATTGTTCTGCCAAAATATAAAGGCTCTTCTGATGGCTGCATGTTGCCTAAATTATTTGCTCTTAAATTTAATGTGTTGTCACTGCCGCCATATAAGCCAAGGACTGTTTGCTCTTCAATTTCACCTTGAGAATTTAAAACTGCAACATTATAAAAATAATCCCCGAAATTATCTCCGACCTGCGCAAACTCTAAAAAATATGGATTGTTATTTTCATCTGTTCTAAATCTATAGTCCGGCAAATCAAACTGTCTAAGTCCTGTTATTTGACTTTGACCGACTGCTTTAGAAGAATCTGGTCGTGCAGCCCAAATAAATCTATCACGACAATCCGGGTCATCACAACCACAATCATCATCATGATCAGGGTTCATCCCTACAATTTGATCATAAATATACTGAACATCTACTTCTCCATAAGAGTTTCTGCCCTCCCAGCCAAATCCAAACCAGCTTCTTGACGTGCCTGTTCCGACAAAACGCTGCTCTCTCCAGCCAAAGTTCATAGTCACATTTCTCGCCCTAGTACCAGCAGCAACAGAGGCTGCAAATACGTTTATTACTTGTCTGCGCTCTGGATGATATGACCCTAAATAAGGACCATCATTTGGTCTAAATATACTTGGCGTAGGACCACGTGTATCTGTAGGGATATGTGTGTCTGTATGAATAAAGTTTATAATGAAATTATCAAAAGTAATATCAGTAATATGAGCAGCAGCTCCTAATTGATTAAATAAACCGCCATGAACTGCCGGCAAAACATTGCCCTGATTATCTTGAAAATTTTGTGGTGTTGCTGCTTGCATTTCTACATTGACTACAAAATTTGATATTGTACGTCTGTTTCCCCTAATTACACCATTAAAATTTTGCGGGATATTTAAAACTGCCCCACCTAAATCAATATCAGAAGTAAAATAAGGATTTCTTCCTGCTATTGGAATAAGGTGAAATGATCCAGGCGTAGGCTGAAGACCATGTATACTGTCAATTATCAAAAAGTTTGCATCAATATGGCGCACAAACACTACAACAGTAGTCATAACCTCAGTATCATTGCCCTCTTCATCTTGAATAAATTGCATCAAAGGCATATGAATTCCTGCAGCATTAAAAGCAAGCGGAGTCCTGAACTGAGAATCAGCATAAAAACCTGCTATTTGAAAACCAGGACGATTATAGGCAATCATCTCTAAAGAACGTCTTGATAAAGAGCCGTCCATTCTAACATTTCTGCGCCTTAATGCATTTCTAGCTTGCGGGTCTGTCAGTGCTGCAATTACAGCATCATAATTATTTTCACTATCTGGATCAAAATTATTTGGGTCTAAATCTCTATAAACTTGTGTGTGAGTTGGCAGTATAACAAACGTCCTTATTGGTTGCCATAATGCAATAAAAATTGTACGCGGCTCAAGCCAAACAGGGTTGCCATTAGTATCAGTTATTTGATTGTCATCTTCGTCAACTTGATAGCCTGAAACATTTATTTCATCTAAATCAAAATTCCACACTGTACCAGTTTTAAATAAAAACAGATTTTCATCAGGATGCTGCATTATATTGCCATCAGCATCTTCTATATATAACCTATTTCCATAATCATCTAAAGCAACTTCTCTGCCTAAATCAGCAAAAGTCAAAGGATGTTGTCCAGACTCAGAGTAGTTATGCCCTTGAACATAGAAAAATCTCTCTTTAACAGTATGTACAATTGGATCACCACCTGGCACATCAATAGTATTGGTTACTCTTTCAATCTCTACTTCACTTACATGCTCTTGATCAATTTCAAACCAACCATTAAAGCTGTATCCACGACGAATAGGCACAGAAACATGACCGCCTGCAATTCTGCCGCCGCCTGCCCTGTCTCTAAATAACAAAATTTGCTCATATGAGCCGCCGCCAAAGCGTCCTCCATTAGCTAAAAAGAAAACTTGATGAATATTTGGATCTTCTGGATCAACATTATCCCCAGCTGTACATGCGGTCATAGAAAAAGCACTCAGCGCAACACTTAATAGAATTGCCAGTATAAAAAATGCTTTTAAAATACTCCTCTTTTTCATTAATCTACCCCTTGTTTTTTATTTTAGCGGTTGATTCTTGTCCTAGTAATAGCACATATATGTATAAATACACAAAACTAGTTGATTATAACAAAAATCGATATTGTTTGTCAATCATTTTCGCTAAAAAAAATCAAACTTTTTTTAACTTTTTTTAAAAAACTACCAATAGTAGGCTTTAAAATGCATTTATAAACCATATATAGTATTATGTGGTGTTTTATATTGTAATATTTGCAGAATAATTTAAATTCTCTAAAGCAGGACAACAAATATGACATATACATAATGAATTAGCAAGTCAAAGAGAGTAAAATGAATCTCAAAGGAAGTCCAAATTAATCAAATTGTACGCTGTCTATATCAAAAATAAACCAACCGGCAAATTCATGAAACATCCAATTTAAAGAAACACCTTCAAAAGTATAACCAAAAAATCTATCTACCCTAAATTTGTCACATGTACATTTATTCAATTGTCTTGAATATCATAATTAAAAATATTAATTGATAATTCTATAGTTTAATCTGTATCGTGGGTTGAAATCCACAGTTGTGCCTATGTGCCTAAAGATTCTTTCAGTGTGAAAAATCACATTATCTTCATATTCAAGCCCAGTACTCCTCCACTGATTTCTAAAATTATCATTATAATTGCCCCTGATTCTAAATTCTAAGTTATTATTCTCACTAAGTCTGTATCTACGATTATTAACTCCGCCGATACTTCCTGATACATCACCATTCACAGAAATATTTAATCTGTCACCAGTGATTTGAATATAATTTAGGCGTCTACTTCCAAATATCTTATTATAAATTATATTAGCATCAATCTCTAAGTTTGTTATGTTGCTAAAATGTGAGATGACATTCCATTCTAAATGTGGAAACTCTACTTGCAGCTTT
Source organism: Bacillota bacterium (assembly GCA_009780325.1). Classification (GTDB taxonomy): domain Bacteria; phylum Bacillota; class Clostridia; order Christensenellales; family Pumilibacteraceae; genus WRAF01. The sequence goes on along the minus strand of WRAF01000009.1, from coordinate 21,459 downwards.
TCTTTGATAGTTTCTAGAGTATCATCTTCATCAATAACAACATTGCCAAACGATATTGTTTGAAAAATATACTTCCCGTTAGAAATATCCCCTTCTCCACCGCCACATCCGCTTATTGCTATTATTGAGAAAAACATTGTCGCTACTAGCCCCATGCATAAAATCTTTTTTGCAGTTATTTTCATTAGATTGTTCTCCTTTTTTAATATTTCATTTTATAAAGAAGAGATTCTTACAGAATGACAAGATTAAATTCTAAACAAACAACCGCTGCTATTCTAAAAATTCAAATTTGTCATTCTGTAAGAATCTCTTCTTTATTACACATCTTATTTTATCAAATCTTTGACTACTTCACTCGCTAAATATAAACCTGCGCACATAGGTGCAAACGGAATAGACCCGATAGTTTTTCTCACTCGTTTTCTTTTGCCATCCAAAATTTTAGTATCAACATCACCTATTAAGCGGCAATCTAATGCATCTCCATCACTACTATTATCATTATCATATTCATTAAAATGACCTTTTGGTACTTCTAATGAATAAACCACTTTCAATTTATCAACACCACGCTGTCTTAGTCTCCTTCTCATTAGCTTTGCAATTGGACAAATACTGCTTTCAAAAATATCACTCACTTTAAAATCCATGCTTGTCCTATTGCCTGCACCCATGCTGGATATTAAATTAATATTTTCTTTAAAACATTTTGCCGCAATTGCCAATTTAGAAGTAATAGTATCAATAGCATCCACCACATAATTCATGCTAGATAAATCTATCGTATCGATATTTTCTTCTAGCACAAAAATGTCTAAAATATCAACCTTTATATTGGGATTGATGGACAGCACTCGCTCACGCATAACCCCTGTTTTTTTTCTTCCTACATTATTTTGCGTTGCTATCACTTGTCTGTTTAAATTTGACAAAGACACCACATCACCATCAATAAGCAAAAATTCTCCCACCCCGATTCTAGCTAAACTTTCTACCACCATTCCACCCACTCCGCCTAATCCAAAAACTGCTACCTTAGATTTTTTCAGCACCTCAACAGCTGCTTCTCCAATCAATAAATTTGTCCTTTCATATTGTGTTTCTTTCATTGCCACCACCAACCATAATTAACAACATACACAGTAATTACTTCATACACACTAGAATTAGCTAGACTCCTAATAATAAAGCTCAAATATCCCACTCTCAAAAATTTAATTCCTGCCCAATTGCCGCCGCCATTTAAAACCTGTATATAATCAATATATTTTTCAGGTACTTCAATAACAAAAGCTCCCCATGACCAATGTGAATTATTACCATCAAACCTAACTACATCCCCAATATCATAAAATATATGCGACTCCAAATTTACCCAATTAATCCACCAAATATGTGATACATCAATCCTTATATTATCTGCATTAGGTCTATTAAACAAATTAATATTTGGTCTAGGAACACTAGTGGTCCCCCAAATAATTCTTGTATGAAATTCTCCAGACAACCTATCACGCCCTGACTCATGCTTGACACTTGCACCCAACCAAATTAATCTATCTTGACTATCAAAAATCATCTCTAATTCGCCCACGAATTGACCATTATCATAAATTCTATATATTATTCTAGCATAATTACCATGTCTAGCAGCCGAAAGATTGCTAATACCTAACATAGCATTAGCTTCATAGCCAAGTATATCCACTAATCTAAGTTCATCATCACTAAATACAACAAATCTAGAATATGTTAAACTGCCGTCTTCTCTGATTTGATGAAATATCTCGCCATTATATCTATACATCCTAAAAGAGCCCCCAGCAGAATCCCCATTAAATAATTCTTCTGCGTCTCTAGTTAACAAAAAATTTATTCCGTCAGAAAGGACAGTTGTATGTCTAGTAATTCTTTCCTCTCTGCGAGAGTTTCCGCTATACCATATTTCACTGGTCTCAAACCTTGAATTCATCGAAAAAGCAGGCACATTGTTGCTATTAGCAAACTCTAGCCAATCATCTATAATATTATGTGCCTGGCTTTGATTAAGAGTGCTGCTTTGCCTAGGTATGTTTGGTCTAACTAAATCAGGAACAGTATTATTGGGTCCAAATGTGCATGCAGTTAAAATTAAATTAAAAACACTAAACATGCTAATTGCAAAAATAATTGCCACGATTATGCTCAATTTTTCAACAATTTTTTTCATAATTTTTCACCTCTCTTTCTTAAAATAATAGGCAATAAGCAAGATACCGATTATACAACATCTATAAATTAAGTATATTTACTAAATGATTATTAGGCATTATATCAATTATATTATATGATTGTCAAGTCAAATATGATGGATATTTTGATGGATATTTTTGTATATGTACTACCTTTCATATATTTAAATTTTTTCAAATATCATTATAAACATCCATTGATAGAACAAAAGAGTTCTTTAGGCATAAGAAAGTTTTTAAGAGGGATACATATCGCAACACACTAGAAATAAAGATAAACCCCCTAAATCTAGATAATATAAATTTAAATTGGTCTATTAAATGTGCCTGCTATACCATTTAGATCTTTTGTCATTCTGTAAGAATTTCATCTTATCTATTATGTTTCGCACCAAGTATATCATCCAAAACAATCTTGACCTCTCACATCATAATAGCTAGCAGACAACTTGCATAGGTATCCTTTTTCTTGTTGTTAGAAACCATCTTCATTCACCCCGTAATCTAAAAAGTGTTTTTTAATGCATAAAACCGGTGGACTAAAGCCCACTTCCCTCACTTAGAGGTTCGGCTTTTTTGAGTTAGCTTATACATTTCTCATAGACGATTTTTCTTATACTATAAAAAAGGTAGCTTACGCCACTTCGGGCGTCTTGCTTTGACGCCCCTTTTTTGAGTTCGCTTATACAATTCACACAGCATTTTTTCATATACTATAAAAAAAGGCAAGAACAATTTGTTCTTACCTTACTTAATGTTATTCATTTACAACAAAAAACTATACTAACTCTATCATAGCCATCTCTGCCGCATCACCACGTCTAGGACCTAATTTTAAGACTCTAGTATATCCGCCATAGTTTCCGTTAGCGACAGTTTTTGCCCTTTGATCATATTTAGGCGCCAGTTCATTAAAAATCTTTTCAATAATAGGATATTTAATATGTCCTGTTCTGATTCTAAACGCTGCATTAGACTCACCTTCAGCTTGCAACTCAGGAACATTATAAACCTTGCCTAATATGGCACGCCTTGCAGCCAATTTTTTAGACCCATCGTTTACAATTTCAAGTTGAATATCTTTACCTTTTGAATTTTTTCTTGTAACCACTTTCTTTTCAACATCCAAATATGTTGCAATGGCTTTAGTCAAAATTTTATCAGCAAGCCTTGAAACTTCTTTTGCATGATGCAAAGTAGTCTCAATTTTTCCATGCCATAAAAGGTTAGTAACTTGGTTTTTTAACACCGCCATTCTTTGGTCGGTTGGTTTGCCTAATTTTCTTTGTTCCATGATATTTTCTCCAATACATAATGCATAAATAGCATAATGCACAATTAATGTAATCTACTAACAATGTTGCTAGAAAAACTATACAATACAAATCTTTTAATGCTAGAAATCACATAAATTTAATTTGTCATTCTTTACAAACACCAACCATCAATACCAATGAATTGTGTATTTGCATTGTTTCTTATTCTTCACCTTTAGATAAATCCAAACCATATCCACGCAATTTATTAATAACCTCATCAAGCGACTTTCTTCCTAAATTTCTAACTTTAAGCATATCGTCTTCACTGCGCATAATCAAATCTTCAACAGTATTGATGTTTGCACGCTTTAAACAGTTATAGCTTCTGACAGATAAATCCATATCCTCAATTTTCATTTCTAAAATACGTTGCTGCTCACCCTCTTCACGATTAATCAAAATATCCATCTCAGAAATAGTACTCGATAAACCAACAAATAATCTAATATGATCTTCAATTGATCTCGCTGCAAGTGATAATGTATCTTTTGCAGATAGTGACCCGTCTGTTTTAACATCGATAATAAGCCTATCATAATCAATATTTTGCCCAACCCTTGTTGCCTCAACACTATAGCTAGCCGCCTTAACAGGAGTAAACCTTGAATCGATAGCGATAAACCCAATAGGTTTTGATGCATCTTTATTGTGTTCTGCTACAACATAACCTCTGCCTCGTGCTACAGTCATTTCCATATTTAGTTTGCTGTTAGCATCCATCGTACAAATATACAAATCAGGATTTAAAACATCTACTTCAGGATCAAGATCTATATCAGCTGCCGTAACAATCCCTGGAGTATTTTTTTCTATCCTAATAGTTTTTTTGAGTGATTTATCAGAGTAGTTAGCCTTTAAATTAAGTTCTTTTAAATTTAATATGATTTCAGCAACATCTTCTCTAATACCCTTAATGGTGCTAAATTCATGATCAACACCCTCAATTTGCACACCTATCACAGCAGCCCCTGGCAATGCTGACAATAGCACCCTTCTAATAGAGTTGCCTAAAGTTGTACCATATCCTCTTTCAAGCGGCTCTACAATAAACCTTCCAGTTCTAAAGTCAGCGCTTTCCTCTAGCGTAATTTTCGGTCTTTCAATTTCCATCATATATTAATATGTCTCCTAGGGGAATTTTTTGTTTAATTGAAAATTCAAAATTAATAAATTCATCCAACAATTATAAACTTTTAAGTCGCAATTTAATGTCATATCCTAGTTTATAATTTTCAAATCACTCAATCACAATCTCAAATTTTTCAATGTTCAATGTTATTTGCTGTATCTTTCAACAATCAACTGCTCTCTTATGTTAAGGTCTATGTCTTCACGCTTAGGATTCTCAATAATTTTGCCAACAAATGTTTCAGTATCAAAAGTCACCCACTTTGGCATAACAATCTTAGCACCTTTAAGTTCTTTAAATAATTCATTGCCTCGCTTAGATTCTTTAATAGATATAATATCGCCTGGTTTAACTTTATAGCTTGCTATATCTACAAGTTTATCATTAACAGTGATATGTCCATGATTAACAATTTGACGAGACATATTTCTTGAAGCACCAATACCCATACGGTATACAACATTATCTAAACGACGCTCTATTAAAATAAGCATGTTTTCACCAGTAACACCTTTCATACGTTTAGCTTTTTCATAATAAGCCCTAAATTGCTTTTCCAACAAACCATACATGCGCTTAGTTTTTTGTTTTTCACGCAACTGAATAGAATATTCAGAATGTTTTTTTCTTGCCATACCATGTTGACCTGGAGGAGTAGGTCTTTTGTCGATAGCACATTTTTTAGAAGTGCAACGATCACCCTTCAAAAATAATTTTGCGCCTTCACGCCTGCACTGACGGCAGCTGTTGTCCATATTTCTTGCCATGTATATCTCCTGATTCAATGCACAGTACTAAATGTACAATGCATAATTATTGATGGTTTCATTTTATTAATAAAAAATTATTTTCTATGATTTTACACACTTAAAACTTATGATATAAAACTAATACACATACACTACCAGCAACCACTTTAAATTGTATATTATAAAACTCTAGTGTATTATGATTCATTATACCCTTCTTTTCTTTGGCGGTCTGCAACCATTATGCGGAATAGGCGAAACATCTGTAATTGAAGTGACACCAATGCCGACTACATCTAAAGCACGGATTGATGATTCTCTGCCATTCCCTGGACCTTTTACAAAAACATCAACGCTTCTAAGTCCTGCATCTTTTGCTATCAAAGCCGCTTTTTCACATGCTTGCTGAGCAGCAAATGGAGTACTTTTTCTAGCACCTCTAAACCCAAGTGCACCTGCGCTGCAAGCAGAAATTGCATTGCCCTGCTGGTCAGTGAAAGTAATAATTGTATTATTAAAAGATGATTGGATATGAAGCTGCCCTTTATCAATATTTTTGGTAATACGTTTTTTGACTTTTGTTTTAGTTGATGCCTTTGCTTTTGCTGTTGCCATAATAACTCCTGTTTAATTTAAGAATTAAGGTTAGATAATTTAAAAATTAGATAAACTATAATTAGAATTTTCCAAGCCTTGATAAATATAATTGTCAATAATGTTATAATTTAAAATTATTTCTTTTTAGCTCTGCCTACTGCACGCTTAGGTCCTTTTCTAGTCCTTGCATTTTGCTTAGTATTTTGACCACGCACAGGCAAGCCTTTTCTATGTCTAACGCCTCTATAGCACCCGATTTCAGACAAACGCTTGATATTTAAAGCAATCTCTCTAGTTAAGTCACCCTCAACTTTAAGATTTTTTTCAATATAAGACCTTAAGTCATTAGTTTGATTTTCAGTCAAATCTTTAACTCTAATATTTTTGTCCACACTTGTTGCAGCCAAAATTTTATTAGACATAGGTCGCCCAATACCATAAATATATGTCAGTGCAACCTCTACTCTTTTTTCTCTAGGTAAATCTATTCCTGCTATACGAGCCATGTTTTTTTACTCCTTTAACCTTGTCTTTGTTTGTGGTTTGGATATTTAGCACAAATAACCATAACTTTTCCGTGACGTCTAATTACCTTGCACTTATCGCACATAGGTTTAACTGATGTTCTTACTTTCATAAATTTTAGCCTCCTAATGCTTGTTTCTGTATGTGATTCTGCCCTTTGTTATGTCATAAGGCGACATTTCAATCTTGACTGAATCTCCTTCAAGTATGCGAATATAATTTACTCTCATTTTGCCTGAGATTGTACAATGAACTATATGCCCATTTGTAAGCTTAACCTTAAACTCAGAGCCTCTTAGTGATTCAACAACCACTCCTTCAGCTTCTATCATATCAGATTTTGGCATGCTCTAAATCCCCTTAATGTAGTTTTTAATTGCTAATTTTATATCCGTTTCTTTTAATTTGTCTGGTAAATCTATAGTGCTTAAATATTTTAAATGTTTATTTCTTTTAAGCTTTTTATTTTTTAATGTCCGATACCTGCCATCTGCCAAATAAACAAAATCAGTTTGGGCATACTCTACCACTATATAAATTCTTCCCTCATCATGCCCAGCCATTGATGCAACTATATCACCTTTTTTAAATACTTGTTTCATATTGTTAAGATTATTGGAGCATCTTTGGTGACAATCACCGTATTTTCATAATGTGCTGATGGCAATCCATCCTTTGTCCTGCATGCCCAGCCATCTATGTCTGTATAAACTTCATGCTCACCAAGATTAACCATAGGCTCTATTGCTAGCGCATATCCATTTTTAAGTTTGATGCCTGTATTTTTTTGACCATAGTTAAGAACCTGTGGATCTTCATGCAATTTTTTGCCGATACCATGCCCACACATACTCCTCACAACACTAAATCCATGGCTTTCAACATAATGTTGAATTGCAAATGCCATATCACCCAATCTAGCTCCTTCTTTGCATTCTTTTAACCCTTCAAAAAAACTCTGTTTTGTCACATCAATCAATCGCTGCTTTTGCCGAGAAATTTTTCCAACCGCAAATGTTCTTGCTGCATCCGCATGAAAGCCTAATATCTTTGCACCAATATCTATGCTTAATATTTCTCCTTCTTCAAGCAATCTATTTGATGGAAACCCATGCACTACTACATCATCTACTGACATACAACTGGCAAATTTATATCCATTGTAGTTTTTAAATGATGGAATAGCCCCCTTAGATAGAATAAACTTTTCTGCCTCATCATTTAGCTGCATCGTGCTTATACCTACTTTAATCATGCTCTCCATCAATTTAAGTGCCTCTGATACAATACTGCCTGCTTTGGCCATTTTCTCTATGTCTTTATCATTTTTAATACTAATCATTTTTTTTTAATTTGGCTAACTCAGCTTTGATGTTTTCAAATACTATTTCAGTATCCTCTGACCCATCAATTATAATAAGATTTCCGCTATTAGAATAATACTCAATCAAGTGCGCAGTCCACTCATCATAAACCTCTAGTCTTGTTTTAAAAATATCCGCATTATCATCTTCTCTATTATATAGCTTTCCGCCACAGTCACATAATTTTTGAGCAAGTTCATCAAGTGAAGCATAGCTATCAAAACTATAATTTTTAGAGCAATCTACACACACACGCCTGCCTAATACTCTCCTAATTAATAACTCTCTTGGTACACTTAAATTGATTACTACAACTTTTTGCTTGAAAACTAAAGAATATTCATCCATAGATTCTGCTTGACTAATCGTCCTAGGAAACCCATCTAAAAGAGCCCCGCTTTTGCAGTCATCTTGCAGCAATCTATCTTTGACTAACTTAATAACAATCTCATCAGGTGCTAGATGTCCTATATTGATTAAATCTGCTATTTGTTTGGCACCTTGAGGATCTTTCTTAATCTCTTGCCTAAAAATATCGCCAGTTGATATATGCGGTATTTTATAAAAATCTCTAATTTTTTCCGCCTGGGTGCCCTTGCCACTGCCAGGCGCCCCTAATAGGACTATATACATTATTTTAAAAACCCTTTATAGTGCTTCATCATCATTTGACTCTCTAATTGCGTTCTGATTTCAAGCGCAACTGATACTACGATAAGCATACCTGTTGCAGAAAATGCATTGACCAATCCTTGTTGACCTGGAAATACCTGAGACATAATAATTGATGGAACTATTGCAACAAACATTAAGAATATTGCGCCAAACAATGTCAGTCTTTTTGATATTTTTCTTAAATATTCTTCAGTAGGTTTGCCTGGTCTAATACCCGTAATTGTGCCGCCATGCTGTTGAAGATTTCTTGCAACTTCATCAGGTTTAAACTGAATCTGTGCATAAAAATAACTGAATCCTAAGATGAGTAACCCCATGAAAGTAAAATAAATCACCGCTCCCCAAGGATTTCCTGGGTTTGGACTAACCCAACGCTGCCACCAAGCACTAAATCTAATTAATGCGCCTGCTTGCTCACCCTCTACAGGAGGCGGCTGAAAGCTTGCAATAAATTGAGTAATAATCATTGGAAAAGTAACAAGTGCAGTAGCAAATATGATAGGAAGTACACCGTTTGCATTTACTTTAATAGGAATATGTGTACTTTGTCCGCCATATACTTTATTGCCTTTAACCTGCTTAGCATACTGCACAGGAATTTTACGCTCTGCGCCGTCCACAAAAACAATAAGAAAGAATATAATAATAACAAATAAGAAGAACATTAATAAACGCCACACATAAGTTAAAGCCACATCATCACCCAAACCTGCCATACCAGCAACCGTACCCCAAATCGCAAGACCGGCTGATGCTACGATACCTACAAAAATTAATAATGACATGCCATTGCCGATACCAATTTCAGTAATACGTTCGCCCAGCCACATAGTAAACATCGCACCTGCAATTAATATAAACGCAACAATTACAGCCACCCAAACAGTGCTTTCAGCACCAAAGATAGGCACTAAGACATTTGCATTATTCCAACTCATAACAATTCCGAATGCTTGTGCTGCAGCTAAAAACAATGTCAACCATCTAGTAACTTTTTCAATTTTTTTACGACCCTCTTCGCCCTGTCTTGACCATTGTTCTAATTTAGGAATAGCAACAGTCAATAATTGAGTGATGATGGACGCATTAATATAAGGAGAGATACCAATTGCTAAGAGTGCTCCGTTTGATAGTGCTTGACCGCCTATGGCTGAAAGCAATTCAAAAAGTGTGTTGCCATCCATAGCATAACCCATTGCAGCCAAATCAACACCAGGAACAGGTATCCAACCTCCCAAGCGAAAAGCAAATAAAAGAGCAAGAGTAAGCAATAACTTATTCCTGATTTCTTTATTTTTTACTGCTGTTTTTAATGTCTGTAACATTTATCTCTCCGAAATTATAAACTATAAATTTGAATTAATAGTTAAGAAATAACTTCTGTTTTACCACCAAGTTTTTCAATTTTTTCAATTGCATTTTTAGTAAATTTATTTGCTTTGACGGTCAATTTTTTAGTAAACTCACCGTCTGCTAAAATTTTAAGACCATATTTTTCAGACTTTCTAATGATGCCTTTATCTAATAAAGCCTGCATGTCTACAGTGTCACCATTATTAAAAACTTCTAAACTTGATAAGTTAACAACCGCATAAATTTTTGTGAAAGGATTATCAAAACCACTTTTAGGCATTCTGCGATAAAGAGGAAACTGTCCGCCTTCAAAGCCTGGCTTAACACCGCCGCCGCTTCTAGCCCATTGACCTTTATGTCCTTTACCAGAAGTTTTGCCTAAACCAGAACCAATACCTCTGCCTAGTCTTTTTCTTTTTACTCTTGCACCTGGTGCAGGTGCTAATGTTCCCATTTTCATAGGTAATCTCCTATTATGTTCTAAAAGCCACAAATTAAAGTGGTGTAACCTCGATTAAGTGCTTGACAACAAAAATCATCCCTCTAATAGCATCATTATCATTGTGCACAGCTATTGAGTTAATTTTTGACAAACCAAGAGCTTGAATAGTTTTGACTTGCTTATCTATGCAGCCATTAATAGATCTAACTAATTTAAGCTGCAATTTTTTTGATTCATTTTTCTTTGACATTTTTGCTATCTCTCTCCTTAGTTAAGAATTTCTTCAACAGTTTTACCACGCAATCTTGCAATATGTTCTGGACTTCTAATTTCAGTTAAACCTTTAAATGTTGCCTTAACCGCATTGATAGGATTTCTTGAACCATACATTTTAGTAGTAATATTTTTAATGCCAGCAAGCTCAACAACTGCACGCACACTAGCACCTGCTTTGATTCCGCTACCCTCTGGAGCAGGCTTTAACAAAACAGCACTTGTACCAAACTTACCGATATTTTCATGAGGGATAGTGATATCATTTAAAGCAATTTTTATCATACTACGCCTTGCAGCCGCCTCAGCTTTTCTTACTGCTTCAGGCACTTCAGCTGCTTTCCCACCGCCAACGCCCACTCTGCCATTTGAGTCACCCGCAACAACAAGCGCAGAAAAACGCATATTACGACCACCTTTAACAACTTTTGTGACACGATTAACAGCAACTAACTTGGTTTTAATGCCGTCATCAACTTTTTCTTCTCTTTGCTCACGACCACCTCTAGGTTTGCCGCCGCCTTTTCTGTCGCCGCCGCCTCGATTATTATCGCTACGACCACCACCCCTAGGTCCTCTAGGAGCAGAATTAGGCACAGCAGACACAACTTCAGTATTTGCCGCTTCTATATTATTGTCATTTTTAATCTCTTCTGACATAAAAACCTCTTTATAAACGCATAATGCATAATTATTGAAATTTTGTATAGTATTGATATAAATATACTATGATTATTCTAATTAAAAATCTAATCCGCCGTCTCTAGCACCGTCAGCTAAAGCTTTCACTCTGCCTGTATAAAGATATCCGCCTCTATCATAAACAACTTTTTTTATACCCTCTTTTTTTGCTTTAACTGCCACTTCTTGACCTACTTTCTTTGCAGCATCTGCCTTTGTTAATCCTTTCACATTAATACCCTTAGCAATTGTTGAGCATGAAACTAAAGTAATACCTTTAGAATCATCAATGATTTGCGCATAGATGTGGCTAGTACTTCTATAAATACTTAATCTAGGTCTATCTGTAGTCCCGCTTAAATTGGTCCTTATTCTAAGATGCCTGTTTTTTCTGATTTCATTTTTATTTGGTTTAGCAATCATGTTTATTTACCCCCTGTCTTGCCTTCTTTCTTAATTAGCTTCTCAGTAGAATATCTAATACCATACAAGTGGTATGGTTCAACAGGTCTTTTTGATTTGATAGTAGCCGCCACTTGACCCACAAGCTCTTTTGAGATTCCGCTAACTATAATAGTAGTAGCATCAGGACAAGCTATACTTACACCTTCAGGAGCAGTTAATTCAACTGAATGTGATAATCCCACATTCATAGTCAATTTATTGCCAGCAAGATTGCATTTCCAACCTACGCCATTTACAATCAAAGTTTTTGAATATGGTGTGACAACTCCATTAACCATATTATTAATAAGTTGTCTATATAGACCATGTTTTGCTTTTGTTGGCTTAGCTTCAGAAAGCCTAACAACATCAACAGTGCCTGCACCTATTTTAACATCTATTTTTTTGTCAACTATCGACTGTGAAAGTTTGCCTTTAGGTCCTTCTACTGTCACAATTCCATCTTTAAATTCAACCTTAACGCCTGCAGGGATAGTTATTGGTGTTCTTCCTATTCTTGACATGTAAAACTCCTCCTACCACACATATGCCAATACTTCACCACCGATAGCAGCTTTTCTTGCCATTTTGTCTGTCATTACGCCTTTTGAAGTAGAAACAATTGCAATACCAAGTCCACCCAATACTTTAGGCAAATCTTCATGTCCGCAATAAATTCTTAAGCCAGGCTTTGAAATACGTTTAAGATTATTAATAACTCTTTCATACTTATTGCCATATTTAAGCGTAATAAAAATATTTTTATGATTATTTTCATCAATAACTTCTTCAGCGTTTGCTATATATCCTTCATCAACCAAAATATCAGCCATAGCCTTTTTGATCTTAGAAAAAGGAATAGAAACTGTATCATGCTTTGCAATCAAAGCATTTCTGATTCTTGTTAAAAAATCCGCAATAGGATCAGTAACTACCATACTCATGTTTTGTATTCTCCTTAATCTAAATTTTACCAACTTGATTTTTTCACGCCAGGGATTTCTCCAGCGTAAGCAAGCTCTCTAAAGCATATTCTGCAAATACCATATTTTCTTAAAACTGCATGCGGTCTTCCACAAATTGTGCATCTAGTATATTCTCTAGTTTTATACTTTTGCGGTCTTTGCTGCTTATTTATCATCGCTTTTTTAGCCATGTTGATCTCCTATTCAATTTAGAATTGTGAATTAAAATTATTTAGTCTTCTTAAAATTTACTTATATATTTCACATTCTATGATTCACAATTAATTTTTAAATGGCATTCCCATTTTAGTCAAAAGTGTTTTTGCTTCCTCATCAGAATTAGCCGTAGTAACGATTATTATATCAAAGCCTCTCACTTTTTCTACAAGCTCATATGAAATTTCAGGAAAAACAATTTGTTCTTTAATACCCATTGCATAGTTCCCACGTCCATCAAATGATTTTGCAGAAACACCCCTAAAGTCACGCATCCTTGGCAACGCAATAGACACCAATTTATCATAGAACTCATACATTCTATTGCCACGCAAAGTAACTTTAGCACCTACTGGCTGATTTTCTCTTAATTTGAAATTTGCAACAGATTTTTTAGCTTTAGTTAAAATTGCTTTTTGCCCCGCAATTGACTCTAACTCTTTAACCGCAGATTGAATACTCTTTGCATTATCTTTTATATCACCCATGCGCATATTTAGAATGATTTTTTCTAAACGAGGCACCTGCATAACATTTTTATAATTATTATCTTTTAAAAGTGCTGGAATAATTTCTTTAGAATAGCGAGTTTTTAAACGATTTGCTGGATATTTTGATAAATCTGCAGGCGATGCTGCTGCAGGTTTTTTATCCACAACAGGAGCAGGAACTATTTTTTGCGCAGGAGTAGACACTGGTTTTGGAGCTATGATAGGTTCTGCTTTTATCTCTATCGATTTTTCAACCTTTATTTCTTCTGCCTTTGGCGCTTCTTCTGCTTTTTTAACAGCAGATTTTTTAGCCGCTGGTTTTTTAACCCCTATTGCAGTTGAAATAGGAACAGCTTTAGGCGCAGCCTTTTCTTTTGCAACGGCTTTTACCTTAGTTGTTGTAGTAGTTTTCTTAGCATTTTCTGCAGCCTCTTCTTTTGTTAAAACAGGTTTCTCTTTTACTACTTTAGGTTTAGCTGGCACTTTTTCTTTAGCAGGAACCTTTTCTTTAGCTGATGTTTTTGGCTTTGCCGCTGTCTTCTCTTTGACAGGTTTATCTTCAGCATCCATAATTTTTTTAGCTCTAGTTGTTTTAGGTTTTGCCACCTCTGCCATCGCTGCATTTTCTAAATCAGATGCCGCCGCCATTGCAGCTGCCGCTGCCTCTGCCGCCGCTTTTGCTGCATCAGCTGCTGCTTTTGCTGCTTTAACTGCAGAATTAGCTGCTGTAGTTGCACTTGACTCTTCTTTTTTTGTAGCTGCCTTTTTAGTGGCAGGCTTTTTTTCTTTTTTTTCTAGCTCATCCATTGTTGCCTACCTCCTATTAGTTTTGCTCTTCTTTATTTTCAGAAGATTCTTCTTTAACTTTTCTTGTACGTTTGACTCTTGAATCACTACTTTTTGATTCTCTAACTGTTTTTTCTTTGTCTTTCTTCTTAGTTTTTTCAGCCTTAAATTCTAATATAGCACCACATTTTTTGCAAATTCTTGATTTATTATCACCCTCAATTTTAGCCGCTAATCTAGTAGCCTTATCACATGAAGGACAAATAAGCTGCACATTGCTTATATGAATATTGCCTTCAAATTTATGAATCCCGCCTGGGTCTTGAGCAGATCTAGGCTTTTTATGTTTTGATACAAGATTGCGTCCTTCAACTTTGACAAATCCCTTATCTGGGTCGACAAAAATAACCTTGCCGGTTTTCCCTTTTTCTTGTCCTGTAATTATAACGACATTATCGTTTTTTCTAACTCTATAACTCATTGCGGTTTCCTCTTTAATTTAGATTTACCAATAATTGAATTTATTTTTATTAATTTTATAACAATCAAATAACTTCAGGTGCTAAAGAAATAATTTTCATATAATCCTTGTCCCTTAATTCTCTTGCTATCGGTCCAAAAATCCTTGTCCCTTTTGGTTGTTTTTCAGCGCCAATAATAACTGCAGCATTATCATCAAACCTAATATGTGTACCATCTGGTCTGCCGATTCCATAACTAGTTCTAACTATAACGGCTTTAATTACATCGCCTTTTTTTACTGCTCCACCTGGATTTGCACTCTTAACTGAAGCCACAATCACATCACCGATGTTTGCACTTCTTCTAAAAGATCCACCCAAAATTCGGATGCACATTATTTCTTTTGCGCCACTATTGTCAGCAACTTTTAGATAACTTTGCGGTTGAATCATACTTTCCTCATTCAGTGCACACATTAAAATTCACACAGTGCACAATTATTAATTATGTTAATTTTATAATAATACCAAAGTCAATTAATTTATCTTTCAATTATATATACTATATACTGATAAACTATTTTGCTTTCTCAATTATAGATACTAAACGCCACCTTTTCTCTTTAGAAAGCGGTCTTGTTTCAGAAATTTGAACAATATCACCAATTCCACACTCATTATTTTCATCATGTGCTTTAAACTTGGTGGTTTTATTAATCGTCTTTTTATAAAGCGGATGCTTTGCCTTGTCTCTAACTGCAACAACAATAGTTTTTTCCATTTTATTAGAAACAACAATGCCTTCTCTTACTTTTCTAAAATTTCTTGATTCTAGGGTTTCTTGATTGTTTTGTCTAATTTCCATTTTAGCCCCCTTAGTTTGACATCGCCGCTAGTTCACGCTGGCGAAGAACCGTCTTAACTCTTGCAATATCTTTTTTACATTTAACCATTTGAAGCGGGTTTGTCAACTGACCAGATGCATGTGAAAACCTAAGATTGAATAATTCTTGTTTTAATTCTTTTAATTTGATGTTTAACTCATCATTTTTAAATTCATTATAGTTTGTTTTCATTATGCATTAGCCTCCTCAGTTGATTTAGCCTTAATAGTTTTAGATGCAACAAATGCCTCATAATTAGGGTCATCTGGACTCATAGTATCGCCTTTTTTAATGATTTTACACTTAACAGGCAATTTATGAGTAGCAAGTCTAAGCGCTTCTCTAGCTAAAGCTTCATTAACACCAGCTAACTCAAACATAACTTTGCCAGGTTTAACCACCGCAACCCAAAACTCTGGACTACCTTTACCGCTACCCATTCTGGTCTCAGCAGGTTTTTTAGTAATTGGTTTATGTGGGAAAATTTTAATCCAAACTTTACCACCTCTTTTGATATGCCTTGTCATAGCAATACGAGCAGATTCTATTTGTCTAGAAGTAATCCAGCCTGGGCTTGCAGCAGCGATACCAAACTCACCATAGGTAACCTCATTACCTTTGGTAGCTTTGCCTGTCATGCGGCCTCTGTGAACTCTTCTTCTTTTAACTCTTTTAGGTATTAACATTGTTTTCTCCAATTCACTATGCATAATACATAATGAATGATGTCTAAATTTTAATGATAATTATCATGATGTGCCATTGTCTTAGTATTTGACTTAAAATAATCTGCCTCATTAAACATTAAAAATTATTCTCTATTTTGTCTTGGCTCTCTTTTACCTTGCTCTTCTTTTTGAGGTTTACCAATAAGCTCCCCTTTATATATCCAAACCTTAACACCTATCACACCAAACGTAGTGTTTGCTCTTGCTTCTGAATAATCAATATCAGCACGCAATGTCTGAAGAGGAATAGAACCCTCATGATAGTTTTCACTTCTAGCAATTTCAGCACCATCTAATCTGCCTGAAACCATGATTTTAACACCTTTGGCACCGCTACGCATAACTCTAGACATTGCTTGCTTCATAGTGCGTCTAAAAGATGCTCTTTTTTCTAATGCAGCAGCAACTGATTCTGCAACAAGCACTGCATCCATATCAATTCTTTTGACTTCTAAAATGTTGATACTTAATGCTTTTCCGTCAACAAACTTTGCTAATTCCTTTTTCAAAGTTTCAACGCCTGCACCTTTTTGCCCAATAATCATACCTGGTTTTGATGTATGAATATTCACAATAACTTTACCTTGAGCACGCTCTATAGTTGTTTTAGAAATACCAAAAGTATAATATTTGTTTTTTATAAACTCTCTGATTTTATAATCTTCAAGCAAAAATTTTGAAAAATCTTTTTTATTTGCGTACCACTGCGCATTCCATTCTTTATTGATGCCGATTCTAAGACCGATAGGATTGACTTTTTGACCCATTTTAGTTGTTATCCTCCTTTATGTCGGTTGCTTTAGCAGCAGTCTCAGTTTTTTCTCTTTTTACAGTAGTTGTTATCGGTTTTTTAGCTGCTGCTGGTTTTTTAGCTGCAGACGTTTTTGCCTTTGGCTCTATTTCTTTTTTCTCAGTTTTCTTAGGAACAGGTTTATGATAATCTTCTAATTTACTAGTCAAAAGCGAATTGCCTTTCACATCTAAGATTACACTGATATGGCAAGTGCGTTTTAATATAGCATAGCTACGTCCTTTTGCTCTTGGCATAGCTCTTTTTAAGGTAGGACCAGGATCAGCATAAATTGCCGCAATATATAAATCAATCCTCGCAATGCCCATATTATGTTCAGCATTTGCCGTTGCACTTTTAATAAGCTTTAATACAACAGGACTAGTTGACTTTGGAGTGCTCTCTAAAATGGCGATAGCCTCGTTAACACTTTTGCCTCTAACCGTATCAATAACCGCCCTTGCTTTAAAAGGCGATATCCTAATATTTTTAACATGTGCATGCGGTCTTTTTTCTCTAGTCTCCGCTATTTTTGCCGCTTTTTCTTTTATGCGTTTAGCCATGATTTTCTCCTATGCACTAACAACAAAATACTTGAGTGCACAATTTAAAGATGTCCTTGATTTATCTTATCTGCCTTTAGATTTTTTATCCGCAGCATGCCCTTTATAAGTCCTAGTAGGAGCAAACTCACCAAGTTTATGACCTACCATTTCTTCTGTGCAATACACAGGAACATGAATTTTGCCGTTATGAACAGCAATAGTACAACCAATAAACTCAGGATAAATTGTTGATGCCCTTGACCATGATTTGATAGGTTTTTTATCCATGCTATCTTTTTGTGCTAATACTCTGTCATATAATTTTTTATCAACAAAAGGCGATTTTTTTAAACTTCTGCTCATTTTTTGCTCCTAAATCAATTAATTAATACGTCTAATTATATATTTGCTGCTTGTTTTACGTTTATTTCTAGTCTTTTTCCCTAAAGTAGGCTTGCCCCAAGGTGTAACAGGAGACGGCATACCGATTGGCGATTTACCCTCACCACCACCATGCGGGTGATCACATGGATTCATAACAACACCCCTTACGGTAGGTTTAATACCCATATGTCTTTTTCTGCCTGCTTTACCCAATGAAATCAATTCATGTTCTAAATTGCCAACTTGACCTATTGTAGCCCTGCATGAAGCAGGAATCAATCTCATTTCACCGCTTGGCATTTTTAAAGTAGCATACTTGCCTTCTTTTGCCATAAGTTGTGCTGCATTTCCTGCACTTCTTGCTATTTGACCACCTTTGCCCGGCTGCATCTCAATATTGTGAAGCATTGTACCAACAGGGATAGATGACATAGGAAGACAATTACCCGCCTTAATATCATGATTATTACCGCTATACAGTACATCACCCACACCAACACCTAATGGCGCTAAGATATATCTTTTTTCACCATCAGCATAATGCAAAAGCGCAATATATGCCGTTCTATTTGGATCATACTCTATGGTAGCTACCTTAGCAGGGATATCATCTTTATTGCGTTTAAAATCTATAATACGGTATTTGACACGATTTCCACCGCCAATGTGTCTGACCGTAATGCGCCCATAACTATTTCTGCCGCCAGTTTTTTTCTTAACCTCTAAAAGAGACTTTTCAGGTTTATTTGTAGTTATTTCATCAAAGCCTGCCGTTGTTTTAAACCTTTGACCAGGCGTAATGGGTCTATATCTTTTTATTGACATGGTTTCTTCTCCAATGCACAATGCATAATTAAGGATAAATTTAATAATTCAAGGTATAACTGTAAAAACAAAACTTTCTTCAATTATTCACTTTAAGAAAGTGACTCAAAGAATTCAATCGGCTTAGATGATGCCGATAATTGTACATAAGCTTTTTTTATTTTAGGAGTGTACCCAGAATGCTTGCCTTGTCTTTTAAGCTTACCTCTTAAATTGACTGTATTAACTTTTTCGACTTTAACACCAAAAATTTCTTCAATAGCAATTCTTATTTGCACTTTATCCGCACGCCTGTCTACTAAAAATCCATATTTTTTGACAGCGATGCCCGCATAACATTTTTCACTTAATAAAGGCTTTTTAATTATATCATACGCATTCATTATTCACCCGCCTCCTCTTGTGTTTTATAAACCTCTTGGATTTTATTAATTGCTTCAACAGTCATCAAGCATTTTGCATTTGCAACTAAATCGTATACATTAATCAACTCAGCCGCAATAGTCCTTGCATTTGGAATATTTGCCGCCACTCTTTTGACCTCTTCGTCCATGCCATTTGTGACAATTAATACTCTTTTATCAATTTTCAACGCTTTTAAAATATCTACCATCTCTCTTGTTTTTAATTCACCAAATTTAAACTTATCAACAGCAATCAAATTTCCAGCATCCAACTTAGCACTTAAAGCTGTACATAAAGCTAATTTTTTAACTTTTTTGTTGATTTTTTGATTAAAATCACGAGGTTTAGGAGCAAAAACTACTCCACCACCCACCCATTGAGGTGATCTGATAGAACCCTGTCTAGCACGACCCGTACCCTTTTGACGCCAAGGTTTGCGTCCGCCGCCCCTAACCTCTGTACGAGTAAGAGTGCACTTTGTACCCTGCCTAGCATTATTTTGCTGAGCCACGATAACTTGATGAATCACAGATTCATTATATTCTCTGCCGAAAACACTGCCGTCTAATTCTAAAACGCTGACTTGTTTTCCTTTTTGATTTAATACATTTATGCTTGGCATGGTAAACTCCATATTATAATGATGTCAAATTTATTTAACTGTTTCTGTTACGGTCACAAGCCCGCCCTTAGGCCCTGGGATACCACCCATAATCAAAATTACATTTCTACCCTTGTCCACTTTCACTACTTTTAAATTTTGCACAGTCACCTTTTCATTACCCCACTGCCCTGCCATTCTCATATTTTTCATTACCCTAGACGGATCTGATCTCATACCATTTGAACCACCCTTTCTAACAGTTGGTCCTGTACCATGAGTTTCTTTCAGTCTATGCTGATTCCATCTTTTGATAGGTCCAACAAAACCATGACCCTTTGAAGTGCCGCTCACATCAACAAAATCACCTTGTTGAAAAATTCCACAATCAATGATTGCGCCCACTTCATATTTATCTGCCGACAACTTAAGCTCTTTTACTAGTTTTTTTGCAGGTTGCTTGACCTTTTTAAAAACACCAGCTTCCGGCTTAGTAAGTCTACGCTCATTAATGTCCTCAAATGCACAAACTAGGGCAGAATATCCATCTCTTTCTACAGTTTTTTTGCGTAAAATTGTCAATGGCGCAGTTTCTACAACAGTGACAGGAATCATAAGCCCAGCCTCATCAAAAACTTGGGTCATTCCAATTTTACGGCCATATATAGCCTTGTTAATAGCCTTTTGCATGGTAGTTCCTCTTTGTATTAACACATAATGATAATACATAATGTATAATTAATGATGTCTTAATTTTTTTATAGCTCTCGTCGCTCTCTTAGATTAAAGCAAAGAATCTCATCTGTCAACTCTAAAGACAGAATTATAACTTAATCTGTATATCAACACCCGCAGGCAAGTCCAACTTCATCAGACTATCCACAGTCTTTGTTGACGGATTAAAAATATCAATCAATCTTTTATGCGTACGCATTTCAAACTGCTCACGACTGTCTTTATATTTGTGGACAGCACGCAAAATTGTGACTACTTCCCTATCTGTAGGAAGAGGAATAGGACCACTAACTTTAGCGCCGCTTTGTCTAGCTGTTTCAATGATTCTGGTTGAACTTTTGTCAATCAAATCATGATCATAAGCTTTTAGTTTGATTCTTATCTTTTGGCTAGCCATTGATACTCCTTGTCTTTGATTTTAAGTCACTTGCCACGAGGTCGGGCGTGCTAAAATCCCCATCAAAAATAATTGTGCATAAAAAGCACAACTTATCCATAATACTCTTTATAGAACGCCCTGTCAAGCGATTTATCGCTATTTTTGTAGATTTTATAAAAAATTTTTTATAGCAAAGATTTAAGATTTTTTCAGCTTTGCACTATAAAATTGGGGCTTCACCGTTCTCATTACTATAAAATCTGCTATCCTCATATCTGCTAATTATTCCTGCACTAATTCGTTGTGTAGTATAAACTTGTCAAGTGTATTTGATGTGCCTTGTTTTAAAACATTAAACTTATTCAGTAACCCATATGGTTAAATAAAGCATATCTTTTTTAAATAATGATGAGATGCTTACAGCATGACAAAATTTTAATTGG
Organism: Bacillota bacterium; assembly: GCA_009780325.1. Taxonomy (GTDB): domain Bacteria; phylum Bacillota; class Clostridia; order Christensenellales; family Pumilibacteraceae; genus WRAF01. The sequence goes on along the minus strand of WRAF01000009.1, from coordinate 36 downwards.
ATTGCTAAAAATAAAAACCACTAAATAAAAACCACT
>WRAF01000008.1 GCA_009780325.1 Bacillota bacterium | reverse complement strand
TTTTTGTATTTAACTAGTAATTAAATACAAAGTTTTTTAATGATTTTTAATACAATCGCTTTGATAGGCGATTTTTTTGTGAATACGATTTTTGTACCCATTTTTTTGTTGTAATTGGGTAATCCGCTGCAATATTTTGCATTATAATGAGTTTAACTCTGCTGTTATGGGCAACAATTATAAATATATTTTTTATGTGGCACATGTAAAATATTTTTCACACAGCTATATTAAAATTTGACCTTGTGAGCTTGGTTAAATATAATTATTATTAAGGAGTTATTTTACTTATGATGTTTAAAAAACTATTAGATGAATGGCTGATTGCCACAAAAAGCAATGTTAAACCTAGGACTTTTGTTACTTACGAAAGTATAGTTAGGCGACATATTTCAAAGCATTTAGGTGCATTTGAAATTAAAGATATTGATAAATATAAGCTGCGGGATTTTTTTGAATTTGCAGCCACTAAAGGAAATGAAAAAAATAAACTAGGATTATCTCCTTCTTCATTGCGATTAATTGAGAGAATTTTAAATTTAGTGGTGGAGTATGCTGAAGGTTTGATAGATGTGAATTTGATGATTAAGGTAAAGCGGTTAATTGGAAAACATTATAAAGCAGACTTGCATAATAATATAGATATTGCAACCGCTTTTGATAAAGATGCTCAAAGAAAAATTGTTGAATATTGCTATACTCGGGGGCGAAAGCAAGATGTGGGAATATTAATTGCATTATACACAGGATTGAGATTAGGCGAAGTGCTTGCATTGCAGTGGAATGATGTGAATTTTGAAAAAGGATTAATCAAGATTCAGTCAAGCGCTTATTATTGCAAGATAGAAAGTGACGCTGACAGCAGTTATGATTTTATATACTGCACTCCAAAATCTAAATCCAGCTACAGAACAGTTGTCCTGCCTGATGGACTGTTAGAATTATTAAGAGAACATAAAAAAGACAGTCTGTCTAAGTTTATTGTAGCAAGACTGGACGGAAAACGAATTCCTACACATTCATATCAATATGCATTTAAAGCTATCTTAAAAAAGTGTGAAATAAATTATGGAAGTTTCCACACATTAAGGCATACTTTTGCAACTAAAGCAATAGAACTAGGGGCGGATATTAAAACAGTAAGTGAAGTTTTAGGGCACAAAAGCGCAGGATTTACACTTAATCGATATATTCATAGTATGCTGGAAAGTAAAAAAATGCTGGCAGGACGAATTGATAAGGTATATTGGGATGAAGATGGGATAGTATAGAGCAGCAGTAAAAAAATATTGAAACAAAAATATATTAAATAGATAAATGACAGCTAAAAAAATTTTGCTTTTAAGTTTTTATACTCAAAGACATCCATTCTTTTGTATTATTATCTCTTATCACTTTAGCCCGTTCACCAATTAAAAAATTACAAATTCCATACAAATCAATCCAAATTTCACCGCTCCCTTTTTCTTGCGATTTATCAAAAATTATTTGCAGCCCTAGATGTAAATGAGGGCTGCCTGTTTTTAAATTAGTATTCTCTTTATCAGAATATCCTGTGTGACCCAAATACCCTATCACTTGCCCCGCCAGCACTTTGTCCCCTAAACTCAAATCAGCTATAAAAGGTTTATCTTTTCTTAAATGTGCATAATAATAATATCTTTTTTGGTCAAATGATTTAATTCCTATCCGCCATCCGCCATATTTATTCCAACCTAATTCAGTCACAACTCCTCCTTCAATTGCAACAATAGGAGTGCCTACCTGTCCCATAAAGTCATGACCTAAGTGCCGCCTTTTATATCCATAGGACCTATTAGCCCCAAAGTCATCATAATGAGTAAAATCAAAACCATAAGCTATAGGAAAAAAAGCTTTTATACCATATTCAATATCATCTTTAATATTATATTCACCATCTTCTAGTTGACCTTTTCTAAAATCTCCGACTATTCCATCAAATATTGCTTTATAGCTCTCTAAATTTCTTTGATAGTATTTATTGTCTTGATATATATCATCAATAGTACCGCCGCCATCTAAATGAATGCGCAATTTTTTTAAATTAGCTTCAGTAGATGATAAAGAAAATTTATTAGAATTTTTTATAGTCAAATATGCTAAAATTTGACTATAATCCAATTCAACACCTTTTTGCCTATATTCTTGACAAAATTTTAATACTGCTTTAAGTGATTTAGAATCCACTTTAAAATCTATCCACTTAATAAAATCTTTTTTTTCTTCTAAAGTTTCTTCATAGCAAGCTATGATTTTAATATTTTCCTCAAAGCCATCAGCATATATAGTATTTATTTTAATCAACAATAAAATAAACACTATTGATAATGTTATGCATAAAATTATTATAAGATTTTTCCAATTAAATTTAGACATATTATTTTAACCGTCATTTTTTATGTTGACAATTTAACAATAAAATTATACACTAATTATTATGAATCATAAACAAATAGAAAAAAAGTGGCAAAATAAATGGCTAAAACTAAAAAATGACAAGTTTGACAAAAAAAACTTGTCACAAAAATATTATGTTTTAGAAATGTTCTCATACCCATCTGGTGCAAACTTGCACATTGGACATACTTATAATTTTGCACCAAGTGATACATTTGCCAGACATAAAAAAATGCAAGGATACAATGTTTTTCAGCCTATGGGGTTTGATTCTTTTGGTTTGCCTGCTGAAAATTATGCAATAAAAACAGGTATTCATCCTAAAGACAGTATAAATTCTAATATAACAAAAATGCAAGAGCAATTGAAGGCTTTAGGATGCATGTATGATTGGGATTATGAAATAGTTACTTCTGATCCAAGCTATTATAAATTTACTCAAGAAATATTTTTGCATTTTTACAAAAAAGGTTTGGTATATCAAAAGGATGCACCTGTCAATTTTTGCACATCATGCAATACCGCTATAGCTAATGAACAGGTCAAAGACGGAGCATGCGAAAGATGCGATAGTGTCGTAATAAAGAAAAACATGCGGCAATGGTTTTTTAAGATAACTGATTATGCAGAAGAATTATTAAGCGGATTAGACACGATTGATTGGCCAGAAAAAACAAAAGCAATGCAAAGAAATTGGATTGGCAAATCTATTGGATGTGAAATAGGGTTTAATATAGATATTAAATCAAATAAAGACCAAACAATTAAAATCTTTACTACTAGAGCAGACACTCTTTTTGGTGTAAGCTATATAGTACTTGCACCTGAGCATCCTTTGGTAGACATAATCACAACCCAAGATAAAATTAAACAAGTCAAAGAGTATAAAGGTAGCACAGCTAAGTTAAGTGACATCGAGCGGCAAGAAAATAAAGGTGATAAAACAGGTGTTTTTGTAGGCAGTTATTGTATACATCCATTCACAAATGAAAAAATCCCAATCTATATTGCTGATTACTGCTTATATAGCTATGGCACAGGTGCAGTTATGGGAGTTCCTGCACATGATAAAAGAGATTATGATTTTGCTAAAAAATATGACTTGAATATTAAAAAAGTAATAGAGGGCGGAGAATTGCCTTTTGTGGATGATGGAATATTGATTAATAGCAATGAATTTGATGGATTGGGCAGTGATGCGGCAAGAACAAAAATTGCAGAACTTTTAAAAAAAGACGGCTTTGGCGGACAAAAAATAAATTATAGATTAAGAGACTGGTCAATATCAAGGCAAAGATATTGGGGCTGCCCTATCCCTATTGTGCATTGCGATAAATGCGGCGCTGTTCCGCTTAAAAATAAAGATTTACCAGTTGAATTGCCTTATGATGTAGACTTAAAACAAAGAGCAAATTCTCCCCTGTCTTATCATAACAATTTTATTAATATAGAATGCCCTAAATGCGGCGGCGCAGCTAAAAGAGACGCTGATACGCTTGATACTTTTGTATGTTCTAGCTGGTATTTTTTAAGATACCCCGATGTAAACAACAAAAAGAAAGCTTTCAATAGTGAATTGATTAATCAAATGCTTCCTGTAGATAAATATATAGGCGGCGCAGAGCATGCTTGCATGCATTTATTATATGCTAGATTTTTTACAAAAGCCATGCGTGATATAGGTTTAATAAATTTTAATGAGCCATTCAAATCTTTAGTACATCAAGGATTGATTTTAGGTCCTGATGGTGAAAAAATGTCGAAGTCAAAAGGCAATATAGTCAACCCAGATAAATATATTGATGAATATGGAGCAGATGTTTTAAGAATGTATTTATGTTTTGCATTTTCTTATATAGAAGGAGGTCCTTGGAATGACGAAGGAATCAAATCAATTGCCAAATTTTTGGATAGGGTTGAGAGGCTGGTTGATATGGTAATTTCTGCATCACCTAGTGGCGACACTCTATCATCTGAATTAGAATATACCTTAAACTATACAATAAAAAATGCCAATAAGGACATTGAAAATTTTTCATTTAATACGGCTATTGCTAGAATCATGGAATTAGTCAATGCAATGTATAAATTTAATGATAAATTAGATACTCTGCGTGATACAACATTCAATTTAGTCAAATTATTAGCCCCTTTTGCCCCGCATTTTTGTGAAGAACTATGGAAGAGATTGGGACACAAAACATCTATCTTTAATGAAAAATATCCTGTTTGCGATGAAAGCAAGCTAGTATTAGCACAAGTAGAGATTGCAGTTCAAGTAAACTCAAAAATAATCTCTAAAATTATGATTGGCACTGATTGGGACAATACAAAAATTGAAGAGGCGGCTAAACTCGATGAAAAGGTGACAGCACTTTTAGTTGGCAAGCAAATAAAAAAAGTCATTGTTGTTAAAGATCGATTGATAAATCTTATAATTGGATAAAATTATTATCTATGGACAACGAAAAATTTTAGATGAGTACCAAATAAAAACTTAATAAATACCCCTCTCCAGTTTTTCGGCTTTTCTAAACTTAACTTTGCTTCGTTTCATATAGTGATGCAAGGATATTTTTACTATGTTCAAAGAAGAGTGTCGATGCAGTCAAAAAAAGACTGAAAAAATCGTATCTTATAAATTTTTATCAATTTTATTCAGAGGGTAGTTTAGAATATTGAACTAGCTACAAAATTATAGTTGATTGAGAATTATTTTTTTAACTTCTTTATAAAACCAACTATTGGTCTGCTCACTTCAAAACCTATTGCTTTATGAAATTCAATACTATCAGTGTTATCAGCGTAAGCATCAGATGCAAATTCTACTGCACCTTGCTCTATAGACCAATCCTCTAGCATCTTGCAAAGTTTTCGTGAAATCCCCTGCTTGCGGTATTCTGACAAAACAAATAAACTTTCTATATAGCCAACTTTGGGATTCTGATACTGCTCACTCCCTTCAACATAATCTGTTCTTATAACCCCATGAACATATCCGACAATTTCATTCCCATCACACGCTACAAAAAACACTCCATTCTTTAAAAAATATTCATACTCGTCAAGAGCTTCTTGCAATGGCAATTCATCATGCAACAGCGTCATCATATGCGCCAACACTTCTTTATCTTTAATTGTTGCTTTTCTATAATTCATAATTTTAATTTTACCAAGACTTATAGACTAACTTGTAATGCCGCAGCTACTTGTTGGTTATTGCCTTCATTCTATGCATAACAATTTCTTTTATCAAGTCATAAGGAATATTTTTATATGGAAACTGAACAACGCCTTTAGCGGTCTTAAAATCCGTCAACTTATCCTTGAATGCTTCAACCCCCTCTGGCAATGAATAAAAGCCTAAGTGTGTCTTAGCTGTGTGAAAATAAACAATGACCTTTTTCCCTATCATGTATGCGGGCATTCTAAAACTTATTTTCTCTTCAGCATCAGGAGCGCACTCTTTTATTAAGGTCCGCATTTTATCTATCACCGCTTGGCTATCCGCAGTCTGCTGAGCAATATATTCTTCAATTGTGTTTGCTTTAATCATTGTCTAATCCCTTATTTTTTGACGGTTATGATTCTTCCTTCAATTTGGTCATAACCGCATTTTTTGTAGTAGTCGTCAACATCACTCATGACATAAACTGTGCCTTTTACTTTTTCACAAACTTGATTAATTAACATTTTACCATAATAATTGCCTCGAAAATTTTTGCCGACTAACAGGTCATGAATATATGTTCCAAAACCAAAGTCATCTCTTGCGCGGATAAATCCTGCACACTTGCCGTCTATATACAAAACATAGGTTATGCACTTGTTTAATGCAATCCTATATCTAGCCTCACTCTCGGTGCTGCCGCAGCAATCTGTCCAATCGCCTTCTGCTCGCGTCAATTCAAATATTGCGTCAGCATCACATTTTTCGTCATAAATTTTGACTGTTGTTTTAACCATTTTTATTTCCTTTTGACACTACCAAATCATAGCTTAACTGAACCATTTTTAAGACTTCCTCATACGGAACATCCTTATTAAGAATTATCGTATTCCAATGATTTTTATTGCTGTAATAACCAGGAATTAGTGCTGTATATTTTTCTCTAAACGGATGAATCAATTCAGGCGGACACTTCATTGTTATGTTGATGTTGCCAGCTTCTATAAGAACATTTGAATCGCAATTCTTTTTTATAGATGCAATATCTTTATCAGTCAAAATACCAATAACAGCAAAACTCTTGCCTGATTTATTTTTTATAACATCGGCAAATTCACCATACGGGTGGTCAAGATAACTACCCTCTAATTGCAAACAATCTTTTATTAGTTGTTCTTTTGTCATAAGCTATCCCACCATTAAGCACCAGCGCAGACCGTATTTGTCAATAAGATCGCAAGAATGGCTTGTCCAAGGCGCTGCTTGCAGCGAATGAATTAAGTTTAGTGCATTTTCTTTTAGCATTTGATATGCTTTTTCAAGTTTTGCTATATCGGTTTTATCATAGCGTACACACATTTGCATTATGTTGCCTGTGTTGACATCACCTTCAATAGCCGAAATCCCTTTGCGCTCTGCCACCCAAAAAGATATGCCCCTAGCTAGACCTATTTCGCACAAGTTATATGTGCCGTCTTTATTAAGATAAGACTCTTTTACCATAGCATCAAAAACTTTCAGATAAAACGCTACTGCCTCGTCTATGCCATCCACATAAGTAAATGTTTGTAGTTTCATAATTTTTCTCCTATCCTCTTGCAGTTAATTCCTTTTCAACAAAGGTCTTTATATATGATGCTGTCTCGTTTATTAATAAAAACTCAAAACAGTTATATCTGCACTTTTGAAAGTGTTTGACATCAATCATAAAATCATATCCTGTGCATTTTGGGCTGCACCCATTACTTACTAGGCGCTTACAAACACTAGCCCCGTCTATTTCTTTTACCATTTGACTGGGCAGTGTGTTTAGGAAATCTCGGTAATTATCCAAATTTTCTCCATAGATTCTAACCAGCATTCCGTCCTTTTTAAAAAATATATAAATTAAAGCCTTTGGTGGTTTGCCGAATTTATACGATGCTATCATTCCTGACTTTTTTTCTTCAAAGCTAGCCTTGCAGCCGCTATCCATCAAATACTTATTTAGGTCTTCTACAAATGCTAACTGCTCGATATTTAGCGCCATAATAAAATCTTGGTAATTCATACTAAACTGCTCCCTCTTTAATTTTCAAAAGCGTTTTCACATCACCTAAGTCTTTTTCACTTTTGATATAAACAAAAAACGAGTGACCCATGACACAAATATCCGCATCAGACATTTCTTGCCTAACCTTTTGCGATATAGAGGATTCTAGTGCAGTTTTAACAGCTTTTTCACCTAAAACAAACGCAATTATAAAATGATTCTCACACGGCACAAAATAGAATAATGTGCGTTTGGCTAACTTAAAAACCAACGACCAACCTGCCTTTTTAGAATACATTTTCCATTCACTCACTAGCCCGCTGTAATTTTCTGCGACATGGCTTTGCAGCTTATTCCATAGCGGCATCACACTACCAAGCGCCATTTCTACCATAGCATCGTTAGGTTCTATCGCCTTGTCATTAAAAAAGGGACTTTGCCCAGACCCGCCATTGCTGTTTGCAGGTTTTTTGGGCGTGCATTCATCGTTTATAAAAATTACCTTTTCTGGTGCATCAAAAATACTTGTAGCCATTAAACAACTCCTTCAGTTTCTTCCCAATCAACAAACAGCATATAGCGCTTAGTTGTAAATTTCAGAACTACATAATTTGCAGCAGTTGCACCCTGTGGGAAATGCTCTGCTAGTCCGTCATACCAAAACTTCTTTTTTGAATCTTCATCAGTTAGGATTTCAATTTCGCCGACAAGGGTAATGCTATGCTCACCCGTACCATAATGCACCGATGCTTTTGGGTTGGCAAAAGTACGCTTATATTTATTAGAATCCGTGCCCGTACAAAAATAGACATACTTTATGCCGTCTGATGCTGCCGCTGTCAACACTGAAGCCGTTGGATAACCCTCATGGTCTAACAAAACCAGCGAGCAAAACTCACCGTTGAATGTTCCGTTTTTTACTGTTTGAGAAGCTATAATTTCTTCTGCTTTTTTGATTGCTTGTTTACTCATGATTTTTGTTTCCTTTTTGTAAATTTAGAATATATTGTTAATAGATTCCTCTTTTTACATAGCATCATGTTTTAGTGCTATGTTTTAAGGAGGATTTTTTAATGTGCAGATTATTCAATTTATGTTGTCCTCGCTGCTGCCGCCCTTGCTGCTGTTGCTGCTCTGATGATGACAGGCACTTTGGACAACATAAAAGCCCGCAACCAAAAGTTAACCCCATACATGAGATGACAGATGTGATATCAGGAACAGGAGTGTATCCCGGCTCAAAAATTTTCATCACTCTGCCTAATGGCTACACCATTACAACTCATGTGCAGATGGGCAATGGCTGGTATATAAATTCGCCTGTGATTTTGCTGCGTGGTCAAGTGCTAACTGTCAGTCAACTTAAGCTGGGCGAGCAAATTGTAAGCGACCCTATAAAAGTAATTGTCTTGCCGCAAGCTAATGAGCAAACAATGCAGCCTATTGTGTTTGAACCTGTTCGTACAAATGCAAAGCGCATTGACGGAATGGGCATTCCTGACGCACTGGTTCAAGCCCGCTTCCCTTGCGGAAATATTTTTGGCGGCTGGGTAGACAATGAGAGTAAATGGCATGTTTTGGTAATGGACGAGTTGCCTGCTGGCAGCATTGTCAAAGTTACTCAATACGAGATTTTTAAGGGCAAAGCCGAAAGCGAACCTGTTTTTGTGACTGTAGCAAAATAACCGCCACCTCTTCAAACAGCTTGAAATGTTATCGTTGTAATTTTTTACACACTAGCAATATCAACTCAAATTATGTGCCGTTATAATTGTGTAGCTATGTGTATTAATTGTTATAATGATATCTCCAATATAAACATACCAGTTCTTGCCTTTTCTAATTATCTCATCCGCTTGCGCTACTTGCTCTTTGCAAAATACCACAGCATCACAATCATTTAAGTCAAGATTGCGTTTAATCCGCTCAATCCCTAAAGGAGTTGTGTGAAGTTTTTCAATGTCAATGTTCTCTATCATAATTATCTAGTGATCTTGCTCCTCTGTATAATATCTGGTTTTACAACTCATTAGATTTATAAACGAATAAAATTTAATGGCTAACAAGTTTTCTTCACCTCCGTCGCTTGTTTCAAAGTTTTTAGCATCCTCAAGCCCAGAAAAAACCCATAAAATTAAAGAGACAAAAGCAATCGCATAAGCTGAAATGACCAATGTTTTTATAGCTTTTGTCACTTTCGGATGTTTAAATTTATTGCATACTAGAAACCCTAAAACTAAACACGCTGCACCTAATATAAGTCAAACTAGTCCAAAAACCGCCGCAACATTAAAAATAGTCATGTGACTACCGTTATACAAAACTCTAAATATAGTGATGCTATTTTCCCAATACCACCAGCCAAAGCTAATCATTGGCATACAAAAAGCAACGACTAAAAATGCACCAAGCATCATCGCCCTTATTCCAACTCTGTTTTTGGGCTGTAAATTGTCCTTTTCTTTTTCTTCTACTATATTGCTTTCTGTCACAAAGTTTTCCTTCCTTGTATCAAAACACTACAATCAATCATAGACTTCTGCCCTCTGCTGCCAATACAACTCAAAATGCAGCTTTGTTGTGCCTTTTTTTGAAAAAAGTTAAAAGTTTTTCGCACAAGCGATTTCACTATTTTATTTTTACTATTTTATTATAGCACAGCTTTAGCTTAAACGCAAATGAATTCACTCATTCGGACGGTGTTATGCGGCTGTGTTTACAACCTATTTGATATACTCGGAATGTGTGGTTTATATATAGGTGCATAGCAAAAAAGGCTTGGTTTATGGAGAGTTGTCGGGTAGGTGAAAGTCGTTGCTAAAAAATGAGTTGAAACAGGGTTAAAAATGCTTATTTTGGGTCGTTTTTGGGCTTGTTTTGCCCCGACAAACTTTCCCATTAGTTGTCTTGGGTCAATAAGTCGGGGATTTTGTTGAATTATATCATTACTTGACCGCAATATTGCCACGAGAATTTCGCACTAGGATCACATATCCCCAATTTGATGAAATGTATCTTGTCGCAACCCCACCCACTATACTTACATTATTAGTGTGCAATCTAACTCTAACAATGTTTTCGCCTTGCAATATCCATGAATCTAAGCTAGAGCTTGGTCTTAAAGATACGCTGTGCAATACTCCACCCATAGGAGCACGTCTAAATTCCGTTTCGCCAGGATTTCTTACCTCAATTTCTGTTGCGAGTGACGAAATGCTGTTCCCGTTAGTTGCTGGGTCTCTATTCCAAGTTAGCGCTAATTCGCCATGAATAGTTTCGATCCTAAAATTGCTAGGCGTTGCCACCTGCTGTTCCCTATCAACTCTAATCGTATAATATGAGTCGTTATGGATATATCTTACTAGCATCGTCCCTTCAAGTCTGTCTGCACCGCCCGAAGTTCTAACCCTGATGTCATTATCACCTTGCCTTAAATTCATCCAAATTAGCTGCGAAGAATTGTTAAAGTTTTGTGCACCGTAAGAAAATTCGTCTTCACTAGGATGTCTTACTCTTAGGGTTGTTTGTCTAATCTCGCTGCCAGCATCCCAGTGCAGTCTTGCCTCCGCTCCACTGCCAACTATTCTAAAGTTACTAGCTGCTGAAGTTTGCCTATAATCTATCGCATCTATAACAACGAAAATAATAACTGGTTCGGAATTTGTAAAGTTTGTCAGTGTTGTCCCCTCAAGTCTAGCCAATGTGCCAACTCTAATAATCTTGAAAGAATTTTCACCAACCTCTAAAGCAGGCATTTCATTTGCTATAAAAGCACCATGACTTACTCCACCTTGCAAACGAACAAACTCATCATCATTGGGACCTCTAAAAGAAATATGCGAGTATCCCGCTAATAAATTTAAGTCACCGCCCAAAAACAATTCTTCAGGTGTCGTTATGTGCGGCGGCGTTGCTTGCTCTTCTTGTATGCTACTTACAGTAAATTGCTTAGTAGCAGCTCCCGAACTAGAATATGAGTAAGTGCCATCATCACGCCAATTATAAGCACGAGAGACAAGCCTCACGGTGTTGTCGCCCACCTCTAAACCCAGCCATCTGATGCCAATTGCATCTGTCAATTCACAACAATGCCCATGTCCATCTGCTGTGACTGTAGTAATAAAAACAAAATCATTGTTGCTAGGTCGTCTGACATATACTCTTGCAGAATAAGCTCTGTTAGAACTATTCCATCTTAAAAGCGTGCCATCAATCCTTAGGTTACTAGGTCTAGATGGGCTAATCGGCGAATTGCAAGCGGTTAGTGTTACTCCAACTGCTAGCATCATAGCTATTGCCAGTATTATTGAAATAAATTTTTTCTTCATAATTTGGATATACCTCCTACTTATAATACAACTTAAAGTGCCATCTAATTGCATTTTTGGAAAATATTTTTTATGTGGCATATTACAGCAGTTTAAGTGTAGCAAAAAATAGTTCTTCTGTCAAATTAAACCTACCCCCATTTGATATGTAATGAGCGTGTGGTTTCATATTGCAGGTGCATAGCAAAATGTGCTTGTTAAAGGTAAGTTGGTCGGGTGGGTGATAATTATACAATGTGTGAAAATGGGGGGCAAAATCGGTCAAAAAGCCTAGTTTTTGGGCTTATTTTGCCCGACGAATTTACCTCTTAGTTGCCCCACAACCAACCACAATATCAATTTCTTTTTGTCATTTTATCCTTAATTTTATTTAATCCCTTGCAATAAATGCTATGCAACATTTCAATAGGTCTTTTTATTTTGTCAGCCAGCGACTCTATAGTATAACCATTAAAAACAATCGCCTTTATTACAAAAGCCTCTTGTTTATTCAGAACCAAAAAATACTCTCTTATTTTTTCTTGCCCTTCAAATTCTTCTATTTGGTTCCTACTTACTAAATTTTCAGGCAATTTAGTTTCATTTAATTTGCATTTTTTTGAATAATGCTTTAATAGAGCATAGCGCATGATTCCACGCACCCAAGTAGAAAATAAACTTCCGCCACGAAAAGTTGCTAATTTTTTCAATACTGTTAAACTGATATCTCCTAAGACATCTAAATAATCATTTTCTATTCCAAGGCGTTTTTTATTATGTTTCAAATAGCATTCAACATTATTTAATGCAAAAACTAGTAACTCTTCAAAGTCTTTGATATTTTCATTATTAAGATAGTCTTTGCATGCTTTCAAGTCTTTTTGATGCTGTTCCAAACATATTTTTGGATTTATGAGCATTAACACTTTTAGTCTTTCAACTTGTTTTTCTTCCCAAGATATTAAATCCATTCTTTTGTATGTAATCTTTTGAATTATAAAACCTGCCTAAAAATTATCTACTATCCTCATACAATCTTTGCCACAATTAAGTCAAGCAACTATTCACCCTTTAAGCATTTTTCAAATATAGAGATTTGATTATTTTAATTTAGGTGTTTTTATGGACCTTTTAAGGCAATAATCAAAACTCACCACAACAATACGACATTTTACTTAACTTATGTGGAACGAAAGAGTTAAAAATCTTTTTTTGAGTGTTTTTGAATAATTTTGATTATGAGGTGATTTAGTTTTATTTATATTTCATTAAATGCACATGACCCAATATAGAAAAATAGAATTTCTTAATAAGAATCGGAAAAGAGTATTTTGTATTGCATTTTACTAAAAAAGATATATTGCTTGGCATTTATTTGCTGTTTTGCTATTTACAGTTTTGCTATTTTCACTATTATAATGATACAAAACTCTACAAACAAAAGCAAGAAAAAACACTCTCTTAAAGTCTCAGCGATTTTATTATAGAGCTAGAGGTGCTCAGTTTTGAACTAATGGCAACAATGGCAATGTTGATTATGATTACTACTAAAGCAGTTACAGCAAAAGAAAGGCCTATTATAAGTCCGTTTGACACAAGGAAAAAGCGTGTGAAAAAATCGAATATTATCTCTATTCCATTTAGTACAAGAACTGTTGGGAAGAAAATAATGGCGGAAAGAAATACTGATAAAACAGATAAAATGATTATTTCAATAAAATTTATCGCCCCAGTTGACTTCATCCCCATTGCCCGCATCATGCCGTAATAGCTGCCTTTTTGCTTTATGTTATAATCTATAACCGAGTAAAGGAAAAATAAAATTGCAAGTCCTATTGTCAACAACAAAACTAATATAATATTTTGCGTAAAAATTCGTATCCTATTTATAAAATCAAGTCTATTTGCTATTGCTTGATTACCCCAAGAGGCAAATAAACCATAAAAATTATCCTCTATATGTTGCCTAATTGTTTCGGCATATTGTGTGTCAGACAAAAATAGTCTAAGAATTTCTTTGGAAAAAATAGTTTCCACATCCTCATGTGGACTCATAAAAACAGCAATAAATCTTATTCTATTCCCTCCACCCCCAATATGTTCTATCGACCCCAATTCAAAAAAGTTTGAATTAAAAATTCCCACCACCTTTCCGCTATAAACTTCCCATTCGTCAAGTTCATGTACGCCAGATATTGGCGAAACGCTAAACACAATGTTTTCTGCATCTAATAAATATTGAGGATCTAAATTATATGCCCGAACAAGATGATACGGGAGCAAAATTTCACCTGCATTTTGTATATCACGCCCGTATTTAATAATCTCTTGCCCGCTAAACCTTAAATTGAATTCCTGCATGACATTGTGATTGAATATGCCAGAACCCGTATAATCAATCTGAAATCTCTCTTTTAAGTCTGTTATCGAGCCATCACCATAATGTCTTATCCCATCAACAATCATGACATGGTGCGAAGGATTTCCAATCAAATCCCATGTCGAGCGCAGAAGAATATGATCATTAATGGTCGGGAATTTACTTTTAAGTTGGGCTAACTGCACTTGGTTTGGCAATCCTATATCTTCGATTGCTATAACCTGTATATAATTTGTTGAAGAATAAATATCCACCGAATCTTGCAATTGAAAAACAAGCGTGGCTATAAAAAAACTTGAAAATGACGCAATCAAAATAATTGCTGTCATCATCACAATACACTGGACACTTGTTTTTTTGTGCCTTGTTAGGTTGTAGGCTGCTAATTTAATTTGCTCTTTAATTTGCATGTTGCCTCCTACTCTTTAAGCGTCAGCACTTTTGCTGTGCTTATTTTTTTGATTTTTTTATATAATAATGCACTTGCTAAAAACGCTATGACAACTATTGCACCCGCAAAAATTATCTGCGATACTAAATTAAATCCTATCCTGATATTAAAATCAAAAAGCGTGTATGCTAAATAAGCAAAGTGAGAGCTTATAATAACAGAAAATATATTTGCTAATATAAAGGCAAGTGCAAAAGCAATAAGAAGTATTAAAAAAAATATTTTAGTGACATGAAAATTTGTCATACCCATTGCTTTTAATATACCTATAAAACTTATTCGTTTGTTTATTATCATACTTGCATATATAAAAACTATTAAACCACTAAGCAGCAATATAACAAGTGAAACAACTATAAAAATCCCGCTAAACATTGCAACAAGGCTTATTTGCTCTAGCACCCAAGAATAAAACCTTAATCCTTGTCTGTTTGCTTCTCTTTCAAAAAGTCTTAAATTTTCTATACTATCAAATATAAAAGTGGTTGTAGTTATCTCATCGCCTAATTCCTCTCTAAACGATAACTCAGCAGCTATAGAGATTATAGAATGATTAATGCGGTTTGCATAAGCATTGTCTTGCAGCTTAAAAATTCCTGCAATGAAAAATGGTCTGAATATTTTAAGATATTCACTAACATCTATGAATTTTCTCATAAACAGATTAAATTCATCGCCCACTTTTAAAAGTATTCCTGCTTTGCTAGCTTGCTCTATTAGCTCATCGCTAATGAATATAGGAAACCTGCCATTTGTCTTATCATTATCCATACTCGTCCAAAACCGCCCTGCCACTAAAAAATCATCATATTTATCATATGCCCTTTGCATAGTAGGCGGCAAATTATCCTCAAATTGAAAAACTCCAGACATAATGGTTAAATCATCTAATCCCTCAACATTTTTAAAACTACTCCAATACCCAGCATACAAAACACCTTGTTGTCTCCACTCATCAGTGTTTTGATGAAAACCGTCTATACTTACCTCATAACCAAATCTAAACACCTCATCAAAACTAGCAATAAGCTCTTGGTTAATTTCAAATGAAAAATTGAACAGACTCACACCTGCCGATAATAATAGCGCCAAAACTAGCATCATAATCACAAAAAAGCTAATATTTTTTTTAATTTCTTGTATTGTTAGCATCTATTTTCCCATCTTTTAAATAAATGATTCTATCCGCCATTGCAGCATCGTGTTCACTATGCGTAACAAGCACAATAGTGATACCCTCGCTTGACAAGTTTCTTAAAATATCCATAACCATTTTACCGTTTGCTAAATCAAGATTGCCAGTTGGCTCGTCTGCTAAAATGATTTTAGGATTATTTGACAATGCTCTCGCAATTGCTACCCTCTGTTTTTCACCACCCGACAACACAGAAGTTTTTTGATTAATTTTATCTAGCAAATCTACTTTAGCTAAAACTTCTTTAATTCTGACTTGTCTCTCTGACTTTGGCATTTTTGCAATTAAAAGCGGTATCTCAATATTTTTATAAACACTATATGTCGGCTCTAAGTGAAAGGATTGAAAAATAAATCCCAACGAAGACACTCTAAAATTAGCAAGTTCATTTTCACTTTGCAATAATATATTTTTATCGTCTATAATAAGATCTCCGCTATCCGCCTTATCTAGTGCACCAATTATATTCAGCAGTGTAGATTTACCACTGCCAGATTTTCCGCATAGAGCAACAAATTCACTTTTTGAAATGGAAAGACTAACTTCCGCAAGAACATTCAGCGTCCCAAATGATTTTGAGATACCTTTTAATTGTATTTGAAACATATTATACCTCATAGCTTACTTTTTTTATAGTCAGCCTAGCCGTAAGAAAATACTATCATTTAAGTATTAAAAATGTCAAATAAATATAGCATGCACTGTAGCTCCATACACTATATAGAAACAGATACGATAAGTACCACACTAAAATATCAAGCGATATTTTGTTAATTATCGCTTATTAAATGTTCTTCCTCCACTTGTTATTATTGGGGGATTGCCATCATGCCATCGAACTGAAAAAGAAATTCTATCACGATTCCCATGCGCATCCACTGCTAGAATGTAGATTTATTACAACAACACCCGCAACAACAGTGAAATAAAAAAGGTGGCTAAAGCCCACTTCCCTCACTTAGAGGTTCGGCTTTTTTGAGTTAGCTTATACATTTCTCACAAACGATTTTTCCTATACTATAAAAGAAAACGCCAAATCAGAACAAGAGTTCGGATTTGGCGCATTTGGCGGGGCGGTGGGGAGCAAGGTCGAACTGCTAAAATGCTCTTTATCATCTAAATTTGTTCCGAAATTTGTTCCAAAAATGTTATTTAACACACTATTTGTAGTATCTAGGCTTGGTTCGGATACTATTTTTGTGTCTTTTGTTTTTAGGTATGGCACAATCAAACCATTATCGCTTATATATATTACTGAAATGAGGTTGTCTATTATTTTGCGCCTATAGTCTAAATGGTTTGTATCGCCTTGCAATAAATCTGCTATGCAATCAATGATGTCTGTTTTGGTAATTCGCTTGCCACGCTCTAATTCTAGTTTATGTTTTTGTGTTTGCAGGTCATCAAGCAGCATTTCAAAATCATTCATTTTCTTTTCAATGGTGTTTTGCAATAAACTGCTTTTAGCTTTGACAAACGCATCCGCTAGTTCCTCGACTTCTTGTTGTGTCTTATTTATCCTAACCTCTAAACTTCTTAGTCCATCACCGCCCAATCGCTGTTCTTGATAGTCCATCAAATCGTCAGCTAGTTTATTTAAATTCTCTGGCTTTTTTAAAAATCTAACAACTATCTCAACAACATCCTTTTCTAAACTCTCTTTATTTTCCCGCTTTTTGTCGCACTCAGATACCCTCATTTTTTTGCAAGCATAATACCTATAAATTGCTTTTGCTTTCACTGCTTTGTCTGCCGTCATCAACGATTCACAATGCCCACAGCGTAATTTGCTGGTCAATAAATACGGCTCTTTTGTAGAATTAGCACCCGAAAAATAAGCATTTCTTTTTAGCCTTTCTTGCACCTGTTCAAATAGCAACCTATCTATTATTTGCGGATACATATTTTTTACTTCTCTGCCGCCAAAAACAAACTCGCCTGTGTATTTATCATTGCTTAACCACCTATCAAAAGTCCTGCCCTTAAACAGCTTGCCTTTATACCTATGCCCTTGTGAATTTAGCATATCGGCAATTTCTTTTTTGTCCGTGCCTTTTGCGTACTCCTCAAAAACAAATTTGACTAACTCCGCTTGCTCCTCGTCAACAATAACCTTATGAACGACACTACCTTTTTTAGCACGCATACCGCTATCAATTAACTTATAACCATAAATTAAATATCCGCCTGTAAAAGTTCCTTTTCCCACACTTGTATCTAGTCCTTCAAGCACTATTTTAGATAATCGCTGGCTATATTTTTCATCATTCCACTCCAAAATCATCTCATATAATTCACCGCCTTCATCATCAGTAATATGTTCAGTAGCAGACAAAACTCTTACACCATGCTTTTGCAATTCTGACTTAAAAATTCTACTTTCATTTCTATTTCTAGCGAATCTATCTAGTTTGTAGACGATTATATATTGAAATGTTTTGGTTTCGGCATCAGAAAACATTTTATGCAACTCTCTGCGTTTTTCCGTTTCTTTGCTTGCAGACTTTGCCTTATCCCCATCATAAATGCGAATTACATTCAAACCTTGCTTTTGTGCATATTCTTTGCAAATCCTAATCTGGCTATCTATAGTCTGCTCATTTTGTCCATGAGAACTAAATCTAGCGTAAATTACTGCGTTATTCATATTGTTTTAAAAAAATAAAAAATATTTTTGTCAAAAAAAGTAACATTTTGCACTTCTAAACACTCTTTATTATGAAGGATAATTTTGGACAAGCTATTTTGCTTACTTTGAAAAATAAAATTATGATAGGATAGACATTTATTTACTATGCCATTTTTATGAAATTTTGATACATAAGAATTTTGTCAAAATAAAATAGTTATTCGCATTTTAGGGAGGGTGCGAATTTAGTTTTGATTAATACACTGTGTGTCCAAATTAATATAAATTAAAAACTTATAGCAACACATAAGAAATGTTGTTAAAGCAAAAAGGAGAAAAATTTATGAAGAAACGCACAAGTTTATTATTAATTATTATGGTTGTAGCCGTTATGGCTTTTTCCCTTACTGCCTGTGCAAATCCACCAACCAATGCAGAGGTAAATGGCACATATAGATGTGCAAACAATATATCAACAATAGTAGTGTCTGGCACTAATGTAGATAATAGAACTGCTAGAGCTAGGGTTACAAATGTTAGGATTGGGAATGCTTATGTTACTACAGATGGTACATTTGATGTCAGCTTTAATAGGAATGGCAACATATCAGGCACCATACAAGGCTGGGATCAAAACGGGGTATGGAGAGAATTTAGCTTCTCCGCATCTTGGAATATATAGTGGCGATAGAGCTACCATAACTTCAGGTGGTGTCGTATTTACTAGGACAAGCTAGTTATTAAGTAGTTATAAAGTATATATTTTACATTATTATCAAAATTTTGTATAATAGAAGAAAATTAGAACATGGGGAAGTAAATTATGATAACACTCAATAACATAACGAGAAAATATGGGGATTTTTATGCCTTAAAAAATATAGACTTAACTATAGGCAAAGGTGATTATATAGCAATATGTGGTAGAAGTGGCAGCGGGAAAACAACCTTGTTAAATTTAGTAGGCGGACTAGATAGACCAACTAATGGAGATCTCATTGTTAAAGATATAAATTTCAATTCTTCAAGTGATGACCAATTAGCTGAATTTAGAAATAAAAACTTAGGTTTTGTGTTTCAATCTTTTCATTTAGAGCCTACTTATACTGTTTATAAAAACATTGAAATTCCGTTACTTATTGCAAATGCTGATAAGAAAGAATCAAAATTAAAAATTGAACAAGTAGCTGAAAAATTAGGAATTACAAGCAAGTTAAAAAATATTGCAAACACATTATCTGGTGGAGAAAAGCAAAGAGTTGCTATCGCTAGAGCATTAATTAATGACCCAGACATAATCATTGCAGATGAACCTTGCGGCAATTTGGATTCAAAAAACTCTGCTGCAATTATGGATATTTTAGATACACTTTCAAAAGAGGGAAAAACAATTATACTTGTAACACACCAAGAAAGTGATGCCAAAAGAGCAAAAAAGATAATAACTTTAGAGGATGGGCAAATAATATGAAAAACTTTTGGGGATTTGTAAAATTAGAATTCAAAACATCTAAATGGTTGTTATTGTTGTTTTTTGTTATAATTTTAAGCTTTACTTCAATTATTGTAACTTTATTATCCTCTACAATAAGTATCCCCCTAGAGTATAATGCTCACTTGAGGGCAACCTTTACAGATGGCTATAGTATTTTTGTGAATAACAATTTTGATAATGTTGATGTATTCTTAGACAAAGGAGCGGATGTCATTTTTTTTCATGCCACACATATAACTTTTGATGCAACATTAAATAATAATGATATAGCGCTAAATCATCTAAGTGGGCAAGCAATATTTTTTAATGGAAATATTCCCACAAATTCATTTTTTAATAATAGCGACATAATTATCTCAGGTAGACTATGGCAAGTGCAAGACAATAATACAAATTCTATATGGATTTCAAAATTTGCAAGTGAAGAATTAAAATTAGCTGTGGGTGATACTGTATTTTTTGCTTTCAGTGATTATCTCTTTTATGTAATAGGTATATTTGAAAATGATTATGACAACGGACAGATATTTCAATATGATTTTGTTTTATCATATTGTACAGCACTCAAAATATATGAAAAGAGTGACTTGTTTGGTGGTTTTGCAGAACTATATGTTTTTGATGTTTTTTCAATTTTAGCACTTGCAAATAATCTTGACAATTTAGGAATTAATTTTAGAGAAGGCTTCTTCACTAATGTTCTTGAAATGATGGATGCTCTTAATACAATGATAGTAACGCTAATTATTATACTCATTATTATTTTTTTAGTAGGCTTGTTTGCAACTTATAATTTTATAGCAATAATCTTAAATACTCGCAAGAAAACTTTGGGTCTATATAAAACTCTAGGCATAAAAAACAAAAGTATATTGAAAATTATAATTGTTGTTTTTTCAATAATTATATTTTTTGCTGTTGCTATTGGATTTGTTGTTTCAATTCCAATAAATGTATTACTTGCAAGTCAAATCAATATTTTAAGTGACTTTCCAATAAGCATAAGTTTAGTATGGTTTGCACCCATAATTTTGTTATTTATAAACTTAGTTATATTAGGATTATCTTCACTTGGTTTTATAAAGCACATCAAAAAAATTAATCTTGTTAATATTTTATCGGCGGAGGATTAAATGAATACCAAAAATAAAATATCATTAGCATATTATAACTTTACTAGACGACCAAAAACAACTAATAAAATAATTTTTGGGTTTGTTTTAATGTTTATACTGACATTTTCATTTTCGCTCATTAACATTAATGTGAATCTAAATACTCAACATTTAATAAACAGTAAAATTTCTTCTAATCATTTTAATATACTATCATCAAGTAAATTTAATGAGTCCGATATAAATTTTTTAAGCAATTTAAGCGGGGTTAACGATTTATTGAAGCAAGAAGAATACTTATCTGCTGGCGATTGGACGATTTATTTGGATGATAACAATATTGAGTTGGATTTTATTTTGTCTGCCACTGTAACGCAAGGCAATATTTTCTCACAAAATCATATTGTGGAATTTAACAATAGATTTAGAGGTGAAATGATATATGGAAGAAGCACGATAGAGAATATTGATGAAGTTATTATTAGTAAAAACTCTTTAACACTAATTGGTCGCACAGTAGAAAATTCATTAAATAAAAGAATCAGCCTTATGCGTGGTGAAGAAATAGTTTTATATAATCACTTGATTGTTGGAGTTATAAGCGAAAATTCTCTTAATTTAAGTTATTATGGAGACTTGTTGCATTATGATGGTGATAATTTTTTTAAGTTTTACTCTGGTAGTATAATCCAAATCAGTAGGATGTCAAAAAGTTACCAATTAAAAGTTTTTTTTGATACTTTTACTAATGCAGGACTAGCTAATACAGAAATAATGATGCATTTTAATGATACAAAATATTCTGCACTTTATGTTGGAGAAATCAATTACTATACATATAGATTTTTGCAGACACTTCAAGAAATAACAAATACTGTTATGTACACAGTTGGTTTATTGCTAATTATAACAGTTATCATTATAGTTATTTCTATCATTGTTTTTGACATAAAGAAAAAGCAGCCATTTTTAAAGCAGATGATAGTTTGCGGGCTGAAAAAGAGAAGCCTATTATTTATTTTTTTCGTAGAACTTTTGCTTTGTCTTTTAATTGCTTTGCCTATAGCGTTTGCTGCATCATTATTGATAATAAACATTATCAATGCTGGGTTGAGTGTTTTTATTCCAATGGCTTTCTATATCTATGCACTGTTACTGCTTGCCAATAAATAGGATAAATTCAACCTTTTTTAAGCTGTTTTTCAATAAAATTTTAGGAGTAATTATACATTTTGATGAAAAATCTACTAAACAAAATAACTTTAGGCGATGCTTATACCCTTATTAAACAAGTCCCCGACAAAAGCATTGACTTAATCTATACAGATATTCCATATCTCATTATCACTGGCGGCGGGTCAAATGGAAGAATTGGAGCAAGGGTCAAAGCTATGCAAGACCAATTAAAGCACATTTCTAAAGGCATTGACTACAGCATTTTTGACGATTTCATTAGAGTGTCAAAACTATTAAACTGCTACATTTGGTGTTCTCGCTTACAAGTTCCCGACATACTAAATTACTTTATTTCAAAAGGCTACCTCTTTGACATTTTTGTTTGGTGCAAAACCAATCCTATTCCTGCAACTAAAAATATTTGGCTATCTGATATTGAATACTGCTTGTACTTTAGAGACAAGGGAGTAAGATTTAACAATTCCTATGACCTCAAAAGCAAGTGGTTTATTAGCTCAATCAACCAAAGAGACAAAGCTAAATATTGGCATCCAACTATCAAGCCTATGGAGTTAGTAACCCGCCACATACAACATACGCTCCCTAAAGAAGATAGCAATGATAGTAGAGATGGCATGAGAAAAATAATCCTAGACCCATTCGCAGGCTCTGGCACAACAGCACTAGCCGCACAAAATCTAGGACATGACTACATAGCCTTTGAAAACAATAAAAAATGGCATGGAATCGCTACAGATAGGCTCAATGGAATAAGGGCTGATGGTCAAATTGCCTTTTTTGCTAGCTAAAATTAAGGGCAAAAAAATGATGGCAAAATTACAAAAGATTAATGGTTTTTAAGCCTTAAAATACTCTCATTTGTGATTAAAATAACGGGTTAGTGATTTTTTCACAAATAGATTTTAAGTTAAAAACTAGGTTTGTTTTTGCCGCTTTTGCCCGCCGCTTTGCGGCGGCAAAACGGCAATTTAGGCGGCTGAAAGCCGCCTAAATCCCACATAAGGCTCTAGTGTTACCCTTATGTGAACTTCTGTAGCAGTAGCACAGAAATACAACACAAAAAAACTTAATTACAAGGAGCAAATTTTTATGCCGAAAACAGACACCCAAAGCAGAAGCTGGATACTGACCCAAAGTGCAGAAAAAATTACACAAGAGGAATTGCAAAAAATCTTATCCATCTACACCTACATTGGTCAACTTGAAAGGGGCGAAAAAGGCGGCAATCAAGGATACTTACATTACCAAATCTACATTGAAAATTTGACCCCGATTCGCTTTTCTACTCTCAAATTAAAACTCCCCAACTGCCACCTAGAGCAACGCAAAGGCACTCGCAAAGAAGCCTATGATTATTGCACAAAACCGCAAACTCGTGTCGGTGAAATTTTTGGAAATGGTGATATAAATGTGAATGAAGAGCAGGGCAAGCGGAGTGATATTATTGCGATTAGGCAAATGATAGTTGATGGTGCAACTGATGAGGAGATTTTGGAAAGCTATCCCGACCAATACTTCCGCTACTATAAAAATATTGATATGCTCCGTCAGCTCCATATCCGCTCCAACAGCAAAGAATGGAAGAAAATTAAAGTCATCTACATTAGCGGTGAAACACGCTCCGGCAAAACCCGTTATGTAATGTCCTCTCACAAACCCGATGAAATCTACCGCACCACCGACTATGAATTTGGCTGGATTGACGGCTATCGTGGCGAGAAAATTTTAGTCCTTGATGAGTTTCGCTCTTCGCTCAAAATCTCCGATATGCTTGACTATACCGATGGTTATGTTGAGAGAATTAGAGGTAGAAATTATCCTCGCCAAGTTTGTTATGATACTGTCTACATTATCTCAAATTGGAAACTTAAAGAGCAATACCCAAATATTCAAAAAGAAAAACCTGCCGATTGGCAAGCATTTTTAGCTAGAATTGACGAGGTTTATGAGTTCGACAAAAACGGTGTGAGAAAAGAAATTAACCTAAAACCACAATCCTACTCTCAAACGCAAATACTGCTTGCCCCTGCTCCTAATGATGATTTGCCGTTTTAGAGTATCAACTATTACAAAATAAAAGCAGGTACGATTTTATTTTTCGCACCTGCTTTTTTAATTATTGTGCTTTCGCAAAGTTGCCTTGCTCATCCCTAACATTATAGTAATTTGAATAATCAATCTGCTCTCGTTTTCTAAATGCGACTAAGCCCGCAACCCCGTCGACAAAGATATATTCTATCATATCTTTTTGACGGAGTTCGACCTTAATCCCTATTGGCGGAGTGAGAGGGATTCGAACCCTCGCGCCAGTTTCCCAGCCTACGTCCTTAGCAGGGACGCCCCTTGAGCCAAACTTGGGTATCACTCCAGATATATAATTTATTGAAACAAAGCTAAGCTAATATCCAACTTTTTCAATAATTACAGCTAAATATATCATAAGAATCGACTAGTGTCAAGAAAAAATAGAGAAATAATAAAGAATTTTAAAAATTTCACATATTTATATTTGTAATTTATAAATTCGAAGCATATTAAATCAAAATGAAAAAATACCTGTAATATAATTTAAACAGATACTTTTTAAAAAAATATTAATAATACAACTTTTATAATTAGCAAATTAATTAAAATATAGATAATCTAATCAAACAATTTCTTGAATAGATATTACAATATTATCTTTGAATGTAATAATATAAGTATCTTTACTACCTATAATAACCCTTCGTCCTCCTCCGCCATGATACCACTCCCAAGTGCAGGTTTTTATATTCTCAGCATTAGTTTCAAAATCAGGGTCTTCACCCAAAAATTTTATTACTTCATCATATGTCATACCCACTTCAACTTTTCTAAATTGATCTGCATATTTACTACGCCATGCCAATCTAATAATTATTGGAACTAAAATAATCAATATTAATACAGCCATCACAATCCAATAAATTATATCCATATTATTTGCTCTCCTTTTTTTAAAAGACTTATTCACTATAAAGCAAGTGTATTTAGATTAATGAGTGCTCCATCAGTCCACAAGTTTTGACTAGTTGCCCACAAAGGTCAAGGTATCTCCGTCCAATACTGCTTGAATAATCGGTCCTTCAACATAATTCCTGACAATATTAATATCTTTTACATCATATCTGGTCAAAATGAGTGTATTTGTTGCCGCATCAAATTCAGAAAAAATATCTGCTCCCGCAATACGAATCCTTGAGGCATCTTTAGGTATTTCTGCAATATTAAACCTGCTTAAACTTAAGCCAAATCCAAAATTCCAGTTTCCATTTTGATAAAAGTATATATTATCACGCCACGAATTACTATTCCAAGAAATTCCTATGCCAGTTCCTATAGCAAGCATCCCAGCATCAACAACTCTTAAATATCTAATATCATTAAGTCTTTGTATAGGATTAACCTTTATTTCTATATCAACTGGTGATAAATGTTGCAATGTTAAAATGTTTGTCTCATCATCAAAACTAGCTGCTCTATGCCGTGAAGCAATGCGTAAGTGAGTGGCATTAAAAGGCAATCCCTGCAAATAAAATGCACTTACCCTCAAACCATAAAATACCCAATTGCCATCTTGATAGTAATAAATATTATTTCCGCTCCGATATGCATCTGCAGCCCAACTAAACCAGTTCCGACTTTGATTGCTAGAAGCTGTGATAGTGCCAATTAATTGTTCGCCGATAGAAATTTCTATATCCACAGACGGATTGTGTGTTAAAGTTAATACAAAATTATTTTCATCAAATCTTCCTACAGCATTAGGCGAGATACGAAAAGCCGTAACCTCACTAGGAATAAAAGGAATGTGCATTGAATTTGACCATTGATTAATTGTGCGTTGCCATTTGCCTGCAATATAAAAATAATGAATAGTGCGAGAAAAATCGTCATCGGATAAATAATCCCATGTTAAAAAATTGTAAGATACCCTAACATTATCTATCAAATTAACGGATGCCGTCTCATGATTAACTTTTATAATGGTAGACAGATAATTAGTTGCACTTGTTCCTATAGGAGATATGCGCACTTGTGATATGTAATATGGAATATCATTCAAATGCAAACGATTGAGAGTAACCTCAAAATTGGAGTATTCCTCTAGTGCAGTGTCATAAAAGTATACACGGTGATAAAATATATCTAAAATATATCACTTTCCCAACGCAAATAATTAAAGCTAACCGAAACGGATGTTATGGGATTTGCAACATAATAAACATCACACTCTTCTTCTATGTCGCAAGCTGCAAGAACTAAAGCAGCAAGCAGTAAAGCCAAAAGAGCTACTAAAATAAACATTATAAGTCTTTTTTTCATTTTAAATTTATGATTCCTTGTTTTGTATGGTGAAGCTGCAAGTGAACAATGTTTAGTATGGACTCCCCGTCCCACTCGTTTTTGGGAAGAGAGCCGAACCTCAGCTTGTTCTCCCGTGTTGTTGGAGCGTATGGGTTATTTCATTCTTCTTAACTTAAATCAATTCAGTATGATTACTTGCACAGGACTGGACCTCCCTTCAGTTGTTCCATCTCCTAGTTGACCATACCAATTGCTTCCCCATGCCCAAAGATTACCAAATTCATCTATGGCAATTGTAGGACCGTCAGCTGAAATAACATCTATGCGGGCATTATTCATTCTGCCATCAGTATTTATTTGCATAGGTGTGTTTCTATTTGTAGTTGTACCATCGCCTAATTGACCAGCACTATTTTGCCCCCAAGACCAAAGTCTGCCTTTTTCATCTATAGCAAAGGAAGCTTGACTTCCCGCCGATACAGAAACAGCTCTAACCCCATTAAATTTCCCATCACCGCTTACTTGCACAGGGCGGTCCCTTCTGCCATATGCCCCGTCACCTATTTGTCCATACCTGCCATTTCCCCATGCCCATACATTGCCAAATTCATCTATTGCTAAGGCATGCTCTCCTCCCGCTGAAACATATCTTATGCGAGCATTATTCATTCTATCATTATAATTTACCCTTGCAGGAGTATTATGAATTCCTGGTCCCACTCCAGTCCCTAGTTGACTAAAATTACTATATCCAAAAGACCAAAGGTTGCCAAACTCGTCTATTACAAAGCTTGAAACATGCTCTGCCGAAACAGATATAGCACGAGCATTGTTCATTCTGCCGCCATAATTTACTCTAACAGGAATAAGACTGCCCCAATCTGTTGTTCCAATACCTAATGTTCCGCTTACATTATCTCCCCATTATCTCCCCATGACCATAGAAAACCAAATTCATCTATCGCCAAACTATGCCTCCCTCCAACTGCAATAGATATTATTCGAGCATTATTCATCCTATTGCCTGTATTCACACGAATAGGTGTAGCTCTATTTGTAGTTGTTGCATCACCTAATTGTCCTCTATCATTTTGCCCCCATGCCCAAAGGTTGCCAAATTCATCTATAGCCAAATTATGCTCCCATCCAGCCGCAACAGACACTATGCGAGCATTATTCATTCTGCCGCCAGTATTCACATGCACAGGATCAAGTTCGCCAGTAGGATTAAATCCTCCTAGTTGATAGCGACTATTGTCTCCCCATGCCCAAAGATTACCAGCATTGTCTATATATAAAGTATGTCGTCCGCCTGTGCTAAGACGGAAAAAATCCCTGTCATTATTTATATTGCAAGCAGCAAAAATTAACATTGCAGGAATAAATAAAAATAGAATTAAAATTAATGATATGATTTTTTTTGTTATAGTTATTTTTTCTTTCATTTATACTCCAAATAATTATAAAAAAGATTTTAATTAATTTTGAGAATTTTTTTAGGTCGCTTTTATCGCACAACGATATTATTTAATTTTGCTTTTATTTCCCCACAAAAATTCGGCTTTTCGAACAGTTCAATTACAAATTTGCCCTAATATGGCATTAAAAGTGGACGATGTTTAAGTCCGACTCGCCCCCATGTTTTTGGGTATGGAGCCGAACCCTC
The DNA here is from genome assembly GCA_009780325.1 of Bacillota bacterium. Taxonomy (GTDB): domain Bacteria; phylum Bacillota; class Clostridia; order Christensenellales; family Pumilibacteraceae; genus WRAF01. The sequence goes on along the minus strand of WRAF01000008.1, from coordinate 31,689 downwards.
GTCCGTAGATTTGCAGAAATCTTCTTCTTCAAATTTTTAATAATAAAACACACCTGAAAGGGTTTTTAGGGTTTCTCTGTTTTCTAAGTGTATAGTGCTATTATTTCTAAATAGCGATTGGTGCTTGTGTGAGAAATAGCAATTATTTGATTATTTACTATAGATAATTCCCGCACACTATGAGTAGAAACAATTGAACCGATATACTTGAGCGCGGTTAAATCGTACACACGAATTGCATTGTTTGTTGCCACAAAGGCTTGGTTTCGTGTCGTGCAAAATGTCATGTCGTTGAATCTAGTGAATGTTCGTTGGAAAATCAAATCTTGTTCACGATTTGGATGAGAAGAAAAAATGCTGCCGTTGTTTGTGAAAATCAAGGTGCCGCAAGGAGAGATGCGAAGTCGATTGCCAATTTGGTGAGTTCCATGATAACGAGAGCTATCCACTCTAGAAATCTGCCCATCATAATATACAATGGTAATTATATTTTGAGGAGACACACCAGAATTAGCAAAATGAAGCATGGTGCGAGTTGGATGGATGGTAAATCGGGCGACATTATCTGAGGTCATTGTCCCCTCGCTTCGCTGAAAGGTTTCTCTGCAAATGTTAAACGCTCCGCCTAACCATATTCCCGGAGCAAAATAAAAATGATTGTCTGCACCAAGTGCAAAGTCGCCAAAGGTTAAACCAACGAAATAATTATGAGAAAAAGTAAAAGTTTCTAAGTCAAAAACAGAGACTATTCCATTAACTCCAAACCCAACTAAAAGTTGATAACGGTAAAATCGGAGTGAGTTTGGGGAGTGGTTGAATCTAAGAACGGTTTGGGTTAGATTAATATTGTCGATGATATGCAGAGAGTTGTTTTGAGCATCGACAATAAAAGCACGATTATCAAAAAATTGAGTATATACTACAACATGTCTATATACCCATGGGTTAGCATAAATATGGGTGTTTGTTAGACCGTTTAAGCGGGCACTGTTGTTATTTAATGAAAGTGGATGCACTGTAATGTGAGCAGGCATTAGATTTGTGCAAGGTGAATAAATGCAGATATTTTTTATGAATAAAGTACCGTTTTCACAAGAGTATATTGTGTAAAGTGTGTGCTGGTCGACAAAAACAAATAAGGGGTGTCCTTCAATAGTAAAATTTCCAAGTTTATTAAATGTGGAGTATTCATAAGAATAGATGTCGCCATTATGACGAGCGATAAAAAACTCTCTGCCACAATCAGAAAAGGCGATGCTGTTTATGTTATTTCCGCTTCTGTCCAAATTTTGTGTGTCAAAGCCTAAAGAACCTCTAAATCGCATATCTCTTCCGTAATCATCGGCAATAAACACATTTCCAAAGCCATTAAAAATGCTTTCTCCTGAAGGTGATATGCTTAAGTATGTGCCTAAAATATGGTCGCCATGGTAGGGCGAGTCAATTGCGAATGAAAGGTTGCCTTTTTCATCTATATCAAAGGCTGATAAGTTTCGGGGAGATATATCGGTAGTAACAAAATATATTCTGCTTGTGAAAGCATTGTAGACTATCGGAGAACTGTGACGAATGAAAGATTCAGAAATTAATTCACCGTTTCGGTTGTATGCACGGATATCTGTCCACTGACCGACAGCATTGCTTATGACAATTATTCCGCTTGATGTCACAGCAATTGAGAATGGAACTAATTCTGTTTCATGAGTGTCTAATACTTCAAAAGATTGCACGTCTATTATAGCAACATAGCCATTCTGCGCTTGAGGCTGAAAAAACGGACGGCGTGCAAGAGTAGCATATAATTCCCCATTATGGTAGGCAATAGCACCTGGGCTAAGGTTAAATTCAATATAATCAACCGAAAAGTCCCGTGCTGTTATGCGGTATATTTTGTTTGTATTTGATGACGAGTGAAAAATATAACTGGAACAATCAGAAGCAATGGTGGTTGTATACATAGAGGAAGTATAGATAAAAGGAAGTACAACTTGGCGAAAGGTAAATTCAGGAACAGTTGCGGCTGCAAATTGGGCTGTTAAGATACTAGGGGCAACAATATTTTGATAGGAATAATTCCAACCTGTAAATTGATATCCTCTGCGGCGAGGTACACGGGGTGGAATTGCGTTTTGATTGCTGCTGATGCGTTGGGTTGACAAAAGGGTGCCGTCATAGTTATTGAAGGTCACAGTATGTAAAGGAATATAATCAGCCGACGGTATGTTATACAGATATTCATACGGACAGGGTTTAGGCTCCAGTGGTTCAAGATCAGGCGTAATAACACATGCAAAAATGGTTGTCCCAAATAGGCACACGACAACGACAATTATTACTATCTTCATTATTTTTTTCATGTTTTCTCCTTTTCATTTGCTCTTTTCGTGTTTTGATTATTCCTAGTCTTTCAACACCCGTTTTTCATTTGTCTTAGCACTCTAAAACAACTCACAAAAAAAGTGTGCCGAATTACAGAATGTCATATGTCCGCTAAAAACACTCTAGCGGACATATGTGTGATTGGTGGAGCTGCCGAGAATTGCACTCGGGTCCGATATAGCTTTTTTTTAAGGCTCTATATGCTTAGTTTCTTTTAATCTTATTGAGTGGAAGAATTAAGAAACAACTACACTCAAAGTAATTTTTTAAATGCCTTGCGCTAAACAAAAATTAAATCCAGCACAACATTCTCTATCTAATTTGACGCCCTTATTAATCCGATAGAAATATCAATAAGCACGACTGCTAAATATTAAGCAGCAAATGCATAGCTAGGAGTGCTAGCTACAACATTATTTGAGTTTGCGTTTAATTTATGCCCTTTTAACGAAGCGGGCGCTTCGGCATACACCCTTAAAAATTTTCCACACCGTCGAAAGCTAATACAGCCCCATAAATAAAATAGCTCTTTTATTATATAACAATAAAAGAGTTATGTCAACACATTTTCAATAAAATTATAACAATAAAATTGTTGCAAAAATTACCATCTCTTATTTGATCTCATACCAGCCGCTCTTGCTTGTGCTTTTTCACTGAATGTCATAGTATTTCTACCTTGTGGCGAATTATCTTAAATTATAGCAAATTATTTTGTAAAAAACAACTGTTTAAATAATGTTCTATCACATATATTTTTTTGACAATCGCCGCTTAATGTGATATAATATTAGTTGTGAAAATTAAGGATGAACTTACAAGAGTCTTTGATAAATATATAAATGATGCACTTGACGAAAGGCGGTGCTTCAACATTGTTTTCCCATGCAACGAAGATGGCAAACCCACAAAAGAAGATAGGGATTTTATTAGTGAGTTTGTTGATGGAAGAAGAACAAGATACGCCTCTTTTGATAAACCCGATGGCTATGCCATAATGGAGCGCTTTGGGCTAATTGTTGAACACTTTGAAATTGATTCATATCGGCGAAACAATAAAGGTAGCACTTTTCGTCAAGCCCTAGCAAAACAAGAAAAAGGCATTGCAAAAGCCCATTTTGATTACCACCCCGATTTGCTTACAGATAATTTTAGAACCACTTATCAGGCACACCTTAAAAAGACTAAATCATATTTAGAAAACTTAAAGCAGGCACACCCTAATGCCATTAAACTTAAAAACAAAAAACTGTTTGTTATTGAGGATGTAACAGATTACGGCTACACAAAGAAAGATGCAACCAAATTAGAAATAGCAACGGATATGGCAAAAAAAATAATCACTTGCTTTTACAACATCCCAAGTCCTGTCGCATACAACTTTTACTTTACAACAGTTAATGGCGACCCCTATGCCTTTTTTGTCAGCCATAAAGCTGCAATGTCCGCCAAGAAAAGATTTTCAAAAACAACCGCTCCGCCCATCACACAAGTAACCCGAATCACTCTACGCCCAAAACATTGATAATCTTTTTTATAAAACAAAAGCCTAAAAACTTTATACGACCTTTAGACTTTGTTTATTCGTTCATTCCACCTAAAGACATCATAGCTTATCTTGCTTGCTTTAACTGCTACAACTCGCTATATCGCCGTCACAAACTTTCTAAACTTGGTCGATATATGCGTATGTTTAATTCTGCCGTCTTTGATAAACGGATTAAGGATATGCCTTGTACTGGGCTGAAATATTCCCGTATATCTGCTAGGAATATTATCTTTGTCAAGCACTTTAATCACTTTTTAGTTTTTGGGTTGAAAATTAATGTGACTATATAGCTTGTGACTATTGCAATGCCTATGCCGTATGCTGTGACTATGAGCCCGCCTGCAAAGGCTCCCATTATCCCATATATTTTTGCATATTCTATAGCACCCTTAGCTAATGCTGCACCAAAGCCAATTATGGGGACTTTAGCGCCAGCTCCCGCAAAATTCACGATATATTTAAATAAACCTACTCCCTCTAAAATGATTCCTGCAATCAAAAAAATAACTAAAATCCTAGCAGGAGTAAGCTTGGTTTTGATAATCAAAAGTTGGGCAATAGCACAAAATGCACCGCCGATTATAAAAACTATTCCATAGTCTAATAGCATTTTTAGAGTTTCGTTCACGTTTTTTCTCCAATTTTTTAATGATTATGTGTGATAGAATATTAAATTATATATATATTCTAATATATTATATCATATATAATTTGATTTTTTGAGATTATAGGTTTTCTATAATTACTCCATGAGAAATACACGGAATACTCTCACCTTGATTACACATAGTTGGATTCATTAAGGCTCCTGTCGCAAAAACAGCAACTCTGTTGTATTCACCTTTTGCCATCTTGTCTAAAATAAATGAATTTAATGCAACAGCACTGCAGCCTGCACCGCTTCCTCCTTGATAGCATCTTTGATTAACGTCATAAATTAAATTGCCGCAATCAACATATTTTTGCCCCAATTCATGCCCTCTCTCTCGCATTAAATCCCGCACAATATCAGACCCCAACTTACCTAAATCTCCAGTCACAATCAAGTCAAAATCATTTACTGAAGCGTTTTTCTCATTAAAAAAAGCCATCATACTATCCACCGCAGCAGGAGCCATTGCCGCACCCATATTATTTATGTCATTTATCCCATAGTCTATTGCTTTACCTATTATGGTGTGCGTGATTTTTTGCATTTTTTGTTTAGAATCATTTTGAATCATACTATCGCTTGTTAATATAGTACAGCCTGCGCCTGTGACTGTCCATTGGGCATAAGGGGGACGCTGATTGCCGTATTCTAGCGGATAACGATACTGTCGTTCAGCAGTAGCAAAGTGGCTAGCAGTTGCACAAGCAACTGTATTAAAGTGACCACTATCAATTAGGCATGCACCTAAGGCAAGCGATTGAGTCATGGTAGAACAAGCACTATAAAGACCTAGATAAGGAATTTTTAATTCTCTAGCAAGATAGCTTGAAGATGTAATTTGATTTAATAAATCCCCTGCTAATAATAGATCAATATCTTTAGCAGATAAATTAGCATCATTTAAAGCATCTAACACCGCCATAGTTAACATTTTTAATTCTGCTTTTTCAAATGTTTTTTCTCCGCATTTGTCATCCTCTAAAACATTTGATAGATATTTTCCTATTGGACCATTCGCCTCTTTAGAACTTGCTACAGAACTTTTTGAAAGAATACTAACAGGATTAAAAAGTGTTGTTACCTGCCCTTTAATATCGTTAGTATGACGTATAGTTTTTTTTGTTTTAGGTGACATTAACTCAATATCAGGTTCCTTAATAACAAACCTACAGTTTTCTCCTTTGTGTAAAATCATAAAAATATCCTTTTTATAAATAGATTTTTAAATATTATGCGTGATAGACTTTAAAATGTTGAAAATTATGTGTAGAATAATATTATGGCAACAGCAATCTTATTAAACCAGCCAATGATGACCATACTATTCCGTTTACTAAAACAGGTCCAACTACACTAAATAATTTTACACTTGTTCCCATAATCAAACCTTCGCTTTTATGCTCCATTGACGCACTTGCCATCGCATTTGCAAAGCCGCTTATAGGCAAAAACATTCCTGCACCGCCTTTTCTAGCCATTACATCATATATCCCTAATCCAGTCAAAAATATGGCAGCAACTATCAATACCATTACCATTAAATGCCCTGCCATTATTTCACTCATAGCAGGAAAAAGCGCCCTAATTAAGTTAAACAAAATTTCACCTATTAAACAAATTAATCCGCCTACTAAAAAGCTATGAAAAAGTGATTTTGCTGTGCCTGTTTGAGGAGTAACAGCATTTACATACTGGTTATATCTTTGATTTCTAGCCTCATCTTTAGACTGATGTTTAACATCAATTTTCTTTTTAGTCATTAGCTATCTCCCTTATCCTAATCTCTTTTTCTTCATAATTAAATATTTCATTTATTGGTATATCTTTTTTTATCATAAGTGTAGTATCTGCCAAAGTTTTAATAAAAAATCCACTTTCTGTAAAAAAAGTGAATTTTATTTCATGTTATGCTTAATAGAATATCTATTTTTTTATTGAATTAAAAACTTGTTCTGCACGGCTAAAATTTAAAATATTAAACCAATTATCAATATAATCAGCTCGCACATTATAATGCTTTAAATAATAGGCATGCTCCCAAACATCAATAAGAAAAATCGGTTTCAAATTCAACGGCAAAATGGTGTCCTGGTTTTTTGTATTTAGTATGTATAGCTGTCTTTTAATATCAGATGCTAAACAGGTATACCCTGACCCAAATACACTTAAAGCTTGTTTTTTAAATTCATTTTTAAAATTGTCAAAATTACCGTATTGAGCATTTATTTGCTGCATTAAATTTGATGCGATGTTTGGATTTTTTAAATTAATATCATTTGAAATGCAAGCAAAATATAAATTATGATTGTATACCCCACCAGCATTATTATTGACTGTTTCTTTAATTTCAATAGGAAGATAATCAATATAATATAAAAGCTGCTCTAGCGACCAATCTTGAAGATAAGAATAATTTTTTAAGACTGCATTTAGATTATTTATATAAGTTTGCAAATGCTTGTCATGGTGAAGATGCATAGTTTTTTCGTCTATAAACGGCTCTAGAGCATTATATGCATATGGCAACGGCTCTAATATAAATGGATAGTGGTTATTCATAAAAAAATTTTCTCCTTGTATGCAATATATGAACTGAATTTAATTTAGCCACTAAATTAAATTTATTTGTTGCAAAATTTTTTAAAAATCATCAATTTAAAAGGCAAAATGGCATAAAATTTCTTGACAAATAAAATTATCTTATGTATACTAGCCAAGATAATACATGAATTAATTGTATTTGCTGGAGTAGCTCAATGGTAGAGCAACTGACTTGTAATCAGTAGGTTGCGGGTTCAAATCCCATCTCCAGCTCCAAAAATGGTCGGGTCGTCGATAATAAATTAACGACGACCCGATTGTATAACTTAAAACTTGGTTGGGTTCCCGAGTGGCCAAAGGGAGCAGACTGTAAATCTGCCAGCTTCGCTTTCGGTGGTTCGAATCCACCCCCAACCACCACACTAAAATTAGCACAGGATGAGTTTATAAAGCAAAATATTTTAAAAATATTTTGACACATCTTGTGCTTTTTATTTTCTAAGGAGATTTTAAAATGAATCTAAAATGTGCATTATGTGGAGTTCAAGCTTGTGCCTTAAATCCTGAAAAACTACCTAGCCGCTGCCCTAACTATGAGCAAAATCCAAAATGGATACAAGAATATAAAAGTCAATATGCTCAAGTCGCAAAAGCTGCAGCTGAAATTACTTTAGAAACTGGATTATCACGTATTGATGAAATAGTTTTATTTTGCAAAAAAATGAATTATAATAAAATCGGATTTGCTTTTTGCAAAGCCTTTTCTAAGCAAGCTAAAATTGCCAATGATTATTTAGTTAATGCAGGTTTTGATGTGATATCAACAATGTGTAAAATTGGAGCAATATCGTATGAAAAAATAGGTTTGAAACATCCAAACAAACTATCTCTTTGCAATCCAATTGCACAGGCGGATTTATTCAATGAAAGCAAAACTGAATTTAATATTGTGTTTGGTCTTTGCGTAGGGCATGACAGCATGTTTATTAAACACTCAAAGGCCTTATGTACAGTGCTTGCAGTCAAAGATAAAGTACATGATAATAATCCACTAAATGCTTTAAAATAAAGAGTTTTAAACCACCTAAATATATACCGTCATAAAATAAAAAGATGCACCGACTAAATTTTTATCGGTGCATCTTTTTATTAAATTTTATCAACCACATATTTTTTTTATAAAGGCGTTGGGGCGATATGTCCCCGCCCTATCGGTTTAATACCCTTTATTTTTCAATTTTGCTTTCTTGCTTGGTTTATATCCAAATTCATTATCAAAGATATCATTGATTAAATCCATGCAATGAAATTCAAATTTGTGATCAAGTTCATGCCCAGGCAGCCAGCAAAGAGTATTTTGCGGTGCAGTATTTACTTCGCAAAAAATTAACTTGTCACCATCCAACAAAAAATCAAGACCTACACACTCGCCATGCAGCAAACTTGCAACTTTCAACGCAGTATTTTTTTGCTTTTTAGAAAGCTTTACAACTGTCCCTTTGCCACCCAGCGACAAATTCGCTCTAAAATCACTTTTGCCTTCACGCCTAACCGCCGCCGTGACACGATTGTTTATCACAAAAACTCTTAAATCATGCCCGTGTGATGCCTTGATATACTCTTGAAACAGATAATCCTTGATTTGATATTTTTTAAATAAATTATTAAACTGCTCTTCATTTTCTATCAAGAATACCCCCGTCCCGCCTGCCCCGATTATTGTTTTAGCTACAAATGGGTCACCCACCGCAGCAACTACATCTTGATAATCACACATTTGCATATGCCTTATAGTCTTTGGCTGCAACACATCCTTATCCTCAAGAAACTTATGCGCTGAATATTTATCAAAACCTAAAGTCCTGCCAGGCGGTATGTTGATTACCCTTGCGCCTAATCCATAAATATAATTAGCAAAAGTTTTATAAAATACTTTATCTCTTGCTAAAATTATATCTGGTTTTTCTAAAATGAGTTCCCCCAAATAATAAAGCTTTCCATCAACAATTTTACAAAGATCTGCCACTAACAGCCTTAATTCAATACCATATTTACTGGCTCTTGCATAAAAATCCAGCGTATTTGTACTAGCAAGATCATAAGCAAGCATTGTTATCCATAATTTCTTAGTTTTGTTTTTATTCATAATTTTATAATAACATTTTTTAAACAATAAAGCAACCATTTAAATTTAGATTCTTAAAATTAATTCAAAATCAAATTCAACCTATTATCATCGCTTGACAATATCAAAAACTCCTTGCCTTCATAAAATCTATCCTCATCCTCTTTTAAAAATCTTGTTTTAACTAGAATTTTTTGATAATTAGCATCATAATATTCATATTCAAAAATTAGTCTACTAAAATTTGTCCTGTTTCCTAAAAATGGCATCAGTCCAAAACCTTTTTCTGCTTTTATTATTTTTGCATTTAACGGCTTTTTATCCTTAACCAATCTTGATATTTTTATTTTAAACATAATCTGCACCAAATATAAAATTAAAACAATAAGCACCAACATAATGGCTATGCCTAAACACATATAAAAAACCAATATGCCGTCTGAATGATCATTTAAAAGTCCTAAATCTATGCCAAGATATAAAAATCCGCCTGCAAACGGCAATAAAAAAACACTACAAAGTATAGCAAAATAAAATGCAGCCACTCCTGTTCTTTTAATTGAACCTTGTTTTTTTGTAGTTTCATTTTTGGCCTGACTTAATTTTATCACTGCATTAACATTCTTTTTTGTCATAGTTACTCTCCATTATTTTGCATTTATTGTGAAATTTAACTGAATAATGTTTCTTTTTTTTAATTTTGGTGATATTATAATATTGAGGAGAAAAATTATATGATTTTTAGAAGTGCAAATCCTGCTTTATCAAGAGTGCAAAGAATGTATTGTGAAACAGATAGTGTTGGCACGGCAAAATATAGCGGCATTGCTTTAAAGAGTATTTATTTTATTGTACTAACTTTTATTGCCGCTGTTGGGTCATTTATAGGGTCAGTATTTTTGATAGAGCAAGGCAATATAGGACTATTAATTGGATTACTGATTGGCAGCAGCATAGTATCTATCGTATGTGCATTTGTTGCTATATTAAATCCATATGCCACAAAAATTGCAGGCAGCATCTATGCTGTTGCGCAAGGGTTTGTGATGGGATTCACTGCGCTTATGTTTTGGTCTTTAGGATTTAGCGGAGAAGTTTTTTCAGCGCTGTTTGCCACTATCGGAGTATTTGGCATAATGATGATTTTATATGCAACAGGTATAATAAGGATAGGGTCAGGTTTTAGAAAATTTATGATTTCAGCCTTAATTGCAGCAATAGTAGTCAATTTATTGATGTTTATCATTAGTTTATTTTCAGCTAGTTTATCTAATTTGTTTTATGGAAACGGTTGGTTTTCAATAGGTATATCTATTATAATGGTTGTACTAGCTTCACTTATGATTTTGTTAGATTTAGATAGAATGACACAGATTGTACAAGGTGGCTTGGATAAAAAATACGAATGGATTGCTGCATTTGGATTATTGATTACGCTTGTATGGTTATATATGGAATTTTTAAGATTATTTTCTAAGCTTGCAAGCAGAAGAAGATAATTTTATTCGCATTTTTCATTGCCGCACTGATAATCACAAAATTCAGTTGTAGAAATTTTAGGATTATGATATCTATCAGAATCTGACTTAATCTTAGCAAATTTAAGTGCTTTTTTAGGACAGTAATTAAAACACCCTTGGCAATGCTCGCACCCTTTTTTAAATTTTGCTCTGCCCTCCTTAATCACAATACACTTAGCAGGGCAGACTTTCATACAAACACCACACCCATTGCAAGTATCCAGCACCTTAAACCTTGTTTTTAATACCCTTCTTCCTAAAGACCCAAAAAAGAAACCAATTATAGGCGACAATGGATGAAAACCTTTAGTAATATTTGTCTCGCTATTTTTAATTGCCTCTATATGTAAATTAGTTTCATCATACTGCATAGCACACTTTTTTTCAACTTCTTCTACACTAGGAAAACCAAAAATTGCCACATAATTTTCTACACTTATTATTTTTGCCCCATAAATATTTTTAATTCCCGCCTTTTTTACTAGTTTCCTAACTTGCTTAAGTGCCCCACCCGTTTTTGTTGCATATAAAGCAAATATATATACATTTTGACACTTAATGACGGCTCTTTTTAAGAATTTTTTTACCATTACAGGTGCTAAATATGCATAAGCAGGAAAAATAATCACTACCTTATCGGCAGTAATTTCAATCTTCCCCTTTTTAGGAGAAGCATGCATAACGCTTGGAATAGATATAATTTGAGAATTTTCTATATTAGAACTAATTTGTTTTGCACATGATAAGCAATTGCCTGTCCCAGAAAAATAATATATTTTTGTACTCATTATCTTTATTACCTTTAACAATAGTTTAATATAGTCAATATAAAAATGTCAAATCATTTTATTAACTAAAAAATAAACCACCTATTGATTTTATTTCAATAGGTGGTTTATAAATTTATTTTAGTCTCCCATCTCCTCTGCTATTTGTTTAGTTTGATGCACTGTCCCCCATGGATGGTGCGGCGGCGCATAAATTGAATAAAGCTTTAACGGAATATTGCCAGTATTTGTTATGTTATGCCATATATTTGCAGGCACAAAAATGGCACTATCCTCATAAATATTTTGTTGATAATATAAATTATTTTTAGAATTTCCCATTTGTACAACACCATTGCCTTGTTCAATTCTTAAAAACTGGTCATTGTCTGAATGAATTTCTAATCCAATATCCTGACCGACTGGTATACTCATAAGCGTGACCTGCATGTGCGGTCCCGTCCAAAGTACAGTTCTGTATGTATCATTTGCTAAAGCAGCCTTGTTGATATCAATAGCAAAAGGCATAGGACCATAATCTGTATAAAATTTATTGTGCATAATTAATTTTCTCTCCATAAAAATTGAATTCAAATCAATATATGCTTTAAATTTCAATATGGTGTATTTAAAGCATGACAAAATGTACTAAATTGTATTCTTCTTGGGATATTGCGTTCATAATAGTCATTTAGATTTAAAACTACTCTGGCACCCCAACCCCATACCCATATAATACCCTCTTCATCTATTGCCATCATATTAAAATCATACGCAGTAATCATAAAAATTGCTCTGCCTTTCATTCGTCCATTAGTATTTATCCTTATAGCTATACTTCTATTTTCAATCGTCCCATCACCTAAACAACCATATATATTTGCTCCCCATGCCCATAAATTGCCATAATAATCAATTGCAAAACTTGAGAGCACCGAAGCCTTAATGCTGATAATTCTATTAAGATATGACGCTAATAATATAGGTGAATATATTATTTCACCTATAAACTTATCTCTAAGCTGTCCAAATTCATTATATCCCCATCCCCAAACATTGCCATATTCATCTAATGCTAATACATGATTCTCTCCTGCAGACACACTCACTATTCTATTATTATTCATTCTGCCATCAGTATTAACTATAACAGCATTTCTAAAAATTTCCCCTACGGATTCTGAATCTAATCCTAACATCCCATTTTCATTATTGCCAAACGCCCAAAGTCTGCCATTTTCATCAATCGCAAAAAATACACCAAAGCCAATGGCTATGCTTGTTATTATATTGCTGCCTATATCCACAATTAATTATGAGTGAACACCAAAACCAGACCCAAACGACCAAAATAAATGACCCCATACCCAGATAAGTCCATACTCATCTAATGCTATTGTCGTAGAATGATAGACAGCTATACTTTTTATTCTATGGTTATTCATTCTGCCATTAGTATTGATTAATACTGGAGTGCAATGACTTTGCCCTCCAGCACCATCAACAATATTACCAAAAGTATTTGCTCCCCACCCCCAAAGATTGCCATATTCATCGATAGCAAAACTAGTATTTATGCCAGCCGTTATATAAACAATCCTATTATTGTCCATCCTGCCGTCTGTGTTGACTAATACAGGGTGTATTAATGTTTCATTTGCAGTATTGATATATCCATCAAAATTAAAATCCATACCTACTCCAAGCTGTCCTAGTTGATTCATCCCCCATGCCCAAATGTTGCCGTCATAATCTAATATTAAATTATGGGTAAAGCCTGCTGCCATTGATAGTATAGTTTGATGCGAGAATGTGGGGGGTCTAAGGTCTAATGAGTGGTAATTCTTCAACCTCAGTCCACCTTGCGGTTAAAATTAAATCTCTGTTGGGCATGTAAAATTCAAGCAGTTTATCAAAACTTTTTATATAGTCTCCCTCAAACCATCCTTCAAAAACGACATATTGCGGTAATTCAGGAGATATAGTAACTTTCGCACCAAAAATAACAGAAAAAATACGTGCATTATCATAATCCGAAACAAAACCGTTTATTATGGTTAAACTAAAAATACCTGGTATAGGATCTGGTGTAGGATTAGGTGTTGGCACATAATCTTCTTGAATATAGCCCCAAACCACAGGACGATTAGATTGATTCCAGCTATTTGCCCAGCCTGCTGGTCTAGACAAATGCGCTGTATATATCGTTAAATTATTGGCATCTCTAAATGCCCAATTGCCCATGTGTATAACTGAAGAAGGAATATAAATAAGTTCAAGCATAGCAGATTCTCTAAAAGCCCAATTTCCTATATATGTAACACTGTTTGGGATATTGATTTGATTTAGATTGGCAGTATTTCTAAACGCCCAGTTTCCTATATGCGTGATAGTGTCTGGGAGATTAATGCTGGTTATTTGCGTTTGATTAAAAAAAGCGTTGTTTGCAATGCGAGTGACTAATCGACCATTATGAGTGGACGGGATAATTATTCCCCCTATGATATTGCTGTTAGGGCTAGCAGCAATTTCATATTCTGTGCCGTTGTTGATTGCATTAAAATTAAATTGTACTTGAGTTGGCAATTGCGGAGGACGAAAATTATTTCTAAAAGTACATGCAAAAAGAGTAAAGGCAGCAAACAGTGTGATGCAAATGATTAATGAAATTTTTGATAGATTTTTCATAATTTAAAAACTCCTCCACAATAATTATATTATAGAGAAAGTTTAAAAGTCAACTATTTTGAATAAATTAGTTTGTAGAAATTAATTTAAAATGTTTATTTGGCACATTTTCATGGTTGTTAAAGCAGCATTGTGGGTGTCTACTGTCACTCCCGCACACGCTTTAGAGTCCACTGTAATGATAATTTCAGGCAATTTTGCTTTTAGGATTAATGCATTTGATACTATACAAATATCTGTGCATAAACCGCATAACTCTATCTCAGATAAATCTTTGATAGCAGCTATTTTTTCTGACAACTCAAAAGAACCAAATGACGGTTTTTCTATAATTTTGCAATTATTAAAATCTAAATCAGATACGATATCATGTCCTTTAGTACCTTTTATACAATGACAAACAGGCAAATTTTTGCCTTCTTGAGTAGTTAAATAGTTATTGTCATGAGTATCTTTAGTGAAAATTATTTCATGACCATTTTTTTTATACTCTTCGATTTTTTTGGCTACATAAGGTACAATTTTTCGTGCTTCATCTGTACCTAATGATCCATCAACAAAGTCATTCTGCATATCTATTATAACTAATATTTTTTTCATAATTGATTTCTCCTTTTATGGCTAACCTATTATCGCCATAGTCATCATTAATATGAGTGGTAAAGTAATTATGGACAGAATCGTAGTTAATAAAAACCCTTTAACCGAAGTTTGCACATCTCCATCAAACCTTTCAGCAAAAGCCACTGCACTTGCTGCTGCAGGCATTGCTGCAAATACCACTATAACTATAGTAAAATAGTTATTAGGGTCAATACTAGATAACACACCCATAAGGCTAAGCGGCAGCATGATTACAAGCATCAACAATGGTACACCAACAAGCTTTATCACATTAGCTAAATGCACTTTTTTATCTGTCATAAGTTCTTTAAACGAAACCTCGCCTAAGCGTATTCCCACTATAAACATTGATAAAGGCAATGACGCATCAGCTAAAAATGTAACACCCCTCCCAATCATATGCGTCCTTTCAAATCCTGCACCATGCAAGAAATTAATTTGCGGAACAAAAAACAATAATACACCAACAGGCACAGCCACAACAGCAGGTACTAAAAATGCTTTTTTCCAATTAATCTTTTTTATATCGCCTGTTGAAATATACACACCAAGCGTCCAAAGACCTATATTAAAAGCTGCTATAAATGCCGCCGTATAAATTATCATTCTATGATCACTGCCAAAAAGTTCTTGAATAAAATTTACACCTAAAAATCCTGCATTTCCAAACGCTGCTAAAAAAATCAGCGCACCATTTCTTTTTTTAGCAATTCCATAAGCGTCATCTTTGCCCTCTATAATTGCTTCTGGATTAAGCATATCTTTATTATTAGCAATCTTTAGCTTACTGCTTGTCCTAAAAACTCCAAACTGCAAAATTACAAAAGGTACAATATGCGTGACTACTGCTAATAAAAAAACAACTATTAAATTAACTGCTACCGCTCCGCTTGGCTCTACTCCTGACCTAGCAAACGCATTAATAATCAAAAACGGTTGACAAATATATAGCAATATTACGCTTAAAGGCTTTAAGCAACTTGAGTTTAACAGCTTTAATTTTCTTAAAATAAAAGCAGGTACAGCCAAAAGCAATATCATGGCTAAAATTATAAACGAATTATAAAACATCTCACCAGGACTAGAAATGCTTCCGCTTGTGCTAGAAATAAAACTAAAATTTTGCATAACGTTTGGATTATACTATATTTAAACATGCTTGTCTAATGTTTTCATATAAAAAAAGATTAGCAGAAAATTATTTTTTCATCAGTCTTTTTTAAATCTTTTATAAATTATGCAAAGTAACCGCTACCCCAAAAGCTCCGCCCCCGACAGGAGCATTTACATACACAGACATATGATTAGGAGAAATAGGGAAAGTAGTTTGATTGAACGGAAATGGAGGAAGCGGCAAGCTATGCTGCACTATAAGCGGCGGCAAACCCATACCAATTAATGGATTATTGGGCACATGTTGTATGTGATTAATTAGATAATTGCCATCTAAAGTTAATGTGCTTCTTAATTGGGCAGTATTTGGGTTTAATTGACCATCTAAAGTATATACACTAGAAAATGCAACAAAATTAATTTGGTCATAGATTACACCAGGACGCATCATAGTCCTATTAAGCATAGGTCTTAAGAAATTATCATCAACATCATAAAACTGCATTATAGTTGATGATAAATTATATAAAGTAAACCAAGCAGCATTTGCAGTATTATAATTTATAATTTGAGTATTGAACATATTTACACTAGGGCCTTCAGTCATAACTATACCATTGCTGGTTTCATCATGAAACCTTTCTACAATTAAAAGTGCAGGACCACCTGTTCTTAATACAATACTGTCATAAATATTTACATCATGCTGTTGTATATAAGCAAACTGCTGCCAAGTATCAAATGACCTAATTTGCCTAAGCGTGACTACTCTGCCTAAAAATGGATTTATATATGAATTAGGCAATATGTCAAAAGCTTTTGTATGAGCAGTGATTACTATATTTTCAAATGTAATATTGCCTTCGCCTCTTGCAAATTTTAATCCTCTTGCATTAATTAGATGCTCATTTCTTGGCGCATTTCCAATTCCATATACATTTTTTGCTAATACTTCTGAATTCCCTACTCCTATGAATGCAAATAAACTAATTCTAGAAATAGGTGTCCTAGATCCTTGCGGTCCTACGCCGTGTAAGTCTGCATCTAAATGAGTAACATGAGAAACTTCTTCAGAGTTAACAGTAAAATAATTACCCACAAATACAAAAGGAGTATCTATGTCATCATGCACTCTTAAAAATAATGCTTGATGCCTTAAATGATTTCTTAACCCATTTGTCCTGTCTTGATTATAGAAAAATCCTAATGGAATGTCATTATCAGTTAGTGTAATATTATTATGCAATACCAATCCATTCATCTGTATGTCAGACCTTTCATCCGCCCAAAAATTGTTGTTGACATCATTATCCCAATGCCCAATTGTGTTTCTGTTGTCCAAAAGGCTTAAATCTTCTATACAATGTGCATTGAAAGCATCAATGATTCTAATATTATCTAAAACCAAGATATTGTCATTGAAAAACTGCTCTCTGTTTGGTGCAGCAACATCATAAACTTGAGCAATTTGTTGTGTTATCCTAAAGAAATAATTTTCATTTATAGCATATTCACTAAAATTAAACAAACCGTTTCCTGCATCTATGTCCACATATTTATCTAAATCATCACCTAAATAAACATATTGATCTACACCTGTATCATCAGTCACCACTCTTTTATATACTCTTATATTGCTTTCATAAAAACCTGTAAAAGTTGCCAATCTATTTTCTTCATCTACTATTGTAATATTAGGGAAAAACCTAAAATCATTTTGCGCACCGATATAATAAATCGGAGCATCAGGAGTATCTCCTTCAAGTCCAATAAAACCTGATCTTCTGTCAAAATCAGCATTGTTGTCCGGGATAGTATTTAAATTAAAATCCCTTAGACCTTGCGGCAATTCATAAACAACAATACTTAAAGTAGGAGTAGGACCAACAGGCGCCCTGTTTCTGATATATATCCTTATTGTAGCACTTGCATTATGTGTGCGACCCTCTGAATCAGTATACACAAAATCTACTCTTAAATTTTGTCTATCACCTGGAAGTGCAGGATTAATTTGTGTATGAGTAACCCTGTTATCGGTAAAATAAACAGTTTGAGGGGCTCTGTTTGTATCTACCCAATAAACAGTAATAAATGCACCGCTTAAAGAAAATTCCTCATCACGATATACTGTCGTATAAGGCACTTCAATCTCTATACGATTAATCGGATTTTCTATTATAACCTCTATATCGCAACTAGCGGCAGTAAATGTAAAAAAGCCAAAAGCCAAAACTAAGATTAATCCTAATGAGATAACAGCTTGTCTAATTTTTTTCATATTCTCTCTCCTGTATGTTTATGGAATTAGTATTCCAATTAAACCGATATTTTTATTTAAGATATTACAAATATATAATGTTTTATCTATAATGTCAACGATTTTACCATAAAATGTTAATTATTAATTTTTTAATACGATTAAACAATTTGCTATACATAAACAAAAACTAATAAAATTTCATCTCTTGTCCCTGGTACATCCGTAGCTGAAATTGTTATCCTGGCAGAATTTAAATTTGAAAACACAATTTGTGCCGGAGATTGCTGATTATTAATGATTTGCACACCATCAGGAGCCAGTGTTGTTATATTCATTGTGGTTTCAGTAGCATAATAAGGTGTAAATCTCCATCTTAATAAGACAATAAACTCACCATTCGCATTCCATTCAACATCTCTTGTGCTTATAATCAGCGTCTTTGTATTATCCTCTAATCTATCAAATTCACCTTCATGTAAAATTTCGCCATTAGCCTCTACTTGATAAAATTCAACTGATTCAACCAAAATGGGCACATTGATAGCAGATAATTGCAAACCAAAAAATATAATGACAATAATAGAAGTAAAATATATAACTGAAACTATTAAAATTGTAGATTTTCTCATAGCCTTTACATCTCCTTAAAATATACTTTTAGATTAGTAACTAATAAATATGTGCGTATAGAAACAAAAGCCGCTGCAATTAAAGCGATTCTTATCCAAGCAGTATTAAAATCTCTAATCATTAAAAATGTTGCAAATATTGAAATTAAAAACGAGATTATAAGCGCAATTATCATAGATTTATTTTCATTGATATTGCTAGACTCATGTACTCCGTCAACAATTTTATTGTACTGCGGATTTGTTATATCAAGTTCTATAGACCAACAAATATGACCCACCATAAAAGATAAAGCACTAAAAAAGATAAGATGCCCGTTAAAGCTTGATAAGTCATTTAACCTTGTTATAATAATGACTGCTATAAGCAATGATATAGATGCCAATAGCACATCAAAAAACATTTTAGCGCCAACATTTGCTTTTAATGTATCAGGAGTAGTTTTTAACAAATAAACGGCTTTGCCTTCTGAAGAAAAAATAGAAGCCGCACGCACATGTTGAGAAGTGATAATTAATGTCAAAATCAAAAAGTTTGTTGCTAAAGCTATTAGGTCACCAAAATCTGACATATTAAATGCGCCATAAACACGATTTAATAAAAACATAGCTACGGGCAATATAATAACACCTATAATAGTGAAAGCAAGTGAGGCAGGAGTCCTAAATCTTAACAGCGCCTCTTTTTTTAAGATAGAAAAATATGATTTTAGTTTGACATTTTTTTTAGGTTTTTTAATTTTAACATGCCTATTTTCCCTTGAAGATGATACCATTTTAAAATAAAGCGGACGAATAATAAAATATGCTGCAGTCAAAAGCGCAATACAAATACCTAAAGTGCTAAAGAAAATTGCAGTGCTTCTGCCTGTGACTACAGTATGATATCCAAATGCCACTCTGCCTGTTGCCATCTCAGTCAAAAGCGCAAAAATTATAAAAAAGTTTGATGAATTGGCAAAAAATTCTCTTATTGCTGTAGTATTTTCTCTAATTTGTGCAAAGAAATTTATACGCTCTGGTATCAAAGAAATTAAATAAAATACTAAAAATGTTGAGCCTATTATTGCTATAGCGGCAAGTATTAGCTGAAGCAGCTTAAAGCGGCGCAAAAACATTATTAAAAAGACTAAAGGAATAGACAAAAAAGCAGCTATAATAACAGGTATAACTGATATTAAAATAAAGAAAACAGGCAATAGAAAGAAATAACCCACACTCAAAGAATTAACTATGCCATAGCCAATAAACAGCGGAAGAATATAATTAACAGCTCTTTTTAACTCTAAAATATAAAAAACTGTCAATTTTGATATAAATACTTGTCCGCTTGATACAGGAAAAGTAATTAAAATTTGATTGTCAAAAGAAAAATAAAGATTTCTAACTAATGAAAAGGTTGTAAAAATAATAAACAATAACATCATTAGACTAAAAATAAATGTCAAAACATTAACAGGAATATAATTTGGGTCAAAAATTCCCACAAGATAAGTGACATAAAAAAGCAAAAACGCAAAAACCGTCAACAAGATAAACGCAAAAATAGGCAGCATTACTTTCATTAAAAATGCCTTTTTATCTTTTATCCCCTTGCCGCCAAGTTTTTCTTTTAGCTGCATAGAAATAAGCGTTTTTAAGTTTTTCAAATAAATATTTTGCATTAATTTTGCTCTAAAGCTAAAGTATTTCCCTCTTTAATAATCTGGTCATTATTTTCAGGCGGCATACCATGCTTGATAGTGTACATATAATAATTTTCTAAAGATATACCACTTTGCACAATATCAACCACTGGTTTATCCTGCACTAAAATTTTGCCTTTTCTTATGATAGCAATTTTGTCACAAATATTTTCAACTACATCCATAATATGTGATGAAAACATAACAATATTGCCGTTTTTGGCATGCTCACGCATAATTTGTTTGACTTGATAAATACTGTTTGGATCTAACCCTGTTAAAGGTTCATCTAATATCCACACTTTGGGCGAATGTACTAAAGCCGCCATAATAGCAATTTTTTGTTTCATACCATGAGAATATGTCCTCATTTGAGAATCAAATGCATGAGCTAATTGAAAAATATTTAAATAATGCTCTATCAATTCATCCCTTTTCTCTATTTCTATCCCATATAAATCCGCCACATAATTAACATATTCTCTCCCTGTCAATTTTTCATATAATGCATAATGGTCAGGGACATACCCAATACGTTTTTTAGTCTCAATCGATTGTTTTTCTACATCAAAGCCGCACACTTGCATTTGACCGGAAGTAATAGGCTGCAACCCCACCAAGCTTTTTATAATCGTGCTCTTTCCAGCCCCATTTGGTCCTAAAAATCCAAAAATCTCGCCCGCACTTACTTCTAAATTAGCATTTTCTACTGCAAAATGCTTGTTAGAGCCGTATTTTTTTGAAAAATCAATTAATTTAAGCATGTCCTCTCCTTGTAGGTTTATTGGTTCTGACAAATCATTAAGATTATATTGTGACATTAAAGCCATCGTATCCATATTAATACATTTTTTTCTATAAAACAATTCTTTTAAACGATACCATGCATTAAAATAGTATTCATACAAAAGCCACATAAGAGCGGCAGCTGCAAAAAATACTACAAAGAAAATTGCTTGAAAGAGTATATAAAAATTCATATAGACATTACCAAGATAAAAAGATATTGTCACGTCCATTAAAACTATCCAACCGTCTGGGAAAAATCCGATAATAAAATCGCTATTTAAAAAGAAGAAATCTGCACCTGTATAAGCATTTATAAACAGCATTGATATAAAGTAACCAGTGAAAAATATCATTGACCAGCCGAAATGTTTAAATTTGGGTCTTTCAAAAGCCCCTAAAGCCACACACAATAGAGGCAAGAAAAACGCATAATAGTGATTTTGCCAATATGAATAAAAACGAGCTGAAAGATTGTAAATCTGACCATAATCAGGCATTAACATTGCTAAAAGCGCACCTAATACATTTATAAAGAAAGTAAAATAAAAAAACTTTTTTAATTTGAAAATCAAACAAACAGGAACAATGAACATTGCAGTATTGCATAAATGCAATGGCCACCTATCCACTCCCCTTCCTAGGTTAATAAAATAAATAGTTTCAGAATAAACAATCATAGTAGCTACTGAAATAAAAATAAGACAATACCTTATAAAGTCATTATTTTCTCTTGAAGAACCTCTAAAATCTGTGACATAATCATAGTTAGTCTTAGTATATTGTTCTGCACCCTGCTCTGTCTTAGCGGCATTAGCTATACGATTATTAAGCACACTATCTAATTTTTTAATTCCGAAATAAAATGCAAACGGAACAATTAAAGAAAAATATACAAGCAGTCTATGACTAAATGATAAATTAGTAGAAGTTTGAATAGAGCCAAATCCAAAAATCACATGCAGCACATTATTAGGCATAGTCACTAGCAGCATAACAGGCAATACACATGCTATTGCCTTCCATTCTCTTCTAGCTATAATCTTATCTTTATGATGACCACTCTTAAAATAATATAATGCATGAATAGTTGACAATCCTAAAACCAATCCTAATTCTAACGCAAAAAACAGCATATGAATATTAAAATCGTTTAAAGCATTTTCTCCCGCCAACATTATACTTGATGAAAAAAAGAAAATCGCAGATAAAAGCGCAATAGGCGCAAAAATAAAAGCAATCAATCTTGACATAATTTTTATATTAAAAAACGCTGACAAAGCAACTGCAATAAAACCAGCCATATTAAACCATATCAGTAGCATCGATATAAATACTAAAGGACGCGATAAAAACTGATAAATATGCTCTACATTATCATGCACTCTGAGTCTGTAGTATGGATGTCCTAGATTTCTAAATCTTAAAAATTGCAATGCAAACACATTTTCAAAAGCAGGTCTTGCCCATAAGAATCTAAAAAAGAAAATAGTAATCAAGCAAATAGCCGCAACCAAATACAAAAACTGCCTAGCTTTTTTGTTTTTAAACAAAATATAGGATGCTATCAATCCGCCAGCAATGACAAATATTAAAGCTATATATAGACCAAGCATATATTTATAGTATAACCCACAAAACAGATATGGACAAGTCTTTTTTTAATCTTTTTTGAAAATAATGTCAAAATTAGTTGATTTTATATAAAATGAATGGTATATTAACGTTTATGAAGCTATTTATTTTAAAATTTAGTTCAAATCTTTGAGTGAGCTTATCAAAGGCTAGGTTGGTCTTAAAAGATAAGTTAAAAGCACAAAACGCTGTTCACTTCAAAGGTTTTTTGTTTAACTAATGAAATATGAATAGCTAGCAATCTATAATAGAATTTCTTTTTAAAGATGCCTGTTTATAGAAAAATTTTGGTGCTTTTGTTGAAAATCAAATTTTCATCTCACAAAATTTCTCTATAAGTATTAGGGCATCTTTTTTATTTGCCTTTTACTAAATATAAAATAAGGAAGTAAACCAAAATGAACAAGCAAATAAGTATCAAAAAGATACGTAAAGACGCTGAAGAAATCTTTAGACAAGGCGGTTTTTATTGCAGTGAAGCAATAGTGTCAGCCATTCGCAAGCACATTGACCCTGCAATGCCTCTGTCATTAGTATCTACAGCATCTGGTTTCCCTATCGGAGTTGGCAGAGCAAAATGCATGTGCGGTGCAGTATCTGGTGCCGTCATAGCATTAGGTTATTTCTTTGGCCGAAGCTCTCCGTCAACTCCAGCTGACCCTAAAAGCCAAAAATGCATGGAAGTATGCTTTGAATTGCAAGATACTTTTAGAAAAATGCATAAAACACTTTGTTGCCATATACATATCAAAGGCATGGATTTAGCAAGCGGTGAACACAAAGATCAATGCATAAGGTATACTGGCGATATGGTGCAAAAAACAGCTGAGATTATAGCTAGAGAATTTAAACTAACGGTAGTTGATTAAAGGAGAGCACCATAAATATGAAAAATATATTTATTAATTTTATTAAAAGTGTTCCGCTTGCTTTATCGGGAGTTGCACTAGGTCTAGCAGCACTAGGAAACGTATTAAGAACAACATTTACGCAAAGCCCTGAAATGACTGGAATTGATACGATAGGTATAATCCGCTATAGCATAGGTGCTTTGGCACTACTTTTACTGATAATGGTAGCTCTAAGAATTGCTTTTGATTTTTCTCATGTCAAACAAGAATTGACCTATACGCATAAGCAAGATGAATGGAAAACCTCTATACCTTTAAGCTCACTTGCCACAATAACTATGGCAGTTATGCTGCTAGCTGGATATATCCGCCCTCATGCATCTTTGTTTGCACTTATCGTTTGGTATATTGCACTTATTCTGCAATGCGCTATAATGATATTTTTTGCTATTAGATTTATTCCAAAATTCAAAATTTATGCAGTATATCCAAGCTGGTTTATTGTGGGAGTCGGCATAGTTGTCGCAAGCGTAACCGCACCTACAATGGAACTAATAATGCTAGGACAAATATTTTTCTATATAGGTTTAGTTTTATATTTTATCATATTTGCTTTAGTAATATTAAAGATGATAACAGCAAAATATTTTATGGAAGCCGCCCGCCCGACAATCGCAATTTTTGCAGCACCAATGAGTTTATTGGTAGTTGGTTATTTTAGTTCGTTTCGTGGCACACAGCAATGGTCATATCCGCTTTTCTATTTTATGCTTATAGCAGCATTATTTATTTATGCCTTTGTTTTATATAAAATGATTTCACTAATTAGGATTAAATTTTATGCAACCTATGCTGGGTTTACTTTTCCGCTAGTTATAAGTGCAACAGCTTTTAGAATAGCAGCAAATATAACTCAAAACCAATTTCTTAATACATTCGCTCATTTTGCCCTATGGCTCTCAATATTAGCATGCGCATTTGTCGTTGTACACTATATAAAATATTTCATATTTTGGGCAAGTTTTTCTAGCCCAAGCAAAAAGATTGACAATAACAATAAATAAGGTATAATAAACTCGTGATTTATTTTGATAACAGTTCAACAACACTAATAAAACCGCTAAGAGTGGGTCAAGCAGTTAAAGACGCCATCCACTCTTTTGGCAATGCTGCAAGAGGCTTACATGTCTTTTCACATAAAGCTAGTTTAGCAATTGATGAGGCTAGAAACAATGTATCAAAATTAATTAATCTAAAAAACCCTTTAAATGTTGCCTTTTGCTCATCAGGGACTGAATCGCTTAATTTAGTAATAGGCGGATTGATTGCTAATTGTGATTCTGTGATTACTACTCATTTAGAGCATAATTCAATTTTACGACCTTTATATTTAACAGGTGCAGAACTACTCTTTTTAGATTGTGATGAAAAAGGAAGTGTAATAGTCTCTTCTTTTGATAGAATCATAAAAGAAAACACAAGATTTTTAGTTTGCACGCACGGGTCAAATGTTACAGGAAATGTTGTAGATATAAAAGCTTTGTATAGCAAATGTAAAGAGAGAAATATTACATTAATTTTAGATATTTGTCAAACTTTTGGAAGTATTCCAGTAGACCTAGATATGGCAGATATTTTTTGTTTTACAGGTCATAAGGCATTGTTTGGTCCTCAAGGTGTGGGTGGTATTATTACTAAAACCAATCACAATTTTAAAATTATAAAAACAGGCGGAGCTGGGTATTCTAGTTTTGAAAAATTACACTCTAATAAAATGCCTGATGTGTTTGAGGTGGGAACGTTAAATACACATAGTATTGCAGGACTTAATGAAGGATTGAAGTTTATATTTGAGATGGGATTAGATAATATTATTAAAAAGGAAAATCTTTTATTAAAGACGTTTTATGGTGAGATACAAAATTTAAACAGAATAAAAATTTATGGGAATTTTGAAAAAAATAAACCTAGGCTGCCCATAGTTACATTAAATATTGATGGACTAACAGCAACTGAACTGGCACTGAAGTTAGCAAATAAGTATAATATTGCTACAAGAGCCTCTACTCATTGTGCCCCGCTTATGCATAAATTTTTTGGGACAACCAACCAAGATTTTCAAGGAGCAGTGCGTTTTTCTTTCTCGTATTTTAATACAATTGATGAGATTGAAACGGCAGTTAATGCTTTAAAGGAGATAATAAAAAATGCTCATTAGTTTTAATTCTACTAGCCATGCAATTAGGGCGGAGAGAATGCTAATTGAAAATGGCATAAACGTAACCGTAATGCCGATTCCTGCAAAAATTAGGGCAGGCTGCGGAATAGCTTTAAATATAGATGATATAAAAACAGTAAAAACAATTTTAAATGAAGCACAAATTGAATTTGAGGTGCATAAAAATGACTGAAATCAACATGATAAAAAAGCCCTGCCCGCAACCTGTGATTGAAGCAAAAAAAATACTAATAAAAAATAATAATGAAGGCGTAATTTTGCGTGTAGATAACTTGCCTGCTGTTAAGAATTTAGAAAAATTAGCGGCAAGTTTTTCTAGCAGTTTTACTTATGAAAAGCTTGCAAATAATGATTATAGGGTAAACATAGGAAAAATTAAAAAATCTGATGTTATGCAAGCAGTTATAAGCAAAAATTTAGTTGTCACAATAAGCAGCAATAAAATGGGCAGCGGTGCTGACGAACTAGGTCAAATCCTAATTAAAAGTTTTATTTATTCTCTCACAGAACTTGATATACCGCCTACTCATATTATATTTTTTAATTCAGGCGTTAAGCTAACCTGCATGGGTTCAAACACTATTGACACACTAAATACACTAAAAAAAGATGTGCTTATTCTGTCATGCGGCACCTGCCTCAACTATTATGATTTGACAGACAAATTGGCTATTGGTGAAATTGCAAATATGTATGAGATAACAGAAATTTTATCAAAAGCAGATAAAATTATTAATCTATAATCTCAACTGATATAGATATTTTTCACATCAAAAAAACTATAAAAATCAATTCTTATAGTCTCTTCTTATAGTCTCTTTTTTTATATAACTCAAAACCAATGATCAAATATTAATTGCTATTCTCAGGTTATATTTTCCTATATTCTTGCTTTTAAATCCACTGCTTGTAAACTTTAGCGACTATACAATAACATACCATAAAATAAGCTGTAAAATTGCTTAACAAAATATTTCTTATTCCCCACGCATTTTTTCAGTAATCTTTTTAGCCTTTTCCATTCTCCATTTTTTAATTTGTGCATGGTGGCCGCTTAACAAAACATCAGGCACTTTATGCCCTTCAAATTCTGCAGGTCTTGTATAATGCGGATATTCTAACAATCCGCCTAAAGTATCAGAAAAACTTTCTTCTTCACTAGATGCATCACTTCCTAATACTCCATCTACAAATCTTGAAACAGCATCAATTACTACCATTGCAGCAAGCTCACCGCCTGTTAGTACATAATCACCAATAGATAATTCTTCATACCCGCATATGTCTAAAGCACGCTGATCTACTCCTTCATAATGCCCACACAAAAGCAATAGTCCATCCTCTTTTGCCAGTTCTTTAGCAATCGTATTATTAAATACTCTGCCTCTTGGAGATAAATAAATTTTACGCATTCTGTTTTGCGGATCAATAGCCCTTGTGGCAGACACTATCGGCTGAACAGTCATTACCATTCCACTACCGCCGCCATATGGCATATCATCGCATTTTTTGTGTTTATCAAGTGAATAATCTCTTATGTCAACCGCCTCAAAATCAAGTGCGCCTGATAAAATAGCCCTGCCAATGATACTTTGTTTAAGCAGACCAAACATATCTTTAAATAATGTCAAAGTTTTTATTTTCACTAATTTATCACCGCTACGCTTTTTAATTTATCACTATCCGCCTCTATTATTTTCCCCTCAATATCTATCCTTAATCCTAATTTCATTAAATGCGGAAACAATAATTTGCCCCCGCCGTCCAACTTAACTTCAATAACATCCGCTGCCCCATATTGGTGCACATCTATAACCAGCCCTTTATATTCCCCGCTTTTAAATTTGCATCCTATTAAGTCAGCTAAAAAATATTCTTCTTTCTTCGCATTTTTTAAATTTTTTCTCTCAATACAAACATCCTTTCCTTTTAGTTTTTCCGCTGCCTCTAAACTTTCAATTCCATCAAGTTTTAAATATATAAAATCTCCGCTAATACTTGCCCCCAAAACGGAAAAAAGGGTAGTGCCGATAAACACTTCCCTAAAATTTAAAAATTGTTTTAAATCAGCAGTCCAAGGCTTGATTTTTATTTCACCCTTTAGTCCTCTAGATTTAATAACTTGACCTAAAGAGATTAATTTCTCCATAAATTTTAAGCTTCAACTATGTCAAAATTGAAGTACTGCCCATTTTTAGATGCAGCCTTTAATACAGTCCTAATTGCTTTTGCAATGCGCCCATTTCTGCCTATCACTCGCCCCATATCACTTTTAGGAACTTTAACAATAAACTTGTCCCCATTATTTTCATAAACAATTGCGCTAGGGTCATCTACTAAGTGTGACAGAACGAATTTGATTAATTCTTCCATCTAGGATTATTCCTCACTTTTATTTTTAAGTTTACCTGTTTTAGCTGGCTTTGGTTTAGCTTCTAAAATACCTGCCTTCTCTAAAAGAACTCTAACAGTATCTGTAGCCTGTGCACCTTGTGCTATCCATTTTTTAGCCAATTCGTTGTCAATTTTAACATCAGCTGGACTAGTCAAAGGATTGTAAGTACCAATTAAATCAATATACTTGCCATCTCTTGAAACCCTTGCATCTGCAACCACGATACGATAGAATGGTGATTTTTTATCTCCCATTCTGGTTAGTCTGATTTTTACTGCCATTTTTATTTTTTCTCCTTGTATTAAAACGGTAATTTCCCCGTCTTATTGTTTTTTAATTTATTCCTTGTTTATTTTTCCGAAAAGAGCGGCAATTACCATCTAAATCTATTTGTGTCCAATGTCCCTCTAGGTTTCCGATTTCCCCTAATGAATCCTCACAATCTTCATAAGACTGACAACCACCACATTTTTCTTTAACAATTTTTATAAGCCGTTTCGTATATTCTTCACGCTTGAGAATTTGTACATCTACAGTCTCAATCTCAACCCCTTGCTCAAAACGAACATGAACCTCTTTGCTGTCTTCCTCTATAAAATACGGGAATCTTGTATTCGATAATTTCTTCAGCTTAACAAACTCATTAGGCTTTATAGATATACAACTAATTAAATCGTATATTGTAGACATCTGTCCTGTTAATAAATAACAACTCCCATATTCACCATCTATCCTTATTGCTTTCATTTTCTGCTCCTTATACTAAAACGGCAGTTTATTACCCTTTTTATTAAAGTTTTTCATCATTAATTTGACTTGGTCAAACTGATTTAATAATTGATTAACTGTTTGGATAGTAGTACCGCTGCCCGTGCTTATCCTTTTTCTCCTAGACGCCTTTATCACTTCAGGATGCTCTCTTTCATATGGTGTCATGGCTCTAATGATAGCTTGATATTGAATAATCCTATACTCATCAAGCTCTTTACCACTTAGTTTTAACTTATTAGCCCCAGGAATCATCCCCATAAGTTCTGATAAATTACCCATCTTTTTTAAAGACTCAAACTGCACCAAAAAATCATCTAAAGTAAACCTATTCTCACGCAATTTTTTTTCCATCTTTGCCATTTCTTCTTCATTGATGTTTGCCTCTGCTTTTTCAATAAGCGTCAACACATCACCCATGCCTAAGATACGGCTTGCTATCCTGTCTGGATGAAAGGGCTCTAAATCACCCATCTTTTCACCCACACCGCTAAACTTAATAGGTTTTTTAGTAACAGCCCTAATAGACAGCGCCGCACCTCCCCTAGTATCACCATCCATTTTAGTCAAAATGACACCGCTTACAGCAAGTTTTTCATTAAAGCTTGATGCTACATTAACAGCATCTTGCCCAGTCATAGCATCTACTACAAGCAAAATCTCATTTGGACTAACTGCAGCTTTAACATCAACCAACTCATCCATAAGCTCATTATTAATATGCAAGCGCCCCGCTGTATCTATAATAACTGTGTCAAATCCATTCTTTAAAGCATGTTTAATTGCCTCAGATGCAGTCTTATGAACTTGTGCTGTACCTTGCTCAAATACCTCTACCCCAACATTTTTGCCAACTACTTTTAATTGATTTATTGCCGCTGGTCTATAAATATCACACGCAACCAATAGCGGCTTTTTACCTTGATTTTTTAAGTGCAGAGCCAATTTTCCGCACATGGTAGTTTTCCCTGCACCTTGCAAACCAACCATCATTATGACTGTAGGAGGTTTAGGTGAAACCTCTAGTTTAGAAATCTCCCCGCCCATTAGCTCAATCAACTCTTCATGTACAACTTTGACAACTTGCTGGCCTGGAGTCAAACTTTTTAATATTTTCTCACCCACAGCTTTTTCAGATACTTTAGCCACAAAGTCTTTGACTACTGAAAAATTAACGTCCGCCTCTAACAGTGCGACCCTAATTTCACGCATGGCTTGTTTGATTTCTAGCTCAGACAGCTTTCCCCTGCCTTTTATCTTAGAAAACACATGCCCTAATTTATCTGATAAACTTGAAAATAATGCCATATTTTTAGATATTACAATAGTATCAAATATTGCTTTTGCCTGTCAAGCAATTAACTAGCGTTTTATGTTTTTATAAATAAAAATACTAAAAACTAAAATAATGCAAAAAACGCTTGCGTTTCTGCAATTATGTGATGCTCGTTTTTGCATGGATATATTTTTCAAATTTTACCTAAAGGATATGAGGTTGTTTATGAATTGCAAAAGAATAATGCGAATAATACAAAAGCGTTTATTGCGTGTTCCTTTAATCTAAAGCACAAATATATATTGGATGCCATAAAAACAGCGATTGTCGAGAGCGGATATTATCCTAATCCAATTTTAGACAAGCCACATAATAACTGGATTATGACGGAAATTTTGTTCGAAATAAAAGATAGCAAATTTGTGATTGCTGACCTAACAGGACATAGAGGTGGGGATACTATGAAGCTGGTTACGGAGAAGCACTAGGCAAAGAGGTTATTTTGACTTGTCAATAGGCAGATTTTAAGAAGATACATTTTGACCTAAAGCAAAAATTTATTATTAAATATAGAGATAAGGCTGAATTGATAGAAAAGCTAAAAGCGCAAATCAAAGGCACTGTCGGATCGAAGAATAATCTATGAAATTCAAATTCAAAATACAAGATTATCAAACGGATGCCGTAGCCTAAATTCGTTGCCTCCCCCCAATGGCGGCGACTATTCAAAGCTAAGGGACAGAATAAAAAACTTAATTGACCCTTAAAAAAGCGGCAAATTCCAAAAAAGCCTCAAACTCAAAACAGCACACCTAATTCAAGTTATGAGCCGATAATATGCAGTCTCCACGATCTAAACAGGGACAGACGAAAATAGAAAGCCGTCCAAAGAATAAAAACACGAATTTAGAAAAATAGGCAAAACATTATGGAAAAAATGCTTGCGTTTCTGAAATAATGTGATGACCATTTTTGCAATAATGTTGCATTGGCGTTTGCTTTTTCGTGACAATGTTGTACACGGAAAATGCTGAACGAGACGTATTTTTGTTTGCTTTTGAAACATATTTTTGATATATTTTTATCATGGGCAGATTATTTAAAAATTATCCTTTCGTTTTAGTTGTTGTTTTTATTGTCGCGGGAATTTTTTCGACACTACTTATCCCAATGTCTGTAAGAGAGAGTAGTTTCACAAATATACAAA
>WRAF01000007.1 GCA_009780325.1 Bacillota bacterium | reverse complement strand
ATTATTGTTTTAGGAATGGCGTTGGTGATGCTGTTTTCTTTTGTAATGTTTGGAGCGAGTAGTTGTGAGGTGTATGACCCTAGGCTAACCGAAATGCAGAGGAGGATTGAGGAATTAGAAGAGCAGAATAGATTGTTGAGATTATCGCTTCATCAAGCTAATGCTATAATAAAATTGCATAATCATCTAAACGCTTTAGATGAAAGTGAGTTTTCAGTTAATAACTGGGGACGGATAAAAACTTATTTTGAATCGGGCATTGCAAATATTGAAAAAGCGGAAAGTATAGGGGCTATAGACGCAGCTTTGACGCAGGCAAAAGAGCATATAAACAGCGTGTATCAAAGTCTTCTTAATGCAGCAACAATAGAACAAATCAAACAAGATGGTATGGAGTATCTTGCACAAAGCAACCCTGATTTTTCACTAATTCCTGAAATATTTACGATGGAAAATATGTTCTTTTATTATTACGGTACATTTAATGGTAATATTGTAATAATGATTCGTCATGTGGCAGTACAAGGAGGATTGAATGTTATGACATATGAGCTTTTAAAAAAAGAGCCTTCCGGTCTTCGTTTTATTCCATCATCACAGTCACACCTCTATAGTTTTAGAAATTCTTTTCCATATTGTGACCAGTTTATAGTTTTCTCACGTCCCCGCGGTCGACATGGGCATCCCTATGTTTGGAATAATGGAAATTTTATTCGCTTACATCAAGCTTATGATAAAAACCTATTGACAGTCAATCATATAGAGCAAATTGCCACCATTCATCATTATGACTTGTATAATATTAGCCATAATAGAGAAGCTTGGCACTAGCATAAATTTAAAACACTATAGAAAAAAATTTATAAATACAAAAGGAGTATTTTATGAAAAAACAAAAAACTGGACAAGCAGTACAAGCTTTTAAAAAACTAATTGCAGTTTTAATAGTCGCAATGCTTGCAGCAACAATGCTTGCAGCACAAGACATCGCAAAAGTCCATGCTTATGAATCAGCTATATTCAGCAGTGAAACAAGGCATTTTAGCACTGCCACCATTGATGATGACTTTGAAGATAATATAGTCATTGTTTCATTCAATAAAGAAACAAGTTTTAAATTTAATGAAATTACACCATTAGATTTCCCTAATCTACACATCAGATACATAATAGAAGTAAACAAATATACAACCAAAATAGTGCAAGAGCAAGTCATTGCCGAATCAATGGGCACAGCCAGCATAAGTGACAGATTAATAGAAAATGATATTTATAGAAGAACCATTGCTATTAAATTATATGAAAACTGCAAGCAAGGTGTTTTGGATGCCATACAAATACTTATACGATACCCTAATATAATTAGCGCACATCCAAATTACATATCATCACTTAGGTCGGTTGCTACCAATGACCCAGGATTCAACGATGCATCGTTTTTTAATGATTACAACACTGGCAGAGCACAATGGGGGCTAAACGGAGAGCACGGTATAGATGCCCACAAAGCTTGGGGCATTACGACAGGGTCTAATGAAGTAATAGTCGGCATAATAGACACAGGAATCAGAGCAACGCACCAAGATTTGGTTGTTGATGAGTATTTAAGTAGGGATTTTAATTTCACTGACCCAACAGGTCATCCTATAATAGATGAAGATGGACACGGGACACAAATTGCAGGCATAATAGGCGCCCAAACAAATACGGCTAGAGGTATGTCAGGTATCAATTGGGATGTAACGCTGGTATCTTTAAGAGTGATTTATAATGCTTTTCTAGGTATCATGAGGGCTATTGATTATGCTACTTCAACATTTAAAACAGACCGTCCAATTAGCATACTAAATTTTAGTTTAGGTCTTCCTGATGAAATCCCTGGGTGGAGAAGAGCAATATTGGCTTACCCTGGACTGTTTGTCACAGCTGCCGCTAATAGTATATACGACAACCCTCCTAGAAATCATGATATTATTCTAGACTGGCCTACTGATTATAACCGTGACCCTGAATTTGTCAACGGCAGAGATAATGTCATATCTGTCAGTGCAACAAATTGGTATGGACATCGTGCAAGTTTTGCATATTGGGGACAAGAAAGCGTGGGCATTTTTGCCCCTGGTCAAGATATACTCACCACTTGTCATACTGGTGACTCAGTATATAGGCGTGTTAGAGGGACTTCATTTGCAGTGCCCCATGTTGTCGGTGCAGCAGCTTTAATGTGGTCAGTTAACCCTCTTTTAGAGCCAAGACAGCTTAAATCAATAATGATTAATACTGGAACCATTTTTAATACTACTCAACAACAAATAACACCAGCACCTCAAGGTCGTATTCTAAATGCCTACAGAGCAGTCAGAGCCGCTAAAGATTTGGCATCACCCCTACACTTCACCCGCATAGGCGCCACCCCATACGCCCAAGTATCCCTCTCACCCAATTCCACCTTCGACCAAAAACTCATCATCCCTCACACCATCCATCTATACGGCATCCCCCTCACCGTCACAACAATCGCTCCCCGCGGCTTCTCCCACTTCCTAGGTCACTCCATCCTCTTCCCTCACACCCTCCAATACATCGGCTATAAAGCCTTCCACGGCGTATCCAACCTATCCGCCATCTACAATAACTCCCCTACTCCTATCACCATCTCTTCCGGCACTTTTACCTTTCCGCCTGATGGCGAAATCACCATGTTTATTAGAGGTCCTAGCGCTCATGAGAGGTTTAGAAACGCTGGCTGGAATG
The DNA here is from genome assembly GCA_009780325.1 of Bacillota bacterium. Classification (GTDB taxonomy): domain Bacteria; phylum Bacillota; class Clostridia; order Christensenellales; family Pumilibacteraceae; genus WRAF01. Next base: position 60,427 of record WRAF01000007.1, on the reverse strand, counting down.
TCCCGCCTAGAGTCAAAATGCCTCCGGGCACGCCGGGTGCGCCTAGACTTAGCGGAGGCTTTAATTTGATTCAGGCATACACGCAAGAAGTCGGACCGCTTATTTTTGAGAGAATTTTTGGCACTGATGATGTTGCTGTGCGGGCTGGTCTGCATGCTTTTTGGCCGCCTTATTCGGTTTGGTGCACAGGTGTCGGAGGATGGCTTTCGCCCTTTGCTATTATAATAGCGCAAGTGATATATATCCCAAGGCAAGTGTATATGGACGGAGCATACCGCACCGTTGTCATGATTGAGTGCAGAGCGTTTACCAGACTGCGTTATCCAATTATAATAGCAGCCGAATTCCGTATTTTTGCGGTTTCTATTCCTAGCTCAGTCAGATATTTATCTTCTCTTGCTTTTGAGCGTCTTACTCATACTACCATTAGGCTTTAGGTTGAGAGCTTGCTTTTGCCTCATTGAATATAGCAATAAATATGTTTGACAAGCTCATTTAAGCCGTGTTATACTATAAAATATAGTTCGGCTTTTTTGAATATAAATATGAACACACCAATTGAACACAAGTTAATAATTCTATATTTTATGGACAAAATGGATGTGGCTATGACAGAGAGCTCTATCCTAAAGGTTTGCTATTATGAAAATGCATGGATTGAGTATGTGGACTGTATTTCTACACTTCATACCTTAGAAGAGAATGGATTTTTATTTAGAGTAATCCATGAAAAAATATCGTATTATAGCATAACTCCGACAGGGCGAGACTGTATTTCAAACTTTTATACAAGGCTGCCATCTACAACAAGAATAGCCATTGCTAATTTCATAAAAGAAAACAGATTATCGATTAGACGAAAACAAGAATACTCAACATCATATCAGCTAAACCCAGACAGGTCATATACAGTAATATTAAAAATTATTGATCCTACCAACCCTACTAGAATCACTATGGATTTAAGGTTTGTAGTGCCAAACAAGGATACAGCAAAAAAAGTGGCTGAAAAATGGCTAAACAGTGCACCCAGTGTGTATTCATCGGTGTATCAACAACTTGTTGAATAATATATCTTAACATAGAAAATAATTAAAATACAATATTAGACAGGAGAAACAAATGAACATAGAATCATACAGAACTACAGGCGGGACATGCTGCAAGCAAATCATTTATGCAATAAATGACAAAGATGAATTGACTACATGTAAGTTTATAAATGGATGCGGCGGCAACACACAAGGTATAGCAAGGCTTGTAACAGGCCGTAAAATTGACGATATTATCGTACAATTAAAAGGTATTCCCTGCAAAGGAAATACTTCTTGTCCTGACCAATTAGCAAAAGCTTTAGAAGATTTTAAGAAAAGACGCTTTGAGGCTGAAGAAGCTGAAAAAGCAGCTAAAGAACTAGCACAAGCACAAGAAATAGCAAACAATTAAAATTCACCTTAAAATTTTACATTTTACATCATTATCCTCAACCATCACCATACCCTTAATACCAGTCACTGATTGGTATGATTTTGCCATGCCGCCGTCTATCACTATCCTTTTGCCTTCACTTCTTGTTGTGCTCTCCCCTTTTTTAACAGGAATATGTCCATTTATTATCACTCCATCTTCACTAATTCCAAATTCTTTTAAAATTTCTTTAGCAAATTCAGCATCATCAATTCTTTTAAAATATTCGTCCAAAGGTTCTTTATGCGTAGTCTTATCATCTATAAAAAATCTTTCAAACGTAGTCATTTTTTCTTTGCCAAAAAATACCGAATCTTTCATACACCATAATTGATAGAATAAATGACTTGCAATTTTATTCTTATAAAGATTTTTAATCTTATCATCTAAATCTTGCATTATCTTTTTAGCATTGTATATTGGAGCACAAGCATGAAACATTAATTTATTATTATAAACTTTATATACGCTTCCCTTTTCCACCAAAAAATCAATGTGTTTTTTTAAATAAGCACTATTTTTAAAGTCTTGGCTTAAACCACTGATTATCTTGCTTTCTTCTTCAGTTAATTCAAAAGGATTATTTTTATCTACTGAGGGAAAATTATTGTCTCTTAATGGATAAATATTTTTACCTAATAGCAATCTATCTTCTGGCAGCACACCGTATTCTAGTTTAAATTGAATTATAGAAATAGCTTTGTGCATTTTTGCCGCTATTATTTTATCCATAGGATTAATGTTTTCCTCAAAGACTTTGATGCAAAATCTTTCACAAGAATCATCATCATAGATTTTTACAGCCATTTTTTTTAAAGGCTCTAAGTTGATTTTATAATAATGTAATAAGTCAAAGTTGTTGTATGCAAAAGCTATCCTCAATGTGCAAGCAATAGATGGCAGGCAGCCTAATGCCGCCCCCATCCATAAGATATCATGATTGCCCCAAGTGAAAAAAACATTTGATTCTTCATTAATCAAATAATCCATAATCACATCGGGCTGCGGACCTCTATCATAGATATCACCAAGCACAAAGATGTTGTCTACTTTGTTTTGCAGTTTATCTTTTGCTAGTTTCATCAATCTAAAAAATTCCTCATGCTCTCCATGTGGGTCAGATATAAAAATTGAATTTTGATTAATTTTCTTTATCATAAATTATTTTATAAATTTTTTAAATTTTCTTCTAACTTGCTTTTTTGTTCTAAAAATTTCTTTAATTTTTCTCTTTCAGCATCTACTACATTAAACGGAGCACTATTTACAAACTTTTCATTTTTCAGCATCCCCTCTGCTCTTTTAATTTCATTTAAGAGGTTTAATAACTCCTTTTTTAATCTTATCTTTTCTGCCTCAATGTCAACTAAATCCCCCATAGCAATAAATACCGTGCCTAGTTGACCCACCATAGCCGCAAAATTCCCTTCAGGTTTATCCTTAATCACTTGCACCCCGCTGCCCATTGCCAGTTTATCAATAAAAATAGCAGCCTCTTTTGCTACAGAAACTTGCCCCTCACTTGGCATAAGCAAAATATTTGTCCTTTTATTTTGCGGAACGTTTAATTGCTGTCTTAAATTTCTAATCCCTTTGACAAGCTCCATTGTTTTTTCAAACTCTATAGCTGTCGCTTTTGCTGCACCTTTTAAAGGTTTTGGCCATCCACTTATCATTATATCATCTGCCTTTTGCTTTAAAGGCATACTTTTATAAATTTTTGCACAAATAAACGGAGCAATAGGACAAACAAGCTTTAAGATTTTATCCAAAACATAAACTAATACACTAGATGTTCTTTTTTTAAGCTCATCATTACTTGCATTTAAACCCACTTTTGCTGCCTCAATATACCAGTCACAAAACTCATTCCAAACAAATTCATACAATTCATTAGCAGCTAACCCAATCTCAAATCTATCCATCAATTTAGTCACATTAACAATAACAGCATTCAATCTTGATAGTATCCACTTGTCCGCCATATTCAAATTACCACTAATTTTATCCTCAAATTCAAACCCTTGAACATTGGTCATAACAAACCTCGATGCATTCCAAAGCTTATTCATAAAATTACGCTTTGTCTCTAATTTTTCTTTAGAATACTTTGTGTCTCCACCCATCGCTACACCTGCAACCAATGAGTATCTTAATGCATCTGCCCCCATTTGATCTATGGCCCCTAATGGGTCTACTCCGTTTCCAGATGACTTTGACATCTTTTTGCCTTGATCATCACGCACTATCCCATGTATCAATACAGTTTTAAATGGTGCTTTTTTAAAAAATTTAAGCGTCGAAAAAATCATTCTTGACACCCAAAAACCAATTATATCATAACCTGTGACCAATACATCAGACGGAAAAAAATATTTAAAATCTTTGCTTTCACTTGGCCAATTAAGGGTTGCAAAGGGCCATAATGCAGATGAAAACCAAGTATCTAATACATCTTCATCTTGAGTTAGAGCGCCTCCGCATTTGCATTTATTAATATTGCCCTCATCCAAAACTTGCAGTTTACATACATCACAATACCAAACAGGAATCCTATGCCCCCACCATAATTGCCTTGATATACACCAATCCCTAGTATTTTCCATCCAATGTAAATATTGCTTTTCAAAACGCTTTGGTACAAATTTAATTTTGCCAGTTTTAACCGCTTCAATTGCAGGCTTAGCTAAATCCTCCATTTTCAAAAACCACTGTTTTTTAACAGCTGGCTCTATAATATCGCTGCATCTATAACAATGCGGAGTTGAGTTATTATAATCCTCAATTTTGACAAGCAAACCTTGATCTTTTAACTTTTCAACAATCTTTTTTCTTGCTTCAAACCTATTAAGTCCATGATAATAAATGCCTGCATTCTCATTCATAATTCCATCATCACCAATCACCTTTATGCTTTCTAACTTATGCCTTAATCCAATCTCAAAATCATTTGGATCATGACTAGGAGTTATTTTTACTGCCCCCGTACCAAATTCTTGTTTGACATAATCGTCAGCAATAACAGGAATTTCCCTAAAATAAATAGGCAAAATTAATGTTTTTCCTATTAAATTTTTATATCGTTTATCCTTTGGGTTTACTGCAACAGCCACATCACCTAACATAGTCTCAGGTCTCGTTGTCGCAATTATCAAACTCTCTTGCTGCTCTAAAGGCTTTAAAGCAGCCTTATTCTCATTTTTTATTAAATACTTAATATGATACAAATGCGATGCCTTGTCAATCATCTCTACTTCAGCATCAGATATAGCCGTCTTGCATGAAGGACACCAATTAATAATACGCTCCCCTCTATAAATCAAGCCTTCATTATAAAGTCTAATAAAAACTTCCTTTACAGCCCTAGACCTATTCTCATCCATTGTAAAGCTTGATTTATCCCAATCACAAGATAGTCCTAGTTTTTTTTGCTGGTCTATTATGCGTCCGCCGTACTTATCATTCCATAAAAAGGCACGCTGCAAAAATTTTTCACGCCCTAAATTCTGTTTTATTATGCCTTCATCTTTTAAGGCATCAACTATTTTCATTTCAGTAGCAATTGATGCATGATCTGTCCCGGGCATATACAAAGCCTCAAAACCGCACATGCGTTTATACCTAATTAAAGCATCTTGAATGGTTAAATCCAAGGCATGTCCAATGTGTAATTGCCCTGTGATATTTGGCGGAGGCATAAGAATAGAAAAAGGTTTTTTAGGAGGGCTAACATTTGCTTTAAAATAACCATTTTCTAGCCAATTATTATAAATTTCATTTTCAAATTCTTGCGGTTTATATGTTTTATCCATATTCATTTTATATTAATGCACCATGCATTTATTTTAACCCCTTCTTTTTTTTCTTGCTAATACTATAGCCATCGTGATACCCAATACCATAATAATAAATAATAGCATAACACTGCCGCCGCCTGCCCAAAATGTGCTTATGTTTCCGCAAGCAATAATACAATTTGTTTGACTTTGACCACAATCACACCAAGGGTCTCCGCACCAACCATACCAATAGCAGTTACAATACCAGCCGCAATCTAAACATTCACAATCATACAAATAACAATCACAATAATAAAAATAATGACAGCCGCAGTCGCACCAATCATCCCCGCACCAATCCCAGCACTCACATTCATAATAACAATATCCATGCCAATAATCACACTCACAGCAGCAATCACCGCACCAGTCCCAACAACCGCAATTACCATAACAATAAATGCAATCACAATCTGCATGCTCACACCAATCCCAGCATTCACACTCATAATAGCAGTTCCCAAACCAATCATCACACTCACACAAGCTATCACCGCAGCACTCACCTGTCGGCGGATTTCTTTGTCCTGATACATCTATATATGTGCCGCAAATACTAATCCTTGCTAGTATATTACCCACTTGTTTTGTCATTAAAACAGTAGTATTTACTTGCCTTAAATTATTTAAAACAGGCTGATGAGGATGACCATATCCATTTGGGTTTGCTCTTGTACAATTAGGCATTCCCACTTGAATAATACTATATCTTGGTTGGATTTTTTGTAAAAAAGCTAACCCCGTACTAGTATTTGACCCATGATGCCCTACATCTAAAATATCTACTTGATAGATTTGATCAGGCAGTGTGCCAAATCCTGTCCTGCCGTCATCACCTATTGCCAAAATATTATTTTCACTAGAAACATAAGCATCCCCAGTAAAAAGCATTCTTCTGCCTTGAAAATACACAGAAAAAATTGTGCTAAGGTTATTTATTCCGCTTGCGGTATATCTAACTCTAGTAGGAGAATAAAACCTAATATCCACACAATCAAAAATATCAATAGTTTTATTGCGATAAGGAACAGTAATCAACGTATCAAAATTGTATTGCTGCAATGCCATTTGAGTGACAACTCTTTGAAACACTTGAGTATTATGTACAACAAAAGGACCTGTCAAATCAAACATATTTTCTGGGATTCGGTTATCTATTTCACTTTGAGTAAATGTTTTAGGGCGTACGATATGCCTAATCTCAAAGTCTTGCATCAACTGGTCAAATGTACCTATATGGTCAGCATGAGAATGAGTTGCAATGAATAAGTCAATCACTCTATCCGCATCACCTTGAAAAATGTATGTGGTCAGATAATTATATACTATTTGATAAACTCTGTTTTGAATGTGCGCTTGATTGCCGCCGCCAGAATCAATCATAATAATTTGACCGCTAGGCAGCTCAATAACAGCTGCATCCCCTTGCCCTACATCAATAAAATGCAGACGTAAGCCATCATCAAACCTTGCATCACCTTGTGCAGGTGGTGGAATTTGTACTTGACTAGCAACCATAATTACATAACTATGAGTTTGCGATAAACCGCTTTCAGTTTCTCTAGCAATTACTTCAACTATAAAATTTCCTGCTCTATCAAATTGAAAGTCTGTTTTACGACTATCCGCTGCCCATACAATCCAGTCAGACAGCAAAAATGTCTTATTAGCATTGCTATCAATAACAGGACTTCCATCTGGTTTAAAAATTCTAATCTCTATAGCATTGAAAAAATCATCATAAAAATTAAGCTTTGGATGAATAAAGTAATCCCCTATCATCACAGTAGTCTGTCTTTCACCAACGCTAAATGACGGACCAGTAAAACTAGTCGCAATCATCAAAGATGCTGCAAGCATACCTATACTTAAAGCAAAAACAACTAATAACATCATCTTGATTTTTACTAGTTTTTTCATATTATCTCCTATTAGATTTGTCCAACAATATGCACAACTCTATTGCTTTATTTTTATTGTAACTAACCAATAAATCCTGCCAAATTAAAATAGCTTAAGACTGACGGAATCAAGATAGCGACAAAAATTAAAATAATAGTAATAATATTAAACCATTTTAAAAGCGGGCAGGTGCATTTATCCAAAAACACTTTGATAGTTGGCGCAGCTAAAAGCATGCTTAAAACATAAGACCCTAAAATAGCCGCTGCATTGCCTGTATATCCGTCCGTAAATGCAACAAAAAAGGTAATTAGTGCAACAATAGTCAATATTAAAGAAAAAGCAACTACAAACCAATTAAACACTCTTTGCTTTAATGCTGAATTGTCGATTTTAATGCTGCATGCATTGGGCTTTTTTTCTTCATCTAGAATTTCGTTTATAATATCATTCATAAAAAATTTCCTCCGATACCATTATAGATTAAATTAAATTAAAAAGCAACTAATATATATATGCACATTGCAATTTTATTGCATATTATATCAAGTAAACATTTTACACAAACAAAAGGAGAAAAAGAAAAAAATGAAAAAAATTGTTGCAGCAGCTATGTCATTATTAATGTTTTTAATGCTAGCCTTTATTCCTACAGCCTTAACTGGCTGTACCCGTGACCCAAGGCTTATCCGCCTGTCTGAAGTGACTAGAAGCGTGTTTTATGCTCCTCTTTATGTTGCTATGCACAATGGATATTTTGATGATGTGGATATTAGAATAGAATTAACTAATGCAGGAGGAGCTAACCATGTAATGACGGCACTTATCACAGGAGCAGCAGATGTGGGGCTTATGGGACCAGAAGCAACCGTTTATACCCATATTGAGGGCATGCTTAATCACCCTAAAATCTTTGGACAATTAACTTTTAAAGACGGGTCATTTTTAATCGGAAGAGAGGCTATGCCTGATTTTTGCTGGAGTGATTTGGCTGGAGCACATGTTTTAGCAGGAAGGCGTGGCGGAATGCCTGCAATGACACTGCAATATGTTATTGAAAATGAAGGCGGCCTAAGCCTTGATGATTTAAATTTTGATACAAGTGTAGAATTTAATTTAATGATAGGAGCATTTGAGGGTGATACTAGATTTGATTTTGTCACAGCATTTGAGCCTGTGGCATCTGATATGGTGCGCCGTGGCACGGGGCATATAGTTGCAAGCGTAGGTGTTGCCAGCGGGTATGTCCCGTATACAGCATTTAGTGCGCATCAAAGCTTTATTAATAATAACAGCGAAATGCTTTATGAATTTTTAACTGCAATTCAAAGAGGCTATGATTTTATTCAAGATAACTACAGTCTTGATGTAGCCAAACTTATATCACCTTTATTTCCTGCTATGGATATAGAGCTTTTAGCCGCAGCAATAGACAATTATAACATGATAGGCGCATGGTCAAAAAGTCCAGTTATGACTGAATCCAGCTTTAACAAATTGCAAGATATAATGCAAAATGCAGGGCACTTAGACAGAAGAGCAAGTTTTAATAATATTGTGGATAATTCAATTGCAATAAGATTAGCATAAAAAATTTACTTTTTTAAGGATGAGATGCTTATAGCATTATACAACAACCAAGCATCTCGCCCTTAAAAAACATTGTAAAATTATGAAAATACTAAATTTTGAAAATATATCATTAATTTATAACTCTTTAAAAGGTGAAACACACGCTTTAAAAGATGTGAATTTTTCAGTTAATAAGGGAGAATTTGTAGCTATCGTAGGACCATCCGGCTGCGGCAAAACTACTATTCTATCGCTTATTTCTGCTTTGATTAAACCAACTAGCGGCACAATTAGTATAGCAGAAAAAACAGTCACTACCCCTAATGGTGACACTGGGTATATGCTGCAAAGCGACAAACTATTTGAATGGCTGACTATAGAAAAAAATGTGATGCTAGGACTAGATATTCAAAAAAAGAAAAGCATTGAAAACATAGAATATGCACACAGCCTTTTAGATAAATACGGACTTAAAGATTTTAAAAAACACTATCCAAATCAATTAAGCGGAGGAATGCGCCAAAGGGCAGCTTTGATTAGGACATTAGCTTTTAAACCAAAACTTTTGCTATTAGACGAACCCTTTTCGGCGCTTGATTTTCAAACTAGATTAGCTGTTTGCGATGATGTGTATTCTATAATTAAATCAGAAAATGCATCTGCACTTTTAGTCACACATGACATTGCAGAAGCGGTTGCAATTGCAGATAGAGTTATAGTATTATCACACCGCCCTGCCACCATAAAAAGCATTTATTCTATTGAAATTAATAAAGAAACACCGCTTTTGAAAAGAGAAGACACTAAATTCAGCGGATATTTTGAAAAGATACTAAAAGAATTAAACTAAGGGAGCATCAATATGAAAAAATTTATACAAAGGAAAAAAATTGCTCCGCTTGTGTCATCGTCACAAAAAAAATACTTGCAGCAGCTAAAACGCAATAAAATACAAATTATTATTTGGCAAATATCAATATTTGCCAGCTTTATTTTATTATGGGAAATTGCTGTTAGACTTAGATGGATAGACGGCTTTTTATTTTCTTCACCTACTAGAGTATTCAACATGGCAAGAAGATTATTAGATGATAGAATTTTTTTTCATATGGGGGTCACCCTTCTAGAATGCATCCTAGGATTTTTGATTTCTACTGTACTAGGAATATTGATTGCCATTGGTTTATGGTGGAGTCAAAAAGCTAGAAAAATATTAGAGCCATATTTAATTGTATTAAATGCACTGCCTAAAGTGGCACTAGGACCCATGATTATTGTTTGGGTAGGTATTGGCATGCAGGCTATTATTTTAATGACTATTTTAATTTGTGTTATCGTAGCAATCATTAGCATTTTAAATGGGTTTTTAAATATTGACGAAGGCAAAGTGCTGCTGCTAAAAAGCATGGGGGCAACCAAGTTTCAGATTTTATTTAGGCTGATATTGCCTGGAAGTTTACCTAATATTTTATCAGCATTAAAAGTAAACATTGGTCTAGCATGGGTAGGAACAATTATGGGAGAATATCTAGCATCAAGAGCAGGTTTAGGATATTTAATTCTTTATGGCGGGCAAGTCTTTAGAATGGATTTAGTAGTGACAAGTATTGTGATTTTGTGTGTGTTGGCAGCGCTTATGTATTTAGGAGTAGCAATTTTAGAAAAAAAATTGATCAAGAATTATAAATAACAGCCTTAAAGACTTGCAAAAATAACACTAATATGATAGAATATTTTTGTGATGTATCAATCAATCAATCAATCAATCAATCAATCAATCAATCAATCAATCAATCAATCAATCAATCAATCAGGCAATCAGGCAATCAGGCAAGCTAAGTTTATAATCTTTTTAGTTGTAATCAATAATAATTTTTAAGTTGCTCTCACTAAAAATATAGTGAGAACAACTTTTTTTTAGGAGGTCTAAATGTCAAAATATGTACCAAAAAATGAAGAGAAGTTTTCATATGACACAGGCAGAATGTGCCGTAAATGCAAAAAAGGGAACTATATAACAAGTGGTCGCTCCTGGGATGAATATGTTCCCGAAACTAAAGAAACTGTAACCGAAAAACGTGGTGTCGATGTAAAGCATTCAGACGGGACTACTTCACAAATTTCTTGGAATGTAAGTGTCGATAAATATAGCGGCGGCTATACAACAAGACAGACTAAAAGTATTAGCAAATGCAATAAATGCGGGCATAAATTCAAGCCTAATGCTGCTATATTTATTTCAATAGGTTTCTTTTTAATTGCACTTATATTAGCTGTCCTTAGCTGGACGCTTGATATTATTACGCCTTTTGTTATTGTTTTAGCTGTAATCTCAATTATTGGATGCATTGCGGGGATAATCACCAAGTGGGGTGAGGTTCGAGTCAAACTAACCAACATCTTTGCTGTTATTTTGATTATCGCCTCAATACTTATATCCGTTGACAACGGAGCAAGAATTGCGGGAGGGAGTTTATCTAGCATGCGCACTGGTTTTAGAATTAATCAATTTGGATCAAACTCTATGGTGATTTCTACTAATAGAAATTTAAGCGGAGTAATTGTGATACCAAGTCAACACAGAGGGACTAATATTACTGCGATTGGAAGAAATGGCTTTGCTGACACATCTATTAGTACTATTATTATTCCAAGAACGCTTAGTCTGCTTATGGAAAATTCATTTGCAAGAAACCCTTATTTAACTAGCATAATTTTGCATGAAAATATTTATATTAGTCATGGTATAGTGTCACCGCCGTTTCATTCGTCTAATAATGTAACAATTTTTGCTGAATCCAGCACTAAGCCTATATATTGGAATAATTATTGGAATGCAAGTAACGGAGCTCTTAATGAGGCGGGACAGTTTGTAGGAGGGGGTGGTTTTAGACCGATTATTTGGGGGGTGAATTTGAGTGAAGCTGGGGACTTTGTGGTATCATTTTTAAGGAGTGAAGGAAACATTGAGAGGGGGATGCAGTACGATGGGAGTGTACCTATTATTAATGCACCTTATCGGATGGGGTATATTTTTGGCGGATGGGCGGTAGGCAGAGTCAACGGAACGGTGGTGTATAATGCGGCCCATGTATATAGAGCAGCGTATGGCAGTATGTTGTATGCAGTCTGGGTGTAGAGAAAAAATGATTTAAAAAATAAAACAAAGATTGTTAAAGAATAATAAAATTGGATTAGGGCGGGATAGAAATTGCGTGTATTGCGTATAATGACCAATTCTAATTTTATGTCATCTAGCAAGAATCTAATCCTATATAAAAAAGGTGGCTTATGCCACTTCGGGCGTCTTGCATGGACACCCCTTTTTTCGAGTTCGCTTATCCATTTCACGCAGACGACTGAAAGACGAAGTATTTTTCTTATACTATAAAAAAGGGGCTTTAGCCCCGACCCATGCTTGCATTGCACGATTTTTTTGGCGTCCGTGGCTATTTCAAGCATTAATTTTTCCTAGAGCATAAAATACAGGCTGCTAATTAAACAGCAGCCTGTATTTTATATTATTTTATTACTTCCCTCTTTTATCTTTTACTCTTAATGCTAGCTTCAGCAATTCAACAAACACAACCTGCATAATAGCTAATCCGCCAATAATCAACCAATGATAAATACTTATCGGTACAACATTAAATACTTGTGCCACTGGTCTAAACAGTGCTATAAATATAGAAAACCCAAAAGCAGCTAATGCAGTAATAAGCATTTTTTTATTTCTCATTGGTCCCGATTTAAAGATAGATTGACTAGTCCTGCTATTAAAAATATCTATCATCGACGCCCACGATAGTGTCATAAATGCCATAGTCACACCCACTGCAAAGTTTCCGTTTTCTCTTAAAAATGCAAAGCTAATCGCCTCTCCATAAGAATTAAACACTTGACCTCCAAAACTTGCAAATGACCCAATAACAAACGCTGACAACACTAATACTGAAAACATAGCCGCCCTGCCGACAATAAATGTACCTGTACGATTGGCAAACACTCCGCTTTTCTTTGATAGTGGTGCACGCTGCATAACATTAGGCTCTGGCTTTTCAAATGCCAAAAAGAATCCAGGAATCCCGTCATATACTACATTGACCAATAAAATTTGCAGTGCCGTAAGCGTAGGCTGACCTATCACAAGCATACCTAATAGCAACACAAAAATCTCTGCAAAATTAACACCCAACAAAAATCTAATAGTTTTTCTGATATTATCATTTGAAGTACGGCCTTGCGCAATGGCATCAACAATGGTTGCAAAATTATCATCAGTAATAACCATATCCGCTGCCGACTTTGTCACTTCAGTGCCCGTAATACCCATCGCAACGCCTACATCCGCCACTTTTAATGCAGGCGCATCATTTACCCCGTCGCCTGTCATGGTGATGACTTCATTATGCTGCTGCCACGCTTTGACTATACGCAGTTTATCTTCTGGCGATACCCTAGCATATACACTTATACCACGCACTTGTGATACTAATTCAGTATCATCCATAAGCGCCAATTCTGCACCTGAAATCGCTCTGTCCCCCTCTTCCATAATCCCAATCTCTTTAGCAATTGCAATTGCAGTACCAATATGGTCTCCAGTTATCATAACCGTCTTAATACCCGCTTTTTTAGCCTTTGCCACCGCCTCCATACTTTCAGGTCTAGGCGGGTCAATCATACCTACAAGTCCCACAAAATCCAAATCTTTTTCTAAACCCTCTTCAGACAAATCTGTTGGTTTTTCTTTATAATGCTTGCAAGCCACCCCAATTACTCTCAATGCCTTATCTGCAAATGAGTCATGCACCTCTTTAGCTTTTTTAAGCATAGCCTCATCCCAATTAACAGGCAATCTATCAAATGCACCTTTTGTCACCACTAAATATCCATCCTCAACATGATGCACCGTAGTCATGCGTTTTCTGCCAGAATCAAACGGCAATTCATGAATCCTTGGATACAGCCTTTCAGCATCTACTCTTGTTAATCCCTTAGCATGCAATAATCTAATGATGGCAATTTCAGTAGGAGCACCCACTACATGCTCATCCTCATTTTCTCTTGCTTCAATAACCGCATTAGAACAAGATGCCAAAAGTTCTAACATATGCAATTCACTTTTACAAAACTCATCATTTGCCAACACTGGCTCTTTAGATACATGCCACAATTTTTGAATACGCATTTTATTTAGAGTAAGCGTACCTGTTTTATCAGAACAAATAACAGAAGTGTTTCCGATAGTTTCAATCGCTGGGATTTTTCTGATAATACTCTTTTTAGACGCCATATTAAAAACGCCATAAGATAATACCATAGTCACAATAATAGGCAGCGTTTCAGGAACAGCCGCCACACCCAGCGCCACTGCCAATATAAGCATATCCATAGCATCATTTCCCCATGCTAAAAAACCCACTACAAACATAATAATTGCAGCGCCTAATGCAACAAGTGAAATTCTTTTAGCAAGCTGTTTTAAACGTCTTTGCAGCGGAGTCATCATTTTTGTAGACTCATTAAGCATCTTAGCGATTTTACCCATCTCTGTAGTCATAGCAGTCTCTACCACCACAGCATAAGCCCTGCCGCCTGTCACCAAACACCCTGAATACACCATATTCAATCTATCTCCAATCCCGTCGCCGTCTTTAGCTTCATACGCACAATTTTTTTCTACAGGCACGCTTTCACCTGTCAATGCAGCTTCTTCAACAGCTAAACTTGATGAAGAAATCAATCTAGCATCAGCAGTGATTACATCCCCTGTGTTTAGTTCAATTATATCCCCGGGCACTAATTCTTTAGCATCAATAATCAGCTTTTTTCCGTCCCTAATAACAGTAGTCTTGTATGTATTCATCTTTTTTAGGGCATCTAAAGCCTGCTCTGCTTTGCTCTCTTGCATAAGCCCTAAGACTACATTTATTATGACGATAAGCAAAATAACGGGCGGTTTTGCCCAGCTTGCAGGAGTAGCCGTGCCTTGGTTTGTGCTTAATACTGCGGCGATGATTGCTATTATTGCAGCACCGATTAGGACTAGAGTCGGAATCTCTTTTAAATGATGAAGTATCTTTTTAAAAAGTCCGTCCTTTTTCTTTTCTTCAAATTCATTAAATCCATACTTTGCTCTTCTAGTTTCAACTTCAGAATGCCTAAGTCCCGTCTCACGATTTGTGTCCAGCTTAGTCAACACCTCATCAGTTTTAATTTTATACCATTCCAATTTTTTTCTTTGCTCCTTTTATATAATTAATTTTATAAAATTATAGCACAAATACTAGTCCGTGTCAAATGCATAAACTAGTGATAGTATGGGTTTTTAAATAAGAATTTATTTGGCTAAAGATGCTTTTAAACTATGAATGTTTGTATTAGCAATCTTCATAGCTAAAGCATCTAAAAGTTCTTTTGTCCTGATTTTATCAGTATTATCAGCATTTTTATCTTTTACAAACTCTTCAAATTTTTGTATGTATTCAAGTAGTAGCTCTTTATTTTTGCTATTATATAAATATCTAAATATACTCCCAATCAAATGCCTGTGATTTATAGTTATTGCCATATTGTGTTCAAGCGAAAAAAACAAGTTGTTATCTTTTAGTATTTTATCAAGTCCTGGAATAGTCTCGTCATTATTCTTCGTCATTTTATAAAAATCAACATGCAGTTTATAATAGTTTTTTTCATTGTAATAATTAACCATCTTTTCAAAATTACTTTTTATAACAGCTTCCCATGCTCTTTTTTTAATTTCATCCACTAATTCTCTCTGAGTTTCAAAATCATTTAAAATATCACATTCATCAAAAATATTTTTCATAGTATCTATAGAAATACCTTTTAGTCCATCAATGATTTTATTCATTAATAACTCCTTATCAATCTCTATTGGCAAACAATACTTATCAACCCAATGATTAGCTTCACAAAGATTCTCCATAATTTCAATTGCTTTATCAGATTTTAACATTTGTTCATACAGATTTTGAAAATATTTTGTTTTATCTTTATCATTCATATTATCAGGTGAAATTTTACTTTCCTTAGATTTTTCAATTTCTAAATCAACATAGCTCACTAATTTTTCTAATTCGTTTTTATCATTTATATAATCAAAAATTTGCTTTATTATATTGATTTCGTTATACCAACTATCATGCAACATTAAATCAGCACACACACCTGCAGCCTCCTCCAATAGTTGAATTGGTTCATTGTTTAATCTTGAAAACCCGTCACCTTTATCCCCTTCTTTCTCCTTTTTCTCATCACTCAACTTTGTAAAATACCCTTCTTCACTCTCAAGCATGCAAAAATATAATCTAACAAAAATCTCATTTATTATTGCC
This sequence comes from Bacillota bacterium, assembly GCA_009780325.1. GTDB lineage: Bacteria > Bacillota > Clostridia > Christensenellales > Pumilibacteraceae > WRAF01. The sequence continues at coordinate 44,286 of WRAF01000007.1, read as the reverse complement.
TTTTCATTTTCCATTCCTTTGACACGATTTAAAATAGGCAATAATTTCTTTTTGGTTTTTTGAAGCGTCCTTAGATTTACTATGTAATCATATAGATTTTCATTATGATACTCTTTATAATCACTTAAAAAAGAGTCTATTGATTTTTGTGACGGCTTATCAAAAGAAAATGATAAATCTACCACCTTTTCTTTGTATTCTTTGTATTTTTCATTTTGTAACAGCTTGTCCTCATTGCACGCAATTATAATATTCACACCGCTTTTTGTAGAAAGATTTTCTATATACCCAAGTACATCTACTAAGAATTTATCATCATTAATTCTTTCTAAATCATCAAAGAAAATTAGAATTCTTTTACCTTGCTCTGCCTTTCCCTTTATCCCCTTATAAAGTTTTTCTGCAATAAAAGATAAATCAGGCAATTTAACAGAAAAACCATTAAATTTGACTGACCCTAATATTGTATTGACTGCCTTATAAGCATTACGACCAAGTTTACTCATTAAATCAAGGTCAATAATAAGCTCTTGATTTATTTGCTCGATTGATTTTTTGCCAAATAAAGATACTTTTATTGCCAGCATGCCTTCTAATAAATTCTTTTTGATGACATCAATATTATACTTATTTTTAATTTCAGCAATTTCTGATTTATTAAACTCTTCTTTTCCGCTATAAGTATCTATAAACTTAAAAAAGCTGTCATAAATACAATATGTTTTTCCTATACCCCAATCACCATTTATCATAATCGTATTGCTGCTTAAATCAACATCACTTAATTCATCATATAATAGTTGCTGTATATTATCTAATTTCATGCGCCCATTATATCAAATACTCTTATCCTTTGTCAAATCTTTCTTTCTGTTCTTAGCTAAATACACAATACACCACACAATATAAACTAATCCTAGCACCCCAATCACTGGATATAAAAAGGCTACTACAGTTTCAAAGCCTAACATAGACAAAATCAACCCCGATATCAATACTATAACTATAGAATACCACTTGCCGCCTGTTATGGGTTTTAGCCAGCTGTCTAAGCCTATCATGGCTGTCATCATTGATGTGAATATTGACACGCCAATGGCGGCAATCGCAAAATAAAATAATATAGGACCGCTGCTTAAAGCCATTGACACAAGCGGCATTGCTGTATAATAGTCGCTTGAGGAATTTAATGCAAAAATTAAAACCGCCATAAGCCCAGCTATCACTATGCTTGCTAAAAATGACGCTGTCATGATTTGCCGTTTATTAAATGTATGTATGGTAGTAAGCACTGTGCTAGCCAGCATCATGTTCATGGACATGTATATTAAAATCATTGGATAGTTTAATGGATTAGGCGCAAAAAATATTGTTTGGCTGCCTGTACCGTCGCTCCTTAAGATGGCAAAAATACAAATGACTATCATTATTGCAATGACTATCGGGGTCAATATTGCATTGCATTTTAATAAACCTTTTAATCCCCTAGCAACTAAAATAGCACATAAAATACCCGCCATAAACGCATATAAGGGTGATAGCGGCAGCAGCATATTAAACAGGCTATTCATAGCCGCAAGCATTCCGCCTAGCATGATTACACCGTTAAACAGCAATAATATGTCTGCAATAATATGTTTATTGCCCATGATAAGTAAATTTGCAGCCGTAATATTGTCTGCTTTAACTTTTGCCCCCACGCTTAAAAAAAGTATACTTCCAAAAAAAAACACTGCCCCCACTAAAGGAGCAATGAAAATTGAAGGACTGTCCCCAAAAAAGCTAAGTATCTCTCTGCCCGAAGCAAATCCTGCGCCGACTACAGCACCCACTAATAAAAATGCCAATGAAAAAGTTTTCACATAATAATATATGATAATAGCAAGCTATAAATGAAAGAAAAAATTAATAATCTTTTAATCCTACCAGATAATCAATAGAGCAGTCAAAATGTTTTGCTAAGTGCATAAGATTTTCTATAGAAGGAGTTTTTTGTTTATTAACCCAATGATTAATTGTTCTTTGCGGAATACCAACAATTTTACTAAATGCCAATATGCTTTTGCCTTCCATTAAACTTTTAAGCAATAAGGCAAATTCCTCTCTATTAAATTCTTCTTTATGTACAATCATACAATTATTATTTGCCATATAGGGCAAAAACACTTGACTTTGCGCCATGTGGCAAATATAATAATTATATCATATATGTGTGCTGTTAAAACAAGGAATTATCGAGTATGCATTAAGCTAGCAAGAGCATCGCAGATACGCAGCTTTTAACAGCAAAACATCACTCAAGCCGATTGTGTGGTGTTTTTTTGTAGCATTAAATTTAATCTCAATAATCTTTTAACCCCACCAGATAGTCAATAGAGCAATCAAAGTATAAAGCTAAACGAATAAGATGGTCTATACAAGGTGCAGTTTTTTTATTAATCCATGAACTTATTGTTCTTTGAGGAATCCCAACGATTTTGCTAAAAGCTAAAATGCTTTTAGCATTAATTAGCTCTTTAAGTGTAAGAACAAATTTCTCTTTATCGAATTCTATATTAACAATATTCATTTCAATATTGTTAGCCAAAAACAGCTAAATTACTTGACTTAGCTTATTTTAGCTAATATAATATTATGGTATACATATGTATGCTGTTAAAACAAGGAACTATCGAGTATGCCCTTAAGCTAGCAAGGCGTCGCAGATACGCAGCTTTTAACAGCAAAACACCACGCAAGCCGATTGTGTGGTGTTTTTTTGTAGCATTAAATTGCTTCTTAATAATCTTTTAATCCTACTAGATAATCAATAGAGCAGTCAAAATGTTTTGAAAGGCGAATAAGATGATCTATGCTTGGAGCAGATCTTTTAAGCAACCAAGCATTAATTGTTCTTGCAGGAATGTTAACCATTTCACCAAAGGCTACAATACTTTTATCCTCCATCAATCCCCTTAATAATAAAATAAATTCCTCTTTATTAAATTCATCATTATTTGCATACATATTAATTATAATATTCGCACATCTGTACGAAAATACTTGACATGGTACAAATGTACGATTATAATAATTATATTATACATGTATATGCTGTTAAAACAAGGAATTATCGAGTATGCCCTTAAGCTAGCAAGGCATCGCAGATACGCAGCTTTTAACAGCAAAACACCACGCAAGCCCGATTGTGTGGTGTTTTTTTTGCAAAGAAAATCCTGTGCAGGATCTTTTCAACATTTCTTTATATCGCAATGTATATCCCCAATATATGATATTTTTTCAATCCTCACTCACCTGTTTTTCACCATCTTCAGGTGCACATTCAACCGCCTTTCTGCGCTGATTAATTATTACTCCGTTAATCATTAATTCAAAATGGCAACCTAAAAATTTTGCCGCCTGCTCTGTCAATAACACCCTTTGCAAATAAATCTGCAAATATTCTAGTACCGACCCGCTATCATCCATGCTTATCATTTGCCTTATTCTATTCTCTGCCTTGCATACCGTCACCACATTTTTCTTTATGCTTAGATTTGTCCTATCATGAATATCATTTAAATCATATGCATACTGACGCACTCTTGACCTATGCGAATCACTTTTATCGGCAATAATAAGAGCAGCAGAGACTGGGCTAATGGGCACACCAATATCGTCCTCATGGTTGCCTAACGCCCCTATGACGATAGCAATTTCACTATGAGGCATACCCATTTCATTTAATAAAGTAAACATCATATCCGCTGCCACCAGTCCATGATGTTTTCTGTTAACGCTATTTCCTATATCATGCGTCCAGCCAGCAATTGCCGCCAATTCACATATTCTTTTATCATAACCTAATTCTCTTAAAATATTATATGCCGTTTTAGCAACATAACCGACATGCCTTATACCATGCTCTGTATACCCTTTTACTCTTAAAGCCTCATTAGCTGCCAAAATATATTCTTTTATAACTGCACTATTTTTTATCATTTCAAAGGTCACAACTTGCTTTTTAGTCTCGCTTTTCATTTTAATTTCCCCCTATTATTTTTTGGCTTTAACCAAATCAAATTTTGTTTTTAAAGTATGTTCATCACAAGAAAATATAAACGCACTATGCGATAAAGGCAGCTTTGCTTTTATGCTTAAGGCAAACAGTAAAGCTGAAAGCATATCTTCATCGTCATTTAGTTTTAATTCATCAAATCTATCCTCAATCTTTTTAGCTGCATTATTTAGTCTTGTTTCAAACCCGTTTTCCATAAATACTAATGTCGCAAATGTCTTGCAATATGCCTTAAATAGTATTTTATTATGAGTATTAAGCGGTTTAAAACTTAAACGCTGATAAAACCCGTCTATTACTATCCCAAACTTTGTAATCGCATTATTAACCAATAAAGAATATAAAATAGTTTTTCTTGGCGCAGTTTCTAATTCATAATCAGTCAGTCTGTCCATTAAAAAATCTTTAAATTCATGATTAGAACCTAAAATAAGTGCCGCATGAGTGATTAAGGAATTTAACCTGCTTTGAAACACCCACTCAATTTTTTTGATGAATTCTGACTTTTGAGGCACATCCTCATATCTATTTTTTGCTATTAAATCTAAAGCTTCTTCAATATCATCAATCCAGCTTGCAGTAGTCTTTTTATCCATAAGTGCCGCTAAAATCAAACCTTTCCTTTTTTGTGAAATTGCTAATGCAATCTCTTTTATTGCAATGTCATTAGGATAAAGCTTGCTTGCCGCAACAATCTCTATTTTTGCGTTTTTTTCATCTCCACATAAATGATGCGCTATACTAAGCATTACTCTCATATTTTTATTAAAAGCATCCTTTTTTAGTACATCTTCAATATGACGCCTTATTCTTTTATAATCGTTGATTTTTGCATAGGTAAAAACTGCAGCTCTAGATGCATGAAAATCTAAACTAGCAGCCTCTATAATATCAATGACTCTTTGTTTATTTTCTTTATCTTTTAAGATGTGATATGAAACTATCTGCCAGCATCTAAACTCTAAAAAAATACCGCTCTCTTTTTTGTTTTGGTTTTGTGACAATGCCTCATCAATAATTTCAAGTGCCTCTTTAGCTTGTTTATCCTCTAAACAAATCATTATTAATAGATTGCACGCCTTTAAAAAATCAGGTGAATTAGGTTTAACTGTCTGCAATAGCTCTTTTGCATATTTTTTATCACCTGCCGTCAATAATTTAGCAGCAATATCTATAATCATCTGGTCATTTTTTTCTAGCAATCTTATTTTTTTAGACTCAAGCTGATATTCGTTTATTAAATCATCTCGTTCATGCATCAAATCTTTATACGATTTGACACTCATGCCTGCCCACGAATAAAAAATAGCAGTATCTTCATCATTTAAACACAAAAAACAACTTGCAATAGTGTTGTTTATATCCGTACAATCTGGACGCCTATCTAAGGCTTTAAATAAATAATATAATGCCTCTTCATACTCACCCACATCTAAATAAATTTCTCCTAAAAAGAAAAGTGCATCAGTCATAGCTTCTTTATCTTTTAATGACAGCGTATAAGCAATATAAAAGTAATGCACAGCATTTATATAATCGCTTGCACCAAAAGCTTCCTCTGCTAAGTCAAAATAAGTATCAGCATCTGTTTTGAATTTTATCGGTTTTTTCTTCAAATATTATTTTTAATTAGAATTTCTCTTTTTGCCTTTTTTAGGATTAATATATACTTGTTTTTGTTTTTTCTTTTGTGGGTTTGCTGGCATTATATCATCATTATCATAAAAGCTCTCGCCCTTTTTGTCTTCATCTTTCCTTTTAGAATCATACAGCGCATCAAAAATAAAGTGTGAGTAAATAGTATATGCAGCAGCCATCCAACTAAATGCAAACATAAAAAATAAAATAAAACCCATCATTGTCAATAGCATTCCCAAAAAACCCCCAGTCGAAGGAATAAACACAAAAGCAATAATAAGCACACCTGTTAAAGCAATAAAAATATTTTGTAAAATGAATTTAATACTAAGCCAAAACGCATTTTTAATCATATCAAGCATAGACAAATTAAACATGCTGCTTTGCGTAAATACAAACAGCGTCATAATAATTGCAAAAAGTGAAATAATACTCCCCACTATCAGCATGATTACTTTAACTGCAACAGAAATCTGATTGACATCAAAAACAAAAACAAATGATGTCATCATAAAAAAACATAACGCTAAAATAACACCCATCCAAATAAAAGACAAAAAGCTGTTTTTAATTCCTTTAAAAAATGTTTTTATAATCTTTATTTCCATGCCCCATACAACATATTTCATTACATTAAACGCTCCCGCTAAGCCCACGCATGCTAAAGCTATTAAAGGAATCATCACCAAAGCCCTATTTAATGCAAGTGAAAATCTAGCTGTATTTGATAAGTATGGCAAATTTGGAATAATCGGATAGCCAATACCGATACTACTTGAATAAGGCAGAGAAACATTAAATTGCATAACCCTCATTTGCCAAAAGAAAATCCAAACAATTAAAGGCAACGCAAAAACTAGTACCAACCAATTAATTTTGACCGTAATCCAAAACTTTTTAGTAATCACATTTTTAAACAGCCCAAAACCGCCAATTTTTACCTCTTGGCGATTTTCATGCAATATCTTTTGGTTAGCCTCATCTAATGTGAGTTTATCTGAAAAAGCCATGCAAAACTCCTTTAGAGTTTTTAATTAAGATTATATATCATAATTAAATTTTAAAGTCAAACGAGATTGCTTTTCCGTTTGGCAAGTCTACCCCGTTTAGTATTTTTTGATTTTCAGTGTCAATCGTGCCAATACCTTTATATCTTTTGATAGTCTCAGGCAAGCGAATATTAATAGTAGTTGTCTTTTTAGCCTTTAATTTAGCAAAAATTTCACCTTTTTTTAAGTTCCAGCTTAGTTCCATTACTTCAACTCCGCACTTAGTCAAAAAGCCTTCTATACTACCCTTGTTTGTTAGACATGCTGGCAACAACCAAAGATTGTTTTTATCTGATCTGACAAACATATCTTGAATAGCATTTGTCAAAATCATATTAGTTTCAATATTAAATTGTGCCCAATTATCACTGTTTGCTATACCCATTCCTGTCCAGTCACTTGAAGAAAATACTAAGTTAGACAAACTAGTATTTGAAACTAGCGCCGCCATAATATCCTCTGCTTGTTTAGGTTGGTTTAATCTAACAAATAAATTTGCAAACCTAGCTAAGCTTATACTAGATTGATGCGCACCAAAGCTAAACCTATCTTTTGCAGTTTTTTCAAACGCTTTAAAATCGTCTTGATTAATATCCGTCACACGATTAGATGGATAAACGGGATAGAAAACAGAAGTAGAACCGCTAATTAGTCCATAAGCTGCTTTATTATCATTAAATTCTTTGACAGTTCCGTCTTCATTTAATGACTGACTAGGAATCCTTGCCATGAACTCTTGCCATTTTGGAATCTCTTTTTTATCCGCTCCAATCTCTTCACATATGCTAATTAAATTAACAAATACTTCTTTTGCAATAGCAAAATCAATAAGCGCATTTTTACCTATTTTTGCACTTTCAGTATTGCTTTCAGCTAGCGGAGACCAAGACGGATAACTTTCTAGATAACCATCTTCACCAGCTTTAAAAAACTCTAAATAAAATTGAGCAACCTCTTTTAATAACGGCAACACTTCAGCTCTTAGCCATTTAGTATCACCAGCACAAAGTGATGCTTCATAAAATAATTTACACAGCCATCCTGCAGCCCCTGTAAAATGCACCACGCTAGAGTCTAATGACCCTAAAAGTCCTGTGCCTCTTGCCATAACAGAAGGAATAACTATCCCCCTAGCATTAAACAGTCTTATTGCATTCTTTTTTAAATCATCAATAACTTGCTTATAATAATCTAACAATGAATCAAAATAATCTGTCAAGTTGCCTGTTAATGCATGCTCATAATAAGTTTGCAGTGACCCGTCAGCATTGATGTGAGAATTAACACCCTTATAATCTCCGCAAAAAATCCCATAAGGAGGAGTAGGTGCAGAACTAGGGGTAGTAGAACTTATAAATAAATAGCGCCCATACGCCCAAAGTTTTTCTAAAATGCTTCCATTTAATTCTCCGCTTTCACTTACCATTGCTACTAAATTATTTATGCTTGTATCCCCATTGTCATCATCAAACGACACACTTGCTCTTGAAAAAACTTTAGAAAAAGCGTTGTTTTGCTCTTTAAGTAGTTTTTCATATGTTTGTTTAAAACCTTTTAACTCATCTTTTAACTCTTTCCATTTTGTATCTCTATTTTTTACATTGACAAAAGGTTTAATAATAATAAATACTTTTTCAGCACCTCTAATAGTAATAGCATCTTGCGTATTTGCTATTGTCCCGCCGAAAAAATTCACATAAGCAACAGCACCATATTCACCGCCGTCACCCCTTGCAGAAAACAACAGATATTTTCCCTCTACTCTTGATGTTGCACCTTCTGGCAAGTTTGATTTTGCAGTTGGTGTCAAAGTATTAAATTTTTCATGAATATCAAATTTAAAATCAGCATCAATTGCTTTCGAGCCAAATTTCTTTATTTCAAAAACAATCATGTCCTCATTTTTTGACACAAAAACACTGCGTTCATATCTTGTTGCCCCATCCTTAAAAGAAACCGTGACTTCAGCGTTTTCCATATTTAATGATCTAGAATATTCTTTAGGAGCTTTATCAATTTTATGATTTATTTTAAAGTCGCAAATAGGCAGCGGATAACTAAGCAGCGGATTATAACCCTTTGATTGAAGAGCATCCGGCAATATACTTGCAGCATCTTTAAACTTGCCCTCATCTAAAGCTAATCGAACTTTATCAAGATTATTGCACACCTCAGGCAATACTCCCACCTTCCCTTGCCACCATAAATCCGCATGAGTCAACATAATAGATTCTTCACCAGCACCACCCAATACAGATGCACCAATTTTACCATTCCCAGATACAAGCGCCTCTCTCCAGCTAGATCCCCACCACTTTGCAGGGGAATTGATTTTAAGAATATTCTTTGATTTATTAGCCAATTTTTTGCTCCTTCATTAAAAATTTCTTTAAATAATTCGGGCATTCTATCTATTTAAAAACGCCCATACAAAAAACCAATCATTTATCACTAATTCTGCACTCTTAATTTTAGACTACCAATTGACACTTAAATTTTCTGTCCTAACAATCACACCAAATCTAATCGCACTGCGTGCCTCTGAATTTATATCCGCACTGATGCCTGATAATATACTATGCACATCATTTTGTGCACCTTGAACAGATGTCAATAAGTTCTCTAACTGACGTCCAGTATCCCACATATATTGAGATACTCTACCTGTTAATCTTCCTTCAGCCCTCTCATTAACAAACTCAAAACGAATAAATACGCCTGCATGCATTGGATAACGCATAGGCAATCTAATAGTCATGTTATCTCTATTATTTGTATTGGCAAATCTAATCCCTTCTGCACCGCTTATCATAGCAGCTTGTGACGCATACACATTAATCGCTGAAATTATAGATGTTCCGCTTAATTCTAACACGCTCATACCATGTCCAAATCCTGCAGGGTTTGCACCTACTGTCAAAATTGCACCGCCACCGTCTGTACTGGTCATAATTGCAGTCCCAAGTGAACCTATGGTTATATCTTTTGTATAAGCACTTAAACCAGTATTCCAGCTAAATCCATCTACCCAGCCCCTAGCGCTTCTAAACATCGCAGTATCATGAATACGCAAAGATGTATTAAAAGTTTCACCTTGACCGTCTTGAATCAAAAGAACCGAATTAGAATAGATGCTGTGAGTAAAACTATTTGAATTAGCAATGATAGATCCTTGACCTGTTGCTCCGCCAAATGGAGAACCAAAACTAGCTGAAACCAAAATGACTATTGATGCTAATACTGATACAATCGCAATACCTGCCCCATGCCTATATTTCCATGCTACTTTTTCTTTTGACTTTCTAACACCGCTTACTTCTATAAATTTGCCTGGCTTTGCTTTATCCTCAATTTTTTCAGTACTATATTTTTTAACAACAATAGTCCTTTTAGGCATTTTAGCTAATAACTTATCCAATACTGCTTTTAACAAGGTTGCATAAGGAGCAATAAACATAAACACCAAAATAAAAGGAACAACCAAGACAGGTGTTAAGATAGTTAAAGATATACTAGAAACAACAACGATAGAAGGCAAGATAAACATAATAAATAATATCATCGGCACTAAATAAAGAAACAATCTTTCAATATCAAAACCAAATTTATTTTTAAATTTATTTTTAAATAATGTGCTTAAGAATAAATTAGCCAGCACTAATAACCCAGGCACACCAACAATTATACCTAAAGATGGCACTATAAATGATAAGATAATTGCCATAAGCCCAAATACAATTGCTCCGCCTCTTACTACATCCGTTGCTTTGATTTGAAAGAATTTTTTAATAATGATATACATAAGCGACATAATAGCTAAAGCAACAAATATAAATCCAATTAATATGCCAGCATTAGAATAAATCATGCCAATCATATGCTGCAACGTAAACACGCTAAACCCTGCCAAAATTATCCCTAGCAAGAAATAAAGTGCAAACATAATTGCAATACTTAATATAATAGTCAAAAGCTGTACAGCCACACCTTTGCCTAAATTATTAAAACTAAATACCTTGTTTTTAATATTAATAAAGATTGTTGCCCCTATCAACAGAATCATTAAGATAGCCAAAATTAATGGACCAACAAATGTGTGTCTGATAGTAAACCAACTTAAGACTGAAAAATAATAGTTTCCATTTTGATCATTTAGACTGCTTGTATCCGACCCAAACTCACCTACAATTCCATTGACTAAATTAGATACAACTGACAACATTCTAATTGATGTCCTATCCTCTCTATCAAAGACATCTAACACAGTATTATGTCTGTATACATTTCCATAAGTGACTATATTCATAGCCGCTAGATTTTCAAAACCATCAAAATCTTGACTTCTATTATGATTTGCAACATTAAAGAAAGCATCAAAGTCTGACCTAAAATCAGAATAAACATCATTAATCAAAGGGGACGAAATACTGCCTGCAATGTTTGAAAACGCACGCACTAATTGCCCGTTATCATTTGAAGTATTTAATAACAATGGAGTAGAACCATGACCTATAGCATCAAAATTAACAGCTAAAACAATTCTTTCAACAATATTAGGGATAGGAATCAAATTACCTTGATTATCTCGTCTAAAAGTCCAATCACTATTTTCAGTTTCCCAAAAATTAAGATGTGACGGATATTGCCTTTCAAAACTTCTAAAACCTACAAATTGGTCCATAAACACTTTTGCACCAAGACTGCTGTCATGTCTAGCATCAGCAAAAAGAAAAATTATGTCATTATCATGTGCACTGCGTCCATTAGCTGCTTGATATGCGTTTAGGCGCCTAATCTCTTCAACAAATGCACCGATTCTCGCTGCCGCCGCACCGCCGCCGCCGCTTCTAGCAACATCCATGCTAGTCACTAATAAAATAGCATCACTGCTTCTGCCTCGTCTTGTTTCATTGCCTGGGATTACTACTGCAATATTATTGATTTCTCTGCCTACCATGACATGCATAGTTTCTTCTTCATCAAATCTAGCAAAAGTTTCAGCACCCACTACATATCTAAATGCATGATTACCATGAGGTAATTGTTGAGTAATGCCAGAATGCGGACCAAATGCAATAACAGAAGGAGCCGCACGACCCATGTTGTGCGCTTCTATAGGAGTAAGATGTCTCCATGAATTATTGTTTGAGTTGCCGCCTCTATTGGTGCCTGCGGGAGCAAACAAAGTAAACTCATTATATGAGAAAAGCGCATCAGCCTCTAACACTGGATCTTGGGGTCTTTCTTGCGTATTTTCACCAAAGTGCCTAGTTGTCGGCGCACTTTGCGCTAATCCAAGATTTAAATTGGCTCCAGCCGAAGAAGTCAGCATAGTCCATAACTCACGGCGCACGGCTTCTGAATCATCTAATGATGAATTAAGTGCAGTCGCAGGAGCAATGACATTTTGAATACGCTCTGCAAATTGTGACGCATTGTTTTGCGTGGTGCTGTCTATTCTTGCACCAACACTGCTTGGTGCAGCAAAACCTAATGCAATAACAAGTACCAGCACAACAGTTAAAACACAAAAATAAACTCTTTTGAATATTTTCATTTTATTCTCTCCATGGTAAAAATAGTAAAAAATTACCAGCTAACTATAGTATGTCCATTCTAGTACCGATTATTTTAACACATACAGAGAATAATTACAAATATTTACCACTACTTTTTATTAAAAATGTTATGTTTTTGCATGATTTTTATTAGAATTAGTTGCTTTGATTATATTTTTGCCAGCTAAAAAGTAAATTTAAAAATGTTTGTTTGATTATTTCAGATCCAACTGACATAACCTGATTTGCCTCATCTATTGTCACGGTTTTTCCCCATGAATCTAAATCTATCGCTTGCATTGTTTCAATTTGACTTGTGTTATTAACGTTTTTCATTTTTATGTGCCTCTTTTTTAAATTTATATTAATAATATATCAAATAATTGTTGACAACTATATGTCAACAATATAAAATATTTTAAAGAGTTTTTTAAATATTTTTAGGAGTTTTTTATTTATGATAGAAATCATAATAAAAAATAAAATACACAATGCAATTTTCAGTTATTTTAGGAATTTTATTAACAATATTAAATAAACGAAAAAAAATCAAACGTGAGGATTTAGCAAAAAAATATGAACTATCAACTAGGACAATATCCCGCTATCTTGACATAATAATCGCGGCTGGTGTCCCTTTAGAGTCAGACCCTGGCATTAAAGGCGGTTATTCTATCCCTGATACATACAGACTTGACCGTTCTTTTTTTTCTAAAGAAGAATTAAAGCGTTTATCAACTTGTGTCATTGCCATGCAATCAAGCTTTGACGATGGAATGAACAAAATACTACTAGATAAAATATCCAACATGTCACAAAACAAAAATGATGAAAAATATCTATTAAAAAGCGATAGCTTGATAATAGACACAAGTTCATGGACAAACCCTGATGGATACAGAGCAAAATTTGAGGTGATAAATAAAGCTATTAGTGAAGAATTTGCTATAAAAGTATATTATATTGATAGACATGAATTAAAAAGTGAAAGAATTTATGACCCCTATAGCTTAGTATTAAAAGAAGGTATTTGGTATTTATATGGGTGGTGTCATTTGAGGCGAGATTTTAGATTATTAAAATTAAGTAGAATCAGAAATATGAGTATCACAGCAAAACAATTTTCTAGAAAACCCAGTGATGTTTATAAAAAATTAAATGAAGCATTTGAAGATAGTGAATTAGTGGATATGGAAATTGAATTTTCATCAACGGTGCTAAGTCAAATTGAAGAATGGTTAGGAGTAGATGCAATTGAAGACACAGGAATAATGTATAAAGCAAGTGCGGCTGTATTTGGAGGCAATGTTTTGATAAATAAGCTGTTGTCATTTGGGTCAAGTATAAAAGTATTATCACCGCATGCTTTAAAAGAAGAACTGCTTATTGAATGCAGGCGAATTTTAAATAATGCTTAAACTCCCCTGATTTTATAAACCTTTCTTGCCATTCTTACCCGCCTTACATAATCCCTAGTCTCTCTAAATAGTATCTCACCTTCTCCCCATTTTTTCACATTACCCTCACCTGCATTATACGCCGCTAGCGCCCTTTCCTCGCACTCAAACTTATCAATTAGATACCTTAAATAAAAAACACCCAGCCTTATATTAAATTCTGTACAAAAAAGACGCTCTGGATAAAACTCCTCTCCCAATTTTTCTGCCAGCCACTCACCCGTGGTCGGCATAATCTGCATTAAACCCATTGCACCCGCTGATGATACTGCATTACTGTCAAATTTACTCTCTGTCCAGATTACGCCAAAGACTAAGTTGACATCAATATTATGTAATTTTGCTTCTCGACCAATAATAGGTTTATATCTAAAAGGAAAAACCACATTAACAAAAATTAATGTGGTTAAAAAAATAAGAAAAACTGCCCCGGCTAAGCTTAACAGGACTATCCAAGATTTTTTATTATCGCTGCAAGTTTTTCTTCTAATAACTCTACCCCCCCGTCATTAACTATAGTATAATCACAGTCATTGTCTCTTTCATATTTAGATTGAATATCTATTAATTTTTGAGCCTCATCTAATGACCATCCTTTTTTTAACAGTCTATCCATTTGTACCATACTAGAAACATACACAAAGACAGAATAATCATGCTTGATTAGATGCTTTTTATCAAATATAGGGATTTCTATTGCTATGTTTTGATTATCCATGCTGGCTATCTGTCTTTTTATCTCATCGATGATTTTATTATGTGTAATATCATCCAGCTTTTGCCTTGCTTTATCATCATCTATTATAATTTTTCTAAGTTTAACCCTATCTACTGTATTAAACACTTTTTTTAATTCATCATCAAAAACACCTTGATTAAAAAGCGTATGATAAACTTTGTCTGCACTAATAATATGATATGCAAACTTTTGCTCTAGTATTTGTATGGCCGTACTTTTTCCGCTGGCTATTGTCCCTGTTATAACTATTGTTTTCATAATTTAAGCTTTATTTTCACATCTTTTTTTATTGCACATGCGATTGGCGTGCCAGAAAGTATTCGTACCAATGAGCTTCGCACCCAAGATGACATAATTTTGAATTGGGCTGTTAAATACAGCAATTACTCTGCCTTAAACATTTATTTTGTCCTCAGTCAAGAATCTCTTCTTTAAAAAAATATTCTGCTAAACAATTATTTACAATCTAACCAGCTTGCCCCGCTTGCTATATCCACTTTTAATGGGACTTCTAGCTTTATTGCATTCTCCATACTCTCTTTTAAAATTATTTTCACCTTATCCACAATATCATCCTTAGCTTCAACTATTAATTCATCATGCACCTGCAAAATAAGCCTAGCATCACTATCCCCAAACTCATCAGCCAGCCTTTTATAAACAACAAGCATTGCCGCTTTGATTATATCAGCAGCGCTTCCCTGCAGAGGCATATTCATAGCCGCCCTTTCTCCAAATTTCTTAACAGCCATATTGCTAGATTTTAACTCTAGAATCTCTCTTCTCCTGCCTAAAATCGTTTCTGAATACCCGCTATTTTTTGCATTTAATACCGACCCGTCCAAATATTCTTTAACTTTTTCAAACTGCATAAAATAACTATCAATTAAATTCCTTGCCTTAAAATGCCCTATATTAAGCTGACTAGCTAAACCAAAATCACTTATTCCATAAATAATTCCAAAATTAACAGCCTTTGCCTCACTCCTTTGCTCTTTAGTCGGATTAGACACTCCAAACACCTTTTTTGCTGTTTGGATATGAATATCCTCATCATTAAAAAATGCCTCGCACAACACAGGGTCTTTTGAAAAATGTGCCAAAAGGCGCAGCTCAATTTGAGAATAATCCGCTGCTATTAATTTATAGCCGTCTTTAGCAATAAATAATTCACGCAAGCGCTTACCCTCTTGTTCTCTTATGGGAATGTTCTGTAAATTTGGTTCTACTGAAGAAAGTCTGCCCGTAGTCGTCACCATTTGCTTAAACTCGGTTCTTATGACTCCGTTTATGTCAGCTAATTTTTTCAAGCCTTCTATATAAGTAGAATTTAACTTAAACAATGACCTATAATCTAGTATTTTTTGGGCGATTGGATAATTTTTTGCTAAAGGCTCTAAAATATCAACAGCAGTTGAATATGTTTTTGATTTTTTTGGATAAGGAATATTTAAGTCTTCAAATAATACGCTTGCCAATTGTTTTGGAGAGTTTATGTTAAATTCTTTATCTGCTAATTTATAAATATCTTGCGAGATACCTTTTAATCTGCCATCAAATTCTTGTCCTAATGTATATAATAATTTCGTATCTAGTTTAAACCCATGCTCTTCCATAGATATTAATACTTGCACTAGGGGCAGCTCTAAATCATAATAAAGCTTGTGCATGTTTTTTTGTTTTAAATCATCAATTAATGATTGATAATCTTTATTATTTTCAAGTGAATAGCCTAATAAATAACAAGCAAGCTTTGTATCAAAATAATTGTTTATAAATATTGAATTTTGTGCTAGTTTTTTAATTAAAGACTTAGCGTCATAGACCACTTTCAAAATGTCTTTATTTTGCAGAACAGGTGCTAAAGCTTTTAAAGCAGTATTATAATCTAATCCGATTGACAATAAATCCTCTTTCAATTTTACGACATAATCTCTATCCAATATTTTAAAATAAATATCATTTTTAATATCAAAATTAATAATGCTTTCATTAAAATTATCAACTAAATTATTTAATGACTCTATATCATTAATCAATATCTCTTCTTTTTTTGCTTGTATATTATTTTCATCACTGCAAAACAGCTCTTCTCTTTTTAACAAGCTGTTTAATCCCAATTTTTTAAACTCATACTTAACATCCGCCCCAAACGGCATAGAAAAAATACAATCCTCCGCACTAAATTCAATCGGCACTTTTGTATCAATGGTTGCCAGCACATACGACAAAAACGCACTGTCCTTACCTTTGCCCAGTTTCAATCTCAACCCTTCCTTCATGTTATCCAATCCCTCATACACCCCTTTTAAATCCCCATATTCAATCAGCAGCGTCCTTGCCCCTTTATCCCCAATTCCTTCTACTCCAGGAATATTATCAGACGCATCCCCTAAAAGCGCTTTATAGTCAATCAATTTGTTAGGCTCAAAACCATACTCACTAAAAAACTTTTCTTCATCATAAATTTCAATTAAACTCAAGCCCTTTTTTGTATAAGCCACTTTCACTCTTTTATCAATCAGCTGAAAAGCGTCTTTGTCACCTGTGATAATAATCACATCATCACCCTGTTTTGATAGTGTCCCAATTATATCGTCCGCCTCATACCCTTCTATATTAGCAATCTTTATATTCATTTTTATCAAAATATCTTTTAATATGGGCAGTTGAATAGCCAGTTCATCCGCCATACTTTTTCTAGTAGCCTTATATTCAGCATAAATATGATGTCTAAAAGTCTTGGCTTTTAAATCAAAAGCAATGCAAATATGCGACGGATTATAATCCCCAATTGCCTTAAGCAGCATATTAATAAAACCATATACAGCATTGGTAGGTGTGCCATCTGGACTATTAAGCGGAGGAACAGCAAAAAAAGCCCTGTTTATAAGGGAATTACCATCAATAAGTAAAAATGTTTGTTTCATAGTTTTTAGTATATCATGTTAAAATAAATATGTCAACACTAATTTATTAATATAATATCACAGCCATGGTCTTGTAACTGGTCTTCTAACAACCCACCTAGCATAAAGCATAATCTCCCCTGCCTGCCACGCTATATGATGACCTAGCACCTGCACCCCTCCTTCATAAGGAGTCGTCCACCAGCCTCCAAATAATAAATCATTTCTTAGCAGCGTCAGGTTTGGCAAAACTCCAAAAGGCTGACCCAAATATACCTCAATATACTCTATCTTACCAGCATTTATATATTGTGCATCAAAATTAATAATCAGCCTATCTAATCGCAGAGTCTTAATTTCATGCCATGTTCTTGGCACATCATTTACAAATTTCCAATAATTACTATGCAATACTTCAGGCAGCATCCTATTATAAAAATATGTACGACTGTGCATATGCCACCATGCCTCCCATCCGCTAGGCAAACTTGCAGCTTTAGAAAATATCCTAAAAGAAGGTAATGGGTTAAAAGCAGCAGCCTCAATAATAGTCACATTTAGTGGTATTACTAAATCCCTTAAATTTCTCACACCAAAAAATGCATATCTGCCAATTCTGTTAACCGTACTTGATATATAAACATGCTCAATCAAATTCTGATTTTTAAAAGCATTGCTCTCTATCGCCCTAATACCATAAGGAATTATCACATTCCCATCAAAATTCAATGGCGGGTTAAATCCAATAACAGCATTGTTATAAACAATAAGCCCCTCATCATCACCAACAGCCGAATCATACACCCAAGTAAACGCCCCTATATCCGCTTGATTATTATTTATGTGCCTATTTGCCATTTGCACAATATCTATGGTGTATTGACTATTAACTGCAGTGTGCCCAAACAATTGCGTGTTTGACGAATGATTCTCATATGACAATGTCCCTCTTAAGCGCACTTTATAATTGGTATGTATATTAGCCTGAAGAGGTGAATAATAAACACCAGTAGTGGGAGAATTTGCAAACCAAACAGCAGAAACCCTAATTGAAGAACCAGGCACAACATTTATCGTATGCGACTCTATTATATTATTAACTCCGCCATTAATCAAATCACTAAACCAAATCGCATTTCTAACCGCCTCTCTTGCCCTTTGATAATGCACACGCCCTGCCCCAGCCTCAATACTCCACACCCCTGCCGCTTGTCCGTTAACTGGTGTAGCCGATGCTATTAATGCAGCCTTAATTGTCTCAGAACTAGTACGCAAAAACGGAAACTCTTCCATCAATCTAGCTATTATGCCGCTAACAACGGGCGCTGCAAAACTAGTACCAATAGAACCATAATTAATTCTGCAAATAGGAGTATTAAAGGTTCTAGGCATCCCAGGCAACGTCGTTTCAAGCCAAGTACCTGGTGCTGATAAAGTAGGGCGTCTCATGTTTATCACATAATTATAAAACTCCGAATTTATGTGATGGGCAGAATATCTGCTTAAATATCCATTTGCATTTGTTGAGCCTACTACAATTCCATTAAAATTGACAGAAGTACGTGTAAAACCTCCCCTATATGTATTTCCAGCAGCAGACACAAAAGCAATATTTTGATTTCTAATAATATAATCTATAAAACCATTTCCCCATATGTATCTAGTATTGACTCCTCCAAAACTTGCATTAATTATAGAAATACGTCGTGACGGACATAAAAACCAATTCATCCTGTCAATAAGGTCAAATGAAGAATCAATACCAACTGCAGCATGACGAAAAATTGCGCTAACTCCAGGTGCTATACCATTATTTCCTGCAAGTGTACGAGCGACATTTCTCCCATGATAGTCCTCCCAAAAAATGATTGAAGGCGGATTTCCTTGATTATCTATAATTAAACCATCTCTTGTTAATTCAGGATGCGGTAAAATATATCTGTCCCAAACAGCAACATTTAAGCCCCTGCCGATAAAATCATTATCATTTATACCAATGTCATTAAAAACTTGCTGCATTGTATAGAAAGGTGCATCCACATAACATTGACGAGGCAGCCACTCTCCCGCATTTGTTGTAGTTTTATCCAAATTCACGTTTTGCAAAGGAGTGTCCATAAATACACTTGTCCTATAAACTGCACTATCCACTTTAGCACTGCTTGCAACAGAGCGACTAAACTTTTCAAACGCTTGTACATTTTCAAAAACAACCTGCACATGAGGTGAAAAATGACTGACTGCTAATTGATAATATCGTGACCTCTGACTAAATCCAGCTGCCTGTATAAATGCAAGATTTTTATTTGTATAAAATTCTTTAGACTGCTGTCTATGTAATTTTATTGCCCTGTCTACCTCTTCAGCAGTTGAATTAAAATTTATTGTCTGATTTAAGTTGCCAACAAATGACTCATATTGCAACTCAAACATGACACCTATTTTAGTATTTTCTTTTGTATGACGCATAAAAACCTCTGCATCATCAGTGGTTGTCAGTATACCATCAATTGTCACATAATAGTTTAATTGATATACAATCTCACTAGTTTTTTCACTAAAAGCAAATACATCTGCCTTAACAACATTATCAGTTGACAACGACACAACAGCGCTAAGTACAAACAATGCAAATAGCAAGCAACTTATTTTTTTCATAATTAAACCCTCCTAAAGGTTAAATATTATTTGGTCTATTCCATGGCCAATCTTCCAATCTATATATCCCATACTGTGGTTGTATCAAACCACCCCTTGTTAGTGTAGTAAAAATCCCAATTGAACTAATTATATTCCAGCATTCTGTATTCTCCCATCCCGTATCTGAAATAAATCTTGTTCTCCCTGCTCTATGCTCTATACTGTTTTGTCTAGCACTTCCAAGCCATTCACGACAATTCTTTCCTACAAATATAGCATCTTCCCAATAACCGCCAGTCCAACTTTGATAAGTAGGGAAAATCCTGACTTCTCCAAGTTCATACCTATCTAAAATATCATTGGATATTATGACAAAAAATGTGACAACCTGAAATTGCATCATAGGACTCTCGGCAACCTGTTCTACAAGAAAATTGATTTTTCCATCCTCGATAAATACAGTATATAACTGCAAATCACGAGAACGACGATCCCAAATGTGTCCAATATTCAAACTAATAATAATTATCGTATAATTCTCAAAAAAATCCCCCTCAAAATCCTCCGCCTCAAACTCTTCAAACACCGACGGGAAACTGCTTGCACGCTCACCAGTTACCACACCACTTATTCTCACTTTTGCAGCCGCAAGCGCACTATCAACCATTTCTTTATTCACAGCTATACTTATAGCCACCACCCCATCAAAGACATATCTTTGAATCCTACCCCAGTTCTCAACTGTAAAATTATCCTGACCTCTATCGTCAGCATAAGCCGCCAGTTCTTGCTTTGCACTAGCCCTGTATTCTAATAGCGTCAGCCTCTCTTCCTTATTTATTAACTGCTGCTCTTTTTCTCTAAGCCTGTTTTCTAGTTCTTCTATCCTATTCAGCAGTGCCGTATGGTTAGGGTCATATACCTGGCAGCTGCCGCCGCCAAACATTACAAAAGAAAACAGCAGCATAATTGTCATAGATATTATCACTATTCTGCCAAAAACTTTTCTCATAATCTTATTCCTCCGCATTTAATTATATTATACTAGTCAAATTTTGTCAATCATTTCAGCAAAAAATAATTGAAAAAAGCACCTTTTTAAATAAGTGCTTTTAAGCGTTTTATTAATCCTCTATTGACCTCCCAATCCTCATCTAATAAATCATTAGTGAGCGGATGCTGATGTTTATCGTCAATTATTTCTATAGTCAGTGCAGGAATTTTTAAAGTATCTATACACCAATCTTTATATCCTCCGCTAGACCCTAAATCTCCGTCTACTCTTAAATACCCTAAATGTTTTGCTGCTGCCCTTGCTATTTTTGCATCTCTATTGCGCCTCTCGCCTTTTTGAGAAAACTCCCAATAAATCTCCCGCCCTTTTGCATGATAGCTAATTGTTAAACTAGGCTGCACTTTTAAACTAAAATGCATCAGATTTTCAGTCTCTTTTTGACAAAATGCAAACTCGCCCATATATCCTTGCGGCGCAGGATAATGCACTTGCCCCCTTCCTTGTCCAAATCTAGCATCAAAATTATTGTTTAAATCCACTCCGTTTATGTTTGCTTTCCATAATGAAAAATCTAAACTTCCATTATTAATCTCAATAGCTCTATCAATTTTTTCTGTGTTAAAATTGTCCCAATTCCCCTCTATGAGGATTGCCCCGTCTGGATTTAGCATAGGAATAAAATATACATCGCCGTCAAAGTCGCTAGGCTCTAAAGCAAGTTCATATGCTTGTTTCATAACTAATAATGCAGTAATATTTTCTCTAGCATGGATAGCACCAATAACTATGATTTGCTTTTTAGAATAGTCACCTATATGGATATAAGGAATATCTTGACCTAGTTCACTTTTGCCTATGGTGGATACCTCAACTCCACATTTTTTTAAATAATTTATATCATCAATTAATTTTGCATAAGTGTACATGTATATTTATATGCAAAAATTTGTTTATTTGTGATAAGGCAAACCTTGAACAATACTAAAACTTCTATAAATTTGTTCTAAGACAAGTACTCTGAATAATTGATGCGGATAAGTAACCAAACCAAAACTGATACGATTTTTAGCTGATTTTTTTGTTTCTTCACTAAAACCATGCGACCCGCCTATTAAGAATGTAACAGTGTCAGCATAAATATACTGTTTATCTAAAATGCTGCTTAAATTCTCACTGGTAATCAATTCACCTTTTATATCAAACAAAAAATCTATTGTTCCAAACTTTTTTATGTCATCATTTTCTTGA
Source organism: Bacillota bacterium (assembly GCA_009780325.1). Classification (GTDB taxonomy): domain Bacteria; phylum Bacillota; class Clostridia; order Christensenellales; family Pumilibacteraceae; genus WRAF01. Next base: position 21,976 of record WRAF01000007.1, on the reverse strand, counting down.
ATCTCAATAATTTCTATCTTACAAAACTTTTTTAACCGTTTTAAATATTCATCAATAGCTTGAATCAAATATTTTTCCTTGATGCTGCCCACCGCAATTATTCTTATCTTTTTCATGTTAAATACCAAACGCAAAAGTGAAAATTGTGGTAATTGCCGTCAACACCAACGCCCCTATTAAAAAAGCGCTTTCTCTTATCGTAGGTTTATACAGCCTTTCTACCTTTTTTTCTGATTTATCATCCTTTGCCCATTTATTTATAGCCATCATTGATGGAATAATTATAGTCAAACTAAGTGCTGCGGTAAAAAGCACTGATATTAAGCCCAAAGATGTAATACTTCTAAACAACCTGTCAACAAAGTTATTTCCCCATCCATAAAATTGTGCATAGTCAAAAAACACTGCCATACCATTATTAACCGCATGCACAATAACCGCTGGCCAAACTGAGCCTGTTTTTATGGTCAATATACCCATAATAATTCCAGCAACAAAAGTCGGGAAAAACTGTCTAATATTTTGATGAAATAACCCAAAAGATAGTCCTAAAATGACAACAACAGTAGTGTTTACAAAAACTGATTTCATTGAATTTAAGAAAATCCCACGCATAGCAAATTCTTCACAAAAAGACGGCAATACTACAATCAAAAAAATAGACAATAAAAATAAGCCTATATTAAAGTTTTGAGGGTGATATGGTACATTAGGAGGAATCTGATAACCAAACATAATAAAAACAATATTTGCTATTAATCCTACTACAATACCTAAAAAAACACCTGCAATACCAATTGCAATAGATAATCCTAGCGTAGTCTTTCTTGTTTTGACAAAATTAGATTCTTTAAAGATTTGACTAGTGGATAAATTCAAAGTTTTTTTATACACTAAAAACGGCACCAAAAAACAAAAAATTATTTGTGCTATAACAGAAAAAATTGTATCAATCAAAAAATTAAATGCTGTGGATGATAAACCTGCGCTATTTAATAATCTTACTAAAACAACACTTACAATCACCCTTGTTAGCATGTGCCCAAAAGCCATCATAAACATAGCTAAGCCTGCAGCTTTATATCTAGTTTGCTCATAGCTGCCCGCTGCATCAATATTTAAATCAATTACTTTTTGCATATTATTTTAACCCCCCATAAATGTAACAAATGCAATTACCCACATAATAACACATACGATAAGCGGAATAATTATCCACAGCCAAAACGACCCACCCCCCAGTTTCATCGTATGATGCCCATTGCCATCTGCCTGCCTTTTTTTATGTGCAATAGCTATCTCATCTATTACTTTTTCCTTATTAAAAAATCTATTGACCAATAAGCAGCTCCCCACTATAATTGCTAGTCCTATTATCACAAATATAGGCGACAGCCAACCGCCGCTAATATCAGCCCACACATTAAATATATTGTGTAATCCATCCCAAAAATTCATCAGTATAACCAACCCATTTGACACCGCATGAATAATAATCCCAGGCACAACGCTTTTAGAATAAATAACCAAATAAGCAGCAGCAAAACCTAAGAAAAATTGATAAACTGTTTGCTCGGGATTCATGTGCATGAGTGAAAATAATATCCCGCTTAAAAAAGCTGCAACTGGTATACTAAATCTTTTGATTAATCCTGATAATAAACTGCCTCTAAAAATTAATTCCTCACCTATGCTTGCGGCTATGACAACAGTAAAAACTACTAATATATCAGTCCCAATGCCCACCCCTATTAACTGCATACGAGGAAAATTTAAGCCTATCCCTTCTAAAAAATCAACAAACATCACAGTTATCCCAATGAAACATATCAAACAGATTATCCCCAATACAACACTTAAAACATACCAAATTGGGTGCATTTTAAAGTTGATATTAAACTGAGGCCGGGCTTTAACTTTTTTTATGTGTACAAAATATATAAGAGTGAAAGATATTTGAAATAACAGCGATATACTTATGTTAAAAGCAGCATTTTCTAAATCAAAATAACCGCTCATCACCATAATTATAGCAGCTATAATTGCAACAGCAAATTGAATGACAAGCATAGCGGCAACGCTTAAAGCATAGCTTGCAGCCCCAAATGTATCAATATAGGGTTTGTTTAGCTCATGACTTGATAAAGCCATTGTCCCCTTAGCATATTTTTCAGCATCCAATGATACTGGGGCATTGCAATATGAACAGCAATTACCTGTTAATACCGCTCCGCATTGTGTGCATGTTTTTGCCATTTAACTAAATTTCCTCATAGTTTGTCATAATGGTTTGTCATAATCCCTTTAATTAACCTCAAACACATTGCTTGCTTTTCCAGGGTATGCAAGTGCTACCCCCACATCTACTCCTACTTTTTTTCCCGCATTATTTAATTCCTTGCATATTACATCATATGCTAGCTGTGGTCTGTTATTATCCGCCGACATATGACCTAAAACCACTTGTTTAACCCCGCTATTTATCACCTTTGCCAATAATTTTGCACATGTCTCATTGGATAAATGTCCTCTATTAGATAAAATCCTTTGCTTTAATGCTTCTGGATAATTCATATTATTTTTGACCATTCCCTCATCATGATTAGCTTCAATCAACACTATATCACTGCCATAAAGCGCATCCTCTACACTATTATCCACACATCCAATATCTGTTACAATACTAATTTTACGCCCGTCGTTATAGACAGAATATCCTACACAAGGCACATCATGGCTGACTTTAAACGGTGTAATTTTTAAATCCCCGATAAAAAATTCTGAGTCTATACCCATTAACTCTCCGCCTTTAATATGCCTATTCACTGCAAAAAAACTATCTTTATGACAATAAATTTTTGGGCAGAACTTTCTAGACAGGGCAGGCAAATTGCCTATATGATCAGAATGAGCGTGAGTAATTAAAACAGACGGATTTTCTAAATTTAATAATTTTAAGCCTTTTAAAATATGCACAACAGCAATGCCCGCATCGATTAAAAGAGTAGTAGTATCGCTGGCAACGATAATACAATTGCCCTTTGAACCGCTTGATAAACTGCATAATTTTAGACCCATAACAAGTATTATAACATAAAAAGTAAAATGATGTCAACAATAAAATATCAAATCATCACTGCATCTCTGTTAAATTTTCCCAATATTTCTTTGGCATAAAACCCATTCTTAATTTCTCATTCTTGCGTTCTTTAATTGCTATAGTATCATAAAACATTTTCCATAATTCTTGATACTCTTTTTCTTCATTAGATAAATCCGGCATTTGATAATCCTCGATTCTTTCTATCCTCACCTCTTTATTTGTATAAATTAGTCCCAAACAGTGAGTTTTATCATAAATTAGAAACTGCTCATTAGGAAATCTTTGTACAAAATGGTCAGCTAATAACGGCAATACCTGATGCTCTGGTTCAATTATAGAAACTAAAGCCCTATTATAAACTTCACTAAATCTAACAAATTGAATAAACCGTTGTTTTTCTAAAAGCAATAAATCAATACCCTTTTGAATTTTTGCCAAAAAAATATTGTTTATCGACCCAGCCACCATCTTTTTAATCGGACCAAAACCTGTCCTAATCTCTTCTATAAATTTCTTTCCTTTGTTCAATCCCTCTTTAATAAAATGAATAATAGCAATCTCTTTATCTTTAATACTGGCTAAATATGCCAAACGCACATACTCCACCCCAATTATCCCCATTTTATCTTGCACACCTTTTAATACTCTCTCGGCTTTAATATCATCCGTTTTAATATTCTTAACTAAAAATAAAGAGCCTCCCCTATCAAAAATCCCTATAGGCATCTCTTTTTTTTCAAAGCTTTCAAAGACACAGCAAAGCATCCCATAAAAGCTTCCGTCATATTTATAACAAATATCTATTTGTTTCATAATTTATTTTATATATTTAATCAAACATCCCTATCTGCACCCCATTTTTAAATCCATAATAATTTTCTAATGCCTTCTTTGATAATAATGAACTAATCACCTTGCTTTCATTTATTTTTATCCCCTCTGCCCTTTTCCCGCTGCACAAAATAAAATACTGCGCTCTTTTTAATACCACACCCAATTTTTTTAAATGCATAAAATCTAATTTACCCCACTTTCTTGCCGCAACAATTTTCCTTGCTGACAATATACCTATCCCAGGCACTCTTAATAGTATTTGATAGTCCGCAGTATTTATATCAACAGGAAAAAACTCTGGATGATTCACAGCCCAGTTGCACTTAGGGTCAATAAAAGGATTTAACATAGGACTTTTTTCGTCCAAAATTTCACTAGACTCAAAACCATATACTCTCATAAGCCAATCCGCTTGATAAAGCCTGTTTTCTCTTAACAGCGGAGGCTTGGTTTCTATAGACGGCAGCAATGCTGACCCCCTAACCACAGGAATATACGCTGAATAAAACACTCTTTTAAGTTTGTACTTATTATACAGCCCCTCTGACAACTTGATAATAGAATAATCCGTTTCAGGAGACGCCCCTATTATCATCTGTGTACTTTGACCAGCAGGCACAAATTGCGGAGTTTTTTTATACTTAACTAAAGCATGCTTATTTTCAGTCAAGGTGTCCTTAATAAAACCCATAGGAGCAAGAATAGAGTTTTTTGATTTGTCTGGAGCAAGCGCAATTAAACTTTCAGATGAAGGCAGTTCAATATTAACACTCATTCTGTCGCATAAATGACCCAATGCTTGAATCAAATCATTGTCTGTCCCAGGGATAGCTTTAGCATGTATATACCCATAAAATTTATAATCCTCACGCAAAATTTTTAAAGCGGCTATCATTAACTCTGTCGTATAATTGGGCGATTTTATGACTCCGCTTGATAAAAACAAACCTTCTATATAATTGCGGCGATAAAAATTGATGGTTAGTTCTGCAAGTTCTTTAGGAGTAAATGTGGCTCTAGGAATATCATTTGAAAATCTATTATAACAGTACGAACAATTATACATACAAGCATTGGTCATAAGAATTTTAAGGAGCGATATGCAGCGGCCGTCAGCAGAAAAGCTATGACAAATACCACAGGCTTTTGCATTGCCTATGCCGTCAGACGGGTTATCACGATTGACTCCGCTTGATGTACATGCTACATCATATTTTGCCGAATCCGCCAAAATTTTTAGTTTTTCAAACATGTCCATGTACTAAATAGTATAGCATAATTTTTAGTATTTAGCAACCGATTAACAGTTAGTAATATTTAATTATTAATATTTCATAGAAATGGCGCAAAAGTCACACAATTTAAGTTAGATTTTTTTCTTAATTTTAAAAAAATTCTCAAAACAGTTGCTCCTCCCCCCTCATATTTCATTGCTATCACTCGAAATTGACAGTGTCCGCAATATTCTTTACAGATATGCATTAATAATCAATTTTTATATAAAATTAATTTATCAAATCATAAATCACGCTTTTTGGCACGCCTTTATCCTTTGCCACTGCCTTTATTGCATCCATCTTAGTCAGTCCCATGTTGATGTATTCATTGTATAAATCTACCTCACTCATGCTGTCTTTATCCACTCCTTTATACCCTTCAACAACAATTACAAACTCTCCGGCTTCTTTTATTTTTAAATCCTCACCTAAATTCCCACGATAAATACTTTCATACATTTTAGAAATCTCTCTTATCACCGCCGCTCTTCTTGCTCCAAAAATACTAAACAAAAATTCACAATCTTTGATCACATTTTGCGGCGGAGAATAAAAAATCAAAGTAGATGGCACAAACAAATACGGCTTTAGTTTATTTTCTCTTAAAGATTTTTTATCTGGCAGAAAACCTAAAAAACTAAATTCAACTGTATCAAAGCCGCTTAATACAACAGCATTTATCAATGCACATGCGCCGCTTATTACTGTATAATCAATATCATTAGCTATACACTCTTGAATCAAAATAGACCCTGGGTCACTGATAAGCGGCATGCCTGCATCTGATATAAGGGCAATATTTTTATCGCCTAGCAATAAATCTATCAAGCCTTTGGTGCTTGCCTTTTCATTAAATTTTTGATAGGCAACCATTTTTGTTTTAATGTCAAAATGCTTTAATAATTTGCCAGAATGCCTAGTGTCCTCACATGCTATTAAATCCACATCCTTTAATGTCTGAATAGCTCTTTCATTCATTTCTAATAAGTTGCCTATTGGCGTTGCAACAATATATAACATGTTTGCTCCTATAGAAATTTGAAAATACCACTTGCGTCCAAGTTGACTTTTTCAAATTTAGTTGACATGAATACATAAAAGATATATAATATTGTTTATATTAACTTTTTGTAATCATATTTATTAATAAAAATAGCATCCTCCAATGTGTGAGGTCATGCCGAGAGGGATACATAATGCGGGACAAAGATAAAGAAGAGATTCTAAAGCAGAATGACAAAATTTAGATTTTAAACCGAGTAGTTTTTGACGTTTAGTACACTAATCCAAATTTTGTCATTCTGCAAGAATCTCTTCTTTACCGACACTCACAATAAGTTTTCGTCTTATTTGTTATCTTTCTTATTAATCTGTTAAACAATACTCCTATTTAATCGTTAAAGAATACATATTGCCGCTTTTCATGAAAATAGTAAAAGCGGTCATTTTGCCGTTGTCATTTATATACTCAATTCTATCCGCTTCTTCCATCATTGAAACAAATTCACCTATATGAGTCGTAAGTATCTCTATTTCAGCCATTCTTTTTGATTACCTCCTTTGCAATTATTATTTGTAGCTACATATATAGTATATGTGGATTATATAAGAACCGCAAGTTTTTGTCCTATATAGTTAACATAATTATATGGGGGTATATGTTTATTTTATGAATAATTTGTCAAACTTTAGCGAAAGATTAAAAGAATTACTTTTTGATAACGATATAACACCAGAACAACTAGCCACTGCTATAGATGTTGCAAGAAGTACTGTTTATCGCTGGACTGCAGCACCAATGCAAATTACTCGTGCCAATCTTATAGCAGTATCCAATTATTTTAAATGTTCTATTGAATATCTCACAGGACGGTCTTTTGACACTAGAGAACTCAAACCAAAAGACTGTCCACCTTTTGCTTTACATATCCATGCAGTTATGAAAGAAAAGGGCTTTACAACTTATTCATTAAGAAAAGTCAGTCGATTTGATGGCAGTTATTTTCGAAAATGGGAAGCAGGCGAAGAACCAGGGTTACCACTTCTTATAGAGCTTGCAAAACTTTTTGACTGTACTCTTGACTATCTTGTAGGGCGTGAGGACTAATCCTCCGCTTTTTTTATAGTATAGGAAGAATCGTCTGCGAGAAATGGATAAGCTAACTCAAAAAAGCCGAACCTCTAAGTGAGGGAAGTGGGCTTTAGTCCACCTTTTTTAATTGCTAATTATCTGCTATTATATTCCATTCCGCAATTTCTTGCATTCCTTACACTCACTTTTAATCCCGTTTTAGCATTTTTAACAGCCCGCATCAAAAACAATAATGGTGGTTTGTTTGGCGCATCAAGCAGTATAATTTCTTTTGGTTCTAGCCTTAAATCCTTACAGTTATAAATCAACTCTGCCATTCTGTCAACTGGATAAACGATAAAAAACATGCCGCCAGCAGACAATAAATCGCTAACTGTTTCAACCAATTCACGCTGCGTAACAGCCACCTCATGCCTAGCAAGCTCTGCCCCGATTTTCAATTCTCCTGCTCCTAGTCTAAAATACGGCGGATTAGACACTACTATATTTATCTTGTTAGTATCAACCAGTTTATTTTTAATAATATCCTGCATGGGAGAGCTAATTACTTTGACAAGATGTCCTAAATTATTTAGTTCTATATTACGCCCGCAAAGTGCCGCTGCCTCATCATCAATCTCTATAGCTTTAACATTCAAACCCTTTTTGCCCGCAAGCAATATTGCTATGATTCCATTCCCTGCACCTAAATCTATTGCAGTTGATTTCATATCCAGTTTTCTATCTAATACAAAATTCGCTAACTCAACAGAATCTGTTCCAAAACAAAACTTTGTGTCATCTTGAATCAACTTTAGTCCATTTATTCCTAAATCATCTATTCTTTCCATAACTCAATCACCTTTTTCGTATCTTTAGTCACTTTAACCTCATCAGCAATTTCATAACCCATTACTACCAAAATTCTATCATCTTTAACTAATAATGGTATCCTATCTCTTTTTCTTGAAGAAACTCCCTTTTCATTAAAAAAATCCTTTAATTTTTTTGTGCCGCCGCCAAACTTTGTAAAAACATCGCCCTCCCTTCTAAAGCGGAGAGCAGCACCTTCTAGCTTGTCCGCATCAGCTATAAGAATAGATGCAAACATTTTATTTTGCTCTTTTCTTTTAAAAATCAAATACTTTTTATCGCAATATACTACATATCCATTTGGTAAATCAATGCTTGTACCAGTATCCAGCTTTTTTATCAAATCTATATGCTTTGACTCAAAATTTTTAATAAGCCCTGCTCTTTTAGCCGCTTCAATTATATATTGCTCTACTAAAGAATCAAAATAAAAAGCATTTTTATTTAAACAAACCGCCTCGTCTTTTAATTTAAAATATTCTTCATGCAATTGATTTTTTGTTGTCTCTAATGCTCTTTTTGCAATTTCTGACAGCTTTAATACATTTTCATTAACACTTGGATAAGCCCCTTTTATCTCTTTTATCACTTTTCTAACTAAATTTCTAGTGTACTTTGTGTCACTGTTTGTTTCATCCTCAAAATACTCAATATTGTATAACTTAGCATACTCATAAATCTCTTTTTTAGAAGTATAAATCAAGGGACGCACAAAAGGCATAAAAGAATCATATTCTTCTTGTATTCCCACTAAACCAGTTAACCCGCACCCTCTAAAAATATGCATCAAAATTGTCTCAGCATTATCATCTAAAGTATGCCCTAACATCAATACAGCATCCGCACCTTTATCCTCATGCCAGTCATTAAAAAATTTATACCTAACCTCTCGTGCTGCTGTTTCAATACTTTGCTTGCTTTCTTTAGCAAAAGCAGCTACATCAACACTGATACTCTCAAATTTAAGGCTATGATTTTTAGCAAAATTTTTGACCAATTCATAATCCCTTTTAGAAGTTTCCCTTAAATTATGATTAATATGCAGTATTGTAATATCATCAAAATACCCGCATGACAAAACAAGCAAGCAAAGTGTCATTGAATCCACTCCGCCGCTTGCTGCAATGGCAATTTTTCGCCCTTGATATTTTTGCAGTATTTTTAATGCTTTATCCATCATAATTATATATTAATTTGCAATCAGTAATCGTGTTTTAGAATCAATTTTATTAAGAGGAATGCTCCACCATATTTGCCAACTCATAGATGGACGAATTGAAAATTCTATCCCATCATTATTTACATAAACATAATTTTTTTCCAACCATTTTAAACTCTGCATCATTATTAATTTTTAATGATCGTGCATCCATATATATAATTTGATATATATGCGACCGTCCGTTTTCATCATCTTTTTTATAATAAGGCACAGCCACAATCAAATATAAACTCTGATTTAAAAACTCAATAATTTTTGAAAAATCACTACGAATCGCCTTCGCAATCAACTCCTCAATTTGCCATGCTTGACACCTTCCACCTTGAAAAAGTTTATGAAACTCTCTTAAATCTTTTTCTAAAGCCTGCAACATTCTATCCGATAATCTATACATTTTATTGCTCCTTATCTCTTGTTAACCAAGCATTTGCATATGCAACATACTCTGGATTTAATTCAATCCCTAAAAACTCAATCCCTAATTTTTGTGCAACTACACACTCAGATCCTGACCCTGCAAACGGAACAAGTATTCTTCCTCCATTACCGTTTATTCTGGACTTAATCAGCTTTTCTGATAACGCCATAGGTTTTTGTGTGGGATGCTGCAATATATCATGTCCTTTATGACGCTTTATCTCTTTAGCCAAATAAAAATCTCCTCCACAAGTATAGCATATAAAATTGCGTTCAGTACACCCTGCTCCTCCTGCCAATGCAGGAATTTTAATAACATCTCTTGGCAATGCTCCCTCTTCATGAACATTATAGATAGTAGTCTTATTGCCAAAACGACCTTTGGTTGATGCCCTCTCTTTGCCCGCAAATTTTTTATATGTGTCTGTATATGGCTCTCTTATTTGATTTATCTCTAGTTTAGGCTTATCGTTTTTCCAAAGGCACAGTATACTCTCATATGATCTTTGCCAAAATGTTGCCGCTGGGGTTGTTTTATTGGTATAATGCCAAGCCAATATTCTTTGCTTGTCTATCGGATATAAAACGGCAATCCTTGCAAGTATCTCAATAAAGCCATAAACATAAATTAGACCATTATCCGCTAGCAATTCAAAACATAAGTCCAACCATTTTTTTGACCACCCAATATATTCTTCAAGAGGCATAGTATCTAAATTATTTCCAAAATCTTTTCCTATATTATAAGGCGGGTCAATGATAATAATATCAAACTTTTGTGATTTATCTAATTTTGACAACTCATTAATTATATCACCCAAAATTATTTTTGATTCAAATTTTTTCATTTTGACCTCCCTTTAAATATTTTACCATAATATAACAAAACGCACAATTAAGTAACAACTCTTTAGAAAAAGTTCTCCTTTATTATGCGTTTTGAACTGACATTATACGTTGTTGTTTACTTCTTCAGGATAAATACTTCTATACTTCTTTATTCCAGTACCAGCAGGTATCAGCTTACCAATAATTACATTCTCTTTCAAGCCGATTAATGGGTCTATTTTATTATTAATAGCCGCCTCTGTTAATACCCTTGCCGTCTCTTGGAATGATGCAGCCGATAAAAAGCTTTCTGTTGCAAGTGCTGCCTTTGTGATGCCTAATAATTTATTTCTAGCAACTGCAGGTGCTTTAAAATCTTCCATTGCTTTGGCATTAGCCTCATTTAAAACATCTCTATCTATTAACTCTCCTGTCAATAAATCAGTATCAGCACTATCTAGCACCACAACTTTTTTAAGCATTTGTCTAACAATTACCTCAATATGCTTATCATTAATTTGAACACCTTGAGAGCGATAAACAGATTGAACTTCTCTTAAAATATAATCTTGAACCTCAATAATCCCTTTGATTCTTAAAATATCACTTGGATCAACAGGTCCCTCTGTAAAAGCTGCTCCTTGTTCTATAATCGCACCATTTTTGACATCAGATTTTAATTTAGCACTAAACGGAATTGAATAAGCATCTTCTTTGCCATCCTCTCTCTTTAATAAAATATCTCTTTTTCCGTCTTTTTCAACAATCCTAATTTTACCACGATTTTCAGCAATGATAGCAACACCTTTAGGATTTCTTGCCTCAAACAACTCCTCAACCCTAGGCAGCCCTCGTGTAATATCGTCAACCGATGCAATACCGCCCGTATGGAATGTCCTCATCGTAAGCTGTGTACCAGGTTCACCGATAGACTGAGCAGCAATTATACCCACTGCCTCACCAATTTTGACCACTTTATTGCCTGCCATATCTTTTCCATAGCATCTAGCACATACACCTGTTTTTGATTTACATGTCAAAACTGTACGAATATGAGCAGCAGTCAAGCCAGACTTAACAATTTCTTTAGCCAAATCTTCGTCAATCATTTCATTTTGAGCAATAATAACTTTTTTAGTTTGCGGGTGAATAATATCACTTGCAGCAAACCTACCATTAAGTCTATCTTCTAAGCTTTCAATAACTTGATTACCATCTTTAATAGCCGCAATCATCATTCCCTTTGGCTCTGCTTTAAAGCAGTCATCCTCACGGATAATTACATCTTGAGACACATCAACAAGACGTCTTGTCAAATAACCAGAATCTGCTGTTTTTAATGCTGTATCAGCAAGACCTTTCCTGCCGCCATGCGATGAAATAAAATATTCTAGCACCGACAACCCTTCTCTAAACGAAGATCTAACCGGCGTCTCAAGAGTTTTACCTTGCGGGTTGGTCATTAATCCTCTCATACCAGATAACTGTGCAATCTGGTTCATAGATCCCCTTGCACCAGAAACTGCCATCATATTAATAGGATTAAAAGCATCAAGAGTCTTTTTCAACGCCTCTCTCACTTCATTATTAGCCTTTGACCACTCACTAACTGTCATTCTGTATCTCTCATCATCAGTCATTAAGCCTTGATCAAACATATCTTCAATTGCGATTACCTGCTTTTCTGTTATTTCTAAAATTTCTTTCTTTTCAGGCGGAATATGCATGTCAAATACGCTTGTAGTAATAGCACCAATAGTTGAATATTTAAAACCTAGTGCTTTGATTTCATCAAGCATCAATACAGTTGCTGTTGATCCCCTTTGTTTAAACACGGCATCAACAATTTGCTGCAAACGTGATTTATCTATAACTGCATCAGCCTCAAGTCTAAACGGATCATCCTTGTCAACATCAATTAATTTGCCATTATCATCTTCAGTAAATTTAAGTCTAAGGTCTTGAGGAATTACTTCATTAAAAATTAAGCGCCCTACAGTAGTTTTGATTATTTTAGATTGCTCTACTCCATCAATGGTGCGTTTAATACGCACATTGATGCGTGATTGCAGCGCAATATCACCATTTTGATACGCCATTTTAGCTTCATCAACATCAGTAAAATATTTATTTTCACCTTTAGAACCAGGGCGTGCCATCGTTAAATAATAACAGCCAATAACCATATCCTGTGTTGGAGAACAAACAGGACGACCATCAGATAATTTTAAAATGTTGTTTGTTGAAAGCATTAAAAAGCGTGCTTCGACTTGAGCCTCAACAGATAAAGGCACATGCACAGCCATTTGATCGCCGTCAAAGTCGGCATTAAATGCACCGCATGCTAATGGGTGCAGTTTTATTGCTCTGCCTTCAACTAATACAGGTTCAAAAGCTTGAATACCCAATCTATGAAGAGTAGGCGCACGATTTAATAATACAGGATGTTCTTTAATAACTTTTTCTAATACGCCCCAAACATCCTTGCCTGCACGTTCTACTATTCTTTTTGCACTTTTAATATTATGAGTCCTGCCTTCTTCAACAAGACGATTCATAACAAATGGTTTAAATAATTCTAAAGCCATCTCTTTAGGCAAACCACATTGATACATTTTTAATTCTGGTCCAACAACGATTACGCTTCGACCAGAATAGTCTACCCTTTTTCCTAAAAGATTTTGCCTAAAGCGACCTTGCTTACCTCTTAACAGCCCGCTTAATGATTTTAATTCTCTATTGCCCGCCCCTGATACAGCTTTTCCTCTTCTGCCATTGTCAATTAAAGAGTCAACTGCTTCTTGAAGCATCCTTTTTTCATTTCTTACAATAATATCAGGAGCATTAAGTTCTAATAATTTCTTAAGCCTATTATTTCTGTTTATTACCCTGCGATATAAATCATTTAAGTCAGAAGTAGCAAATCTACCGCCATCTAATTGAACCATTGGTCTTAATTCAGGAGGCAATACAGGCAGCACCTCTAGCACCATCCAAGACGGATCTGTTTTATGCTTGATAAAAGCATCCAAAATAGACAGTCTTTTAATTGCCTTGATTTTGCGTTGACCTGTAGATGTATCCACTATTTTCTTAGCAGCAACATATTCAGCTTGCAAATCTATTTGACTTAATAATTCTCTAATTGCCTCAGCACCCATGCCGCATCTAAATGCCTTAGGTCCGTATTTTTCTCTTGCCTCATCTTTTTGAGCATCAGATAAAACCTGCTTATACTCTAATTCAGTTTCTCCTGGGTCAAGCACGATATGTGACGCAAAATAAACAACCTGTTCTAAAATTTTAGGCGTGACATCCAATAATAGACCAATCCTTGACGGAACGCCCCTAAAATACCAAATATGAGTGACAGGAGCAGCAAGCTCAACATGCCCCATCCTCTCACGACGCACTTTTGCTCTTGTGACCTCAACGCCGCACTTATCGCAAATCACACCCTTATAGCGCACTCTTTTATATTTACCGCAATAGCACTCCCAATCTTTGCTTGGTCCAAAAATACGCTCACAAAATAATCCATCTCGTTCTGGTTTTTGAGTACGATAGTTTATTGTTTCTGGTTTAGTAATCTCCCCATGAGACCACTCTCTAATTTTGTTAGGGCCTGCAATAGATATTTGCATTGATTCAAAATTATTTAATTCAAACATGATAAAACTCCTTTGGAGTTTAATGAAGCCTAAAAACTAAAGACTTCATTAAATACTATTATTTCTTCTTCCCTTTCTTCTTTGTCTCAAGATCTTCTTCATCATCTTCATCATCTATACTCATATTTGCAAATGGATCATCAAAATCAAAATCATCATCATTTCTTAATACATCGCTAGTATCTAAATCATCAAAATTGATTTCTTTTTTGTCTGGCATCACAATATCTTCATCCTCATCATCACCCAATCCATCCAAAATATCATCACCAAGCGTAATATCAACTTCATCTTCAATTTGAATAACTCCGCCCTCAATGCCCTTCTTTCTGCCCACAATATCCGGATCATCAATCTCGTCTTCAATTAACTCTGTCATTCCAATCTCTTCATTATTCTCTGTCAATACTTTTACATTAAGTGCAAGCGCCTCTAATTCTTTAATCAAAACTTTAAATGACTCTGGTACACCAGGTTCTGATAAATTCAAGCCTTTAACAATTGACTCATAAGTTTTTACACGACCGATTACATCATCTGATTTAACAGTCATAATCTCTTGCAGAATATTTGCAGCACCATAAGCATAAAGTGCCCAAACCTCCATCTCACCAAATCTTTGTCCGCCAAATTGAGCTTTGCCCCCTAATGGCTGCTGAGTAACAAGTGAATATGGACCAGTACTCCTAGCATGAATCTTGTCATCAACTAAATGGATAAGTTTAATCATATACATATATCCAACTGTTGCCCTGTTTTCAAACGGCTCGCCTGTCCTGCCATCAAACATCTGTACTTTACCGTCTGCTTTTCCGTCAGTAGTAAATCCGTTATCTGTCAACAACTGTTCAATATCACTCTCTAATGCACCATCAAATACTGGTGTTGCAATTTTCCAATCAAGTGCTTTTGCAACTAAACCTAGATGCACCTCTAATACCTGCCCAATATTCATCCTTGACGGAACGCCCAATGGATTTAACACAATCTCTAATGGAGTGCCGTCTGCCATAAAAGGCATATCCTCTTGAGGCAATATCCTAGAAATAACACCTTTATTACCGTGCCTGCCTGCCATCTTATCGCCCACTGAAATTTTGCGTTTTTGAGCAATATACACACGTACTAATTTGTTTACACCAGGGCTCATCTCATCTTTGTTTGCTCTAGTAAAAACCTTTACATCTACTACAATTCCACCCTCCCCATGAGGCACCCTTAAAGATGTATCTCTAACCTCTCTTGCCTTTTCACCAAAAATCGCACGCAGCAATCTTTCTTCAGGAGTCAATTCAGTTTCACCTTTTGGCGTAACTTTACCAACTAAAATATCACCTGAGTTAACCTCAGCACCCACTCTGACAATACCATTTGAATCCAGTTGTTTTAATGCATCATCACCCACATTTGGTATATCTCTAGTGATTTCTTCTTCACCAAGCTTAGTATCTCTTGCTTCTAATTCATGCTCTTCAATATGAATAGAAGTAAAAACATCATCTTTAACAATGCGTTCTGAAATAAGAATAGCATCCTCATAATTATAGCCTTCCCATGCCATGAAACCAACTAAAATATTTCTGCCTAATGCTAACTCTGCATTATAAGTCGAATGCCCGTCTGCCAGCACTGCACCTTTTAATACTTTTTCACCCTTATGAACAATAGCACGCTGGTTGATGCAAGTACCTTGGTTTGATCCAACAAATTTCTTTAAATAATAACTAGCCTCGTCACCATTGTCCTCTTGAATAACAACACACTCGGCATCTACACTTTTGACAATGCCGCTTTCTCTTGCAATAATCATTACGCCAGAGTCATATGCAATTTTATGCTCAACGCCCGTTGCAATAATCGGTGCTTCTGGTCTTAAAAGCGGCACAGCTTGACGCTGCATGTTAGAACCCATCAGCGCACGATTTGTATCATCATTCTCTAAGAAAGGTATAAGCGCCGTTGCCACTGAAACCATTTGTCTAGGAGAAACATCAACATAGTCAATTTCTTCTGCCGCCGTTTCAAATATATCATCACGGTATCTAGCCATGATTCTGTTGTTTATAAACCAATTATTTTGATCAAGCTGTTCTGTAGCTTGCGCAATGACAAACCTATCTTCTTCATCCGCAGCAATGTACTCAACACCCTCTGCACCTGGAATAATACACTTATTTGCCTTATCAATCTTGCGATAAGGTGCTTCAATAAAGCCATATTCATTTATACGTGAATAGCAGCCAAGTGATGAAATCAAACCAATGTTTTGTCCCTCCGGAGTCTCAATCGGACACATTCTTGAATAGTGAGTATAATGTACGTCACGCACATCAAAACTTGCACGCTCTCTATTTAAACCACCTGGTCCTAGCGCAGATAATTTGCGTTTATGTGTTAATTCCGCAATAGGATTAGACTCATCCATGAATTGTGATAATTGAGAAGAGCCAAAAAATTCTTTAATTGCAGACGATACAGGTCTTATATTGATAAGAGTTTGCGGGGTTAATTCTGCATCAGATTGAATTTGCATTCTTTCTCTGATTACTTTTTCTAGTCTTGAAATACCCACTCTAAATTGATTTTGCAATAACTCACCAACTGATCTGACACGTCTATTGCCCAAATGATCAATATTATCAATATGACCTATACCATGATGCAATCCCAAAGTATAGTTAATAGTGGCAATAATATCCTCAATAGTAATATGCTTAATCATTAAGTCAGACGCATTTTCTTTTATTAAATCATGCAATTTTTTCTCAGAACCAGCCTCATTTATTAATGACATCAAAGTAGGAAAATGCACCATTTCATTAATTCCCAATTCTCTAGCTGATACTTTAGATTTACCGCCTTTAGCCGCCGCATCTAAATACTCATCAATTCTAACATGATTGTTTCCTATTACAATAAAATCTGCACCGTCAGTTTTTATACTTACCTCATTGATACCGCTGTTTTGGATACTAAAAGCTAACTTAGGCTCAATAATTCCGCCTTTTTTCACTAATACGATTCCGTCAGGAGACACAATATCCTTTGCTGCCACCCTATCCATAATCCTATATGCAAGCGACAGTTTTTTATTAAATTTATAGCGTCCTACCCTTGACAGGTCATATTTTCTGCGCTCAAAAAACAACCCTTCAAGCTGACCTCTAATGCTGTCAGAGTTAGGCACTTCACCAGGACGCAGCTTTCTGTTTAACTCAATAAGCGCTGCCTCTTCATTTTTATTTGCATCCTTTTCTAAAGTCGCAACTATAGTTTTTTCATTATTAAATAATTTTGCAATCTCTTCATCGGTTGACATTCCGCCAGTGATAGAAGATAAAGCACGAAGCAATACAGTAACAGGAATTTTTCTGGTTCTGTCAACTTTTACCCACAACAATCCAGCAGCGTCCTCTTCAAACTCTAACCAAGCACCTCTTGATGGAATATTAGTAGCACTATAATACGCTTGTCCTGTTTTAATATCCTTTTTCTCATCAAAATATACCCCAGGAGAACGCACTAATTGGCTAACAACTACCCTTTCAGCACCATTGACAATAAAAGATCCATTTGGAGTCATAAGCGGAAAATCACCCATAAAAACTTCTTGCTCTACAGCTTGAGTGACATTGCCATCATCGTCATGAATATCAAGACGCACTTTGACTTTTAAAGGAGCAGCATAAGTAGTATCCCTGTCCTTGCACTCTTTTTCACTCATTTTAGGAGTAGAGTCAAGCGTGCATGACAAAAAATGGAGTGCAATTTTACCAGAAAAGTCGGTGATGGGACTAAAATCTTTAAAAACATCCATTATGCCTTCTTTAATAAAGTCTGCATAAGAGTTTTTTTGGACATCAATTAGGTTTGGCATATCTATGACTTCATCTACTTGAGCATATGAAAGTCTTTGAGTCTTGCCGCATAAAATGGTTTTTCGCCTTCTTGTTGTTGACATTGATTACTCCAATTGTAGGGACGACTTGCTTGCCGCCCGATACAGGAAGAGAGCGCATGACAAGGCATACGGATGCGGCATGCATCCCCATTGCCCTAGAACTCTCCTCCTTTGTATTAAATTGTTATTTGATTTTTTGTTAAAAATGCAAAAAAGAATTGCACCTCTACAAAACTCTACAGTCTATTATATTACAACACTATTACAAGTGCTGTCAAATATTTTTTGCCACTTTTTAACAATTTTTTAAAATAAATTTGCTAAAAAGCGGCAATTTTAATATCTATTTGAAAACTAACCTAGCTAATCAATGAAACACTGACTAATGTTGTTTGAGACGTATTAGCACGCCCCAAACAATTCAAATATGTTTTTATAATTTACGTCTGCAGTATTTTACTTCTTCTTGGTGTTGGTTTTCTTTGTTGCTGACTTATTTTTTGCTGTGTTATTGCTTTTGCTTTTTGCTGCACCATTACCCTTTTTCTTCACTGACCCTTTTTTGCTTGAACCTGCCTTAGCCTTTTCATTTTTCCTTTTAATAGGCATCATGTCAAAGAAAGTCCTTAAAAAAGGCGGCCATTTAATATCAATAATACGCCTATTATCCAAAATAAACAGCACTATCAAACCAATCAACAATATTCCTATTATAATTCCAAACCATATAAAAAATCTTGCCGCACCGCTCATTCCTTGTACGTGTACTGGTGGAAAATCCGCCCTATGCGCATTGAAAAAAGCATAGTTTGTATGAACCCCTATCGCTCTTACTGCTGATAATTGTCTATTTGGAGTGACTAAGAAACCATCAGGATCTGCTCCTTGCTGTATAGCCTCTCTTGAAGGAGGATCTTGTCTTCCGCCGCTGCCTAAAGCACCTGCGCTATTGGTTCCCCATGCATATACCATCGAATTTGCACCGCTGCCCCTAATAATAACAGTATGCGCACTGCCAGCCGCAGCTTGCGCTGCATCAGCAATCCCTGAAACCTGTCCTGGAGATAATTGCTGTTGCCAGTTTGTAGGTCTGCCCAATTGCCCGCTTCCATTTTCACCCCAAGTCCATACAGTACCGTCACTTCTTATAGCTATAGAATGCGCCCCGCCTACTGCAATGTCAACCACACGATGCTGACTATGATTTAATCCCGCCGCACCAATATGAGTAGGCAGCACTTGCCCATAACCATCCCCATGTCCCAATCTTCCGCTCCAACCACTTCCCCAGCTAAACACTCTGCCTGCGCTAGTCAGTGCAAGTGTATGAACATCACTTGCCGAAACAGCCACAACTTGCTCTCCGCCTGCTCTTATAGAAGGACCTAATACTCTTATCGGAGTATTGCGATGATTATCATTCCCTGTTCCTAGTCTGCCATACGACCCATTTCCCCAAGCCCATAAATATCCTCTGCTGTCAATAGCAAAACTTCTTGCGCCTCCTGCTTCAATTTGCATAATAGTAGTAGCTGACGGAAAAGCAACACGCACCGGATAATTTCTTGTTATTTCATATCCATCACCTAATCGCCCTTGTCCGCCGTGACCTGCTGCATAAACTAGTCCGTTTGGTCTTAAAATTAAACTATGACGACCGCCTGCTGAAACATCAATTGCATTTATAAAATCACCTGCCGGTGTACGCATACGTCTAGGATTGTTGTCTTTTGGCTCTTCACCTAATGTGCGGCGACGATTGACTACATATCCATGTCCAAGCATCCCGCTTTCATTATCACCCCAACCATATGCAAAACCGCCTCTGACAGCCAACCCAAATGAAAAGCCTATATCCGTACCTGCTGAAATTGCTGTCACATTGTTTAATACGGCAAAATTTGCATCTGCAGGGTTTCTTTGATTCATGTTTTCCATCCAATCATTTCTAATATGAGGAAACCTAATATCACGAACTCTAAAATCTTCTAATCTTGTTGCAATATAATGGTCATTGCTGTGCATCATCAATAGCTGTCCATGATTGTTTCTTCCCCATCCGTGCACAATCCCATCTTGACCTAAAGCTAATGTAAACAAATGACCGCCTGCTAATTGTGTTATTCCTGTTAATGCTTCATTGCCCACAATATGCGGAGGTGAACCGCCCAATGAAGGACCTCTAATACCTCTTTGCACTTGCAAAGGAGTTTGTGAAATCATAATTCCATTATTACCTAACTCACCATCCCAGTTTGTACCCCAGCTTAATGCCTCACCAGTTTCACCGCAAAGTGCCGTCATATGAGTTTCACCTACTGCAATTGACACTATGTTTGATAGCGGAACACCTACCATTCTTAAAGCAATTTGCGGTCTTGGATTAAACGCATCTTCTCTAATTTCTTCAACAGAACCTATACCTAGCTGTCCTTCTTGATTTCTGCCCCACACGATTACTTGTCCATTATCCAAAATTGCTGCATTACTATCTCCCGATGTACCAGCAACATAAACCGCATGTCTGCCTTGCGGCAATATAACCCTTTGAGGAATAGGCTGTGAATTAGCACTATGAGAAACACCATCACCAATCTGTCCTCTGTCACTTCTTCCCCAAACATATATATTTCCTTGCTCTGTTAAAGCTAACGAATGAAAACCGCCGCCTATCACTTTTGTTACTCTATCGCTTGAATCTGACGGCAAACCTTCTATAACTGTAGGGAGAGGTATATCCCACAATAACCCCCCTGGCATAATGCCCTCTGCTGGCGATGATGTTACATTTTGAGGGTGTCTTATGTTTGCCACTTGTCCATTTCTATTTCTTCCCCAGCCGATTACTGCGCCATCTTCTCTTAATGCAAGAGCATGCTCATGCCCTGCCGCAATTTGCGTGATCCTATAATTTGGGTGATTAAGCTCTGCTCCTGAAATTCTGCTTGCTCTAGCAAGCATACTTATTCTGTCATTTGGATTTGCAGTATTCACTTCGTCCATCATTATTCCATGACGGTTTCTTCCCCATCCATATACATTCCCCTCATCTGATAAAGCCAAAGAAAAAAGCATGCCTGCATCAATATCAATAATACGTGTGTCAGGATTGTCAAAAGGCACTCTAATAGGAGTCATTCTGCAGCCAACTGGTGCGCCAAGCTGCCCTTCTTGATTCCAGCCTCCTGCCCAAACGCTGCCATCGTTTCCTAATGCCATTGTATGAACTTTGTGAGAAGCAACTTGTACAATGTACTCAGGCGGCTGATATGTTATGCCGCCATGCGTAAACGGCTCAATCCTAAATCTAACAGGTCTTGCTTGATTAGTCCTACTGCCATTGCCTAATTGCCCTTCTTCATTTCTGCCCCAGCCCCAAACTGTACCATCTTCTCTTAATACTACACTATGCGCAAACCCTGCCACAACCATAGGTCTATTCTGTTCATTATTGCACCCTGTCATGACAAATACTGGCAGCAGCATCATGACAGCAAATGCAGCCATTATGATAGCTTTAGTAAATTTTTTCATTTTTCTCTCTCCCAAGTTTTATATTTAATTTGTTTAAAAAGGGACTAAAACCATTGCCTTATAAGGAGAAACGTGTGGTTTTATTAAAACACTAAGACCCTCTTGGACATTTGTTATAATAGACTTATTCAGTAACCCATATGGTTAAATAAAGCATATCTTTTTTAAATAATGATGAGATGCTTACAGCATGACAAAATTTTAATTGGATTGCTAAAAATAAAAACCACTAAATAAAAACCACT
>WRAF01000006.1 GCA_009780325.1 Bacillota bacterium | reverse complement strand
GAAAATAAATTGGGTATATAGTAAGCATATTTTTGATTGCCGTGCCAAGAAGTATTCGTGGCAATGCAATTCAGTGCCAGGACAAAAATGAATACTTGAAAGACGCTATACTAGCAGTATTGATGACCGAATGTAGAGTTTTTGAACAACATTGTTGCCTCTAGTCTTTCCTATTTTATTTTCAAGACAGGGCTATTTAAGCAATGGTCCATTTACATCTAATCGGCGACACAATAGCCCCTTCTTTTGCCAAAGCTTTCATAGCTTTATCAACTTCTATTTTATCCGCATCTAATAGTTTTGCTATTTGCCCCGCCTGCATAGGCTCTTGACTGTTTTTTAAAATTTCTAAAACTTTATCCTTCATTATTTTGACACTCCTTTGTTTCTTGTTCATAAATAGCTGCCTCTTGCTCTTGATGCACTATTTCTTCTTCTATTATTTGCACCTCTTGCTCTATTGGCTCTTCTATTTTTTTAATTTTTGTCTTAACTTTAGGTCTTGTTGGCGAATTTGTTTGATTAATCAATTTTTCAATTTGAGTAGTCTCTTTTAACCCATCTCCGCCTAAAGTCAAAATGTATGCTAATGCCTTTATAATAGCTGCTGCATTCCCATAATAAGGACTAGTTCTGCCAATACTAGTTTTGCTGTCATGCTGCCAAAAGCAATTACCTTTTTTATCTTTTACAATAAAAGGAACAGGTATCGCAGCCCCCACATCTTTTTTGCATGCAATAACAAAAGCACTCTCTTCAAGCTTAAACAATGCACCTAAATCAATACATGCAACATCAAAACCCATATCAAACGGACGCACAATGCCCATTATTTCACCTAGCCTAGCCCCCTCATAAACCATTAAAGCCCCCGCACCATGAACAATTTTCTTAACATCTTCAATATCTCTTTCAAAATTACCCATCATTATCGCTGCTGTCTCTTTGTCTATTATATTAGCTAAATTATTTAAATCTATATCTCCTTCATCCATATTAACTACCACTGGTACAAAGCCGCTTTTTTCTACCACAGCTTTATAACTCTCGTCCGTCACCACAACTTTTCTTCTATTTATGTCTTCTCTTGTTTTGAAAAATTCATCAACTAACCAAAGCGCCTCTAAGCACCCAAAAGACGAAGCAAGACTAATAGTTTCAAAGCCCGTAATCTCTATTAACAATTTAGTCAGCATGTCAAAGGCTTGCACATATCCTTGCGTACTATCTTCAGATTGCAGCGGATGCACAGCCTTAAATCCTTTAAGACAGCTAATCGTCTCACTCATTAAAGGAGTATGTTCTTTTTGTTGTTTATAACTATCTAATTCATAATAATGTTTAGCTAAATCAACTTCGCTTAGTTCAGGCAAATCAAGTTTAGTCCTGCCGTTTTTATATCTCCACTCACCCACCCTAAGCGGTCTGATTGATGCACATCTTTTACCTTTTTGTGATTTGTTAAATAATGTATCCATGATTTAAGCCCTCCTTACAATTTCGACAACTTTATCAATTTCTTCTTTTGTTGTCATTTCACTAAAACACCATAATATCTCATGCTTATCTAATTCCAGCCCCCCTAAGATGCCTTCTTTTTCTAATTTTCTTAAAATATTTGCCGCTTTAGATTTATGCACCGTCACAAACTCATTAAAAAACTCTCCCTTAGTCACTTGCCCGCTTTGAATAATAGAATACTTTAAACTAGCCCCTGCCTTAAAAACAAAATTTTCTGCTGCATAATGAGCTAATGATGCGCACGATATAGCCACATCTATTAAACCTCTTGGTCCCATTGCCGCAAGATATAAACTTGCAATCAAAGCATTGCGGCTTATGATGCTATGAGGCAGCAATTTATCTTTGTCATTGCAAGAAACAAACCCTAGATATGCACCGCCATAATTTAATGATAATCCCAAACTTTGCAAACTTCCTACAACAATATCTACTCCGTATTCACTAGGAGCTTTTAAAACAGCCGAAGCAATAGGATGTACGCTCATAATTATTTTAACATCACTTGCTTTTGCCAGCCTAGCAATTTCTTCAACATCCTCAATCAATCCAAAATAATTGACCTCTTCAAAATACACGCAAGAAATATTGTCTTTTTGTGTATTTAATAGTTCTTTTAAAGCATCATAATCAAAAAAACCTTCTTTGTGAGCTAACTCAATTATATTAAATTTTCTATACTCTAATGAAGTTTTAATCAAGTGCAAGGTTTGAGGGTTGATATTTGTTGGAATAACCACAGATTTTTTTATATTCTCCTCACACATCAAAATACCCTCTGCGCTAGCAGCCGCCCCGCTTGAAAATGCTATGCTAGTATTTTCAAGTCCGGTTAATTCACACAGCATTTTTTCTAATTCAAGTGCATGCATTGCATTTGGTGTTAATTTATTTGATAATCTTTTAACCACAGGCGGTATATAATGATGATATGCCCCAGCCCCACGCAAAATTATATCATAAGTTTGATTTGCATTTGCCAATTTTTCAATCATCTCAAATGCCTCTTGCTCTGATACCCCAGGAGCAATGTTTAATTTTCTTAGCCATAGGTTTTTAGGAATATCACAAAATAAATCATCAAGATTTTTTACTCCTAAATTATCAAACATATGTTTTTTTTGCTCATCAGTAATAGATAAATAGTTTGCCATAAATGGTCTCCTTCTCACCTTTTTTAAAAAGGTAAGCCCAAAAACTTTTTGTATTTAGCTAGATTAAAAACCTAGTTCTCTTCTGACATCTACAAACGCTTTTACGCATGCATCAATATCCGATTTTGAATGTGCCGCCGACATTTGTGTCCTGATTCTTGCCTTATCCCTAGGCACAACAGGAAAGAAAAACCCGATTACATAAACACCCTTTTTAAGCATTTCCTCAGCATATTTTTGTGACCGTACCGCATCATATAGCATTACAGGAACAATTGCATGCCCCTCACCCGCTAAATCAAATTTCTCTTTAGTCATCTCTTTTCTAAAATATGCAGCATTTTCAATCACTTTATCCCTATACTCTGTTGACTTTGTCAGCATATCCAACACTTTAATTGTAGCCGCCGCCATGCTTGGTGCTAAGGTGTTTGAAAATAAATAAGGTCTTGATCTTTGTCTTAATAATGCAATTATCTCTTTTTTTCCTGATACAAAACCACCGCTTGCTCCGCCTAAGGCTTTGCCAAAAGTACCTGTTATAACATCAACTCTATCCATTACATTATTATACTCATGACTGCCTCTGCCCCTCTTGCCCACAAACCCTGTCGCATGAGAATCATCCACCACAACCAAAGCATCATATTTATCCGCTAAATCGCAAATCCCTTTAAGATTGGCAATAATACCATCCATAGAAAAAACACCGTCAGTCACAATGATAATTTGTCTGGCATTTTTTTCTTTTGCATCTTTTAACTGAATCTCTAAATCCGCCATATCATTATTTTTATAGCGATAACGCATAGCCTTTGAAAGTCTAACACCATCAATGATAGACGCATGATTTAATTCGTCAGAAATAATGGCATCTTCTTTTGTGGTGATGGTTTCAAAAAAACCTCCGTTTGCATCAAAGCAAGAAGAATATAAAATGGTATCCTCCATTTTTAAGAATGCAGACACAGCGTCCTCTAATTCTTTATGAACAGTCTGTGTACCGCAAATAAAACGCACACTTGATAAACCGTATCCATACTTATCATAGCTGTCTTTAGCCGCTTTTATGACTTCCGGATGTGATGATAACCCTAGATAGTTATTAGCACAAAAATTTAAGACCCCTTTTACTTTGTTAGTATCAATAATATTACTTTGCTTAGAAGTAATAATTCTCTCTTCCTTCCAAAGTCCAGCTTCTTTGATTTCTTGCAAAGTTGCCTCTGTTATTTTTTTTGTTCTTTTATACATGGTATCTCCTTGTTATTTTTTTTGAAAAAAAGTAACCAAAAACTTTTGGTCTATTTCTTAAAATTACACTTTAAAATTAGTCCCAGCTCAAAATCACCTTTCCACATTTTTTAGACTCCATCAACTCAAATCCTTTTTGGAACTCTGTATAATGCAGTCTATCCGTAATAATCGGATCTAAATTCATTCCCGCCCTTAACAAGCTATCCATCTGTTGCCAAGTAGAAAACATTTCCCTGCCATAAATCCCTTTAATATTAAGTGCACCAAAAATTACCTTATCCCAATCAATAGTTGCACCCTCACCAAAAAGCCCTAACAGCGCAACACTTCCGCCCATCATCATATTTTTAACCAACAAATTAAGCCCGCTTTGAGCCCCTGACATCTCTAACCCCACATCAAACCCATTATCAATGCCATGTTTTTTCATCAAGTCCTCTATATTGTGCGTTTTAGTATTGATAGTCAGCACACCAGGACACACCTTTTTAGATAGTTCCAATCTCCAGTCCGATGTATTAGTAAGCACTACATTTTTTGCACCAGCAAATTTTGCCACTGCCGCTGCCATGATTCCAATAGGTCCCGCCCCTGTCACCAGCACATTTTTTGCAACAACAGGAAAACTAAGCGCAGTATGCACAGCGTTTCCAAACGGGTCAAAGATAGAATATAAATCATCTGAAATAGACGGGTCACATTTCCACAAGTTATAAACAGGAACAATTGCATACTCAGCAAAAATTCCTTGCATAGATACTCCGATACCTTTGGTATTAGGACATAAGTGCTGTCTTTCACACCTGCAGTTTTGACACTGCCCGCATACCACATGCCCTTCTGCTGTCACTTTATCCCCCACCTTAAAACCGTTGCCGCCTCCATTAATTTCTACAATCTCACCCATAAATTCATGCCCTACTACCATAGGAGTTTTGATGTTGCGCTGACTCCATTCATCCCATTTATAAATATGAAGATCTGTACCGCAAATAGCAGTTTTTTTAATTTTAATTAATGCCCAGCCATAAGGCGGTTTAGGCACAGAAACTTCTTCTAGCCAAATCCCTGGTTTGGCTTCTTTTTTAATGAGTGCTTTCATTTTTGTTGGTAATTTCATAATTTTCTCCTTATCTTAGAAAAATCCACAATTACTATTATATACAATGTATTATAAAGTAAATATAAGTTATTTGTCAAGAACATTTTTGTAAAAAATTGGATAATGCTGCATTTTATATAATTTATGCTAAAACGATTTAGCAATCACCATAATATACCAAGCAAACAAACGCATAATGCCGCCAATTAATCCTGATAATAATAGTGTAGCAAATATCACAAAACAAGCTACATAACAAGGAGAGATAAAAAATGGCAAATACTACAAAAACAAAAAAATCTGGTAAATCTAGTGGAACCACAACTAAAAAAACAACTGATACCACTAAAACGACAAACAAAACACAAACTACTACACCGGGTACTTCACCTAAAAAAACAACTACCCCTACTACCGACAAGCAAAAAACAACTACATCAAATAACCACACAACTAAACCTAACCCAAAGACTATGCCTAATACAGGCAAAAAAACAGGCACACGTACTGGCGAAAAAAGCACAAAGGGCTGCTGCAACAAAATAAAATAGTGTCTATGCTAAAACAAAAAAAGTATTCAATTGCTGAATACTTTTTTTTACTCTCTTTTTATGTATATTAAAATCTAACACCTTATTGAATCAAAGTCGCCGCTGCAGCCTCTGCCCCTTTTCTTAATACCCATTTGCCAAAAATATTTTTCTTAAACTTGGCTAATGCCTCTTTTGCTTTTTCATTACCTTGTACCGCTGCTTTTTCATACCAAGACACCGCAACAACATAGTCTTGTTCAACACTTTCGCCCTTATCATAGCAAGAACCTAAATAATATTGCGCACCTGCAAATCCTTGTTCTGCCGCCTTTGTATACCAAACAATAGCTTGCTCTATACTTTTATCGACTCCCTCACCTTTTTCATAGCAAGTTGCCAAATAATACTGTGCATTGGCAAATCCTTGTTCTGCCGCCTTTGTATACCAATGTACAGCTTGTTCATAATTTAATTCTACGCCTTTTCCATAACTATAATAAACAGCTAAGTTATATTGTGAATGAGCATCACCCTGCTCTGCTGCTTTTTTAAAAAACTCCGCCGCTTTTTCATAGCTTTGCTCTACTCCTCTGCCATACCCATAACAGATAGCTAAATAATACTGCGCATTAATCAGCCCGTTAAGTGCCGCTTTTTCATACCAATAAGCTGCTTTTTGACAGTCTAATTCAACCCCGTCGCCCGTATTATAATACACCGCAAGATTATACTGCGCTTTTGCAAAGCTTTGATTTGCACTTTTAGTAAACCATTCAATAGATTTAATACAGTCTTTATCAACACCCCTGCCATTATGATAATAAACACCTAAATTATATTGTGCTTCCGGACACCCATCGTTTGCCCTTATGACTAAATCGTCCATAGTTAACATAATATAAATACCCCCTAAATATAGATAATATCGTGATTAGAACAAAAGTGCCTTGCGGCACTTCGGGCATCTTGCATTGATGCCCTTTTTGTTGATGCAATCAAAAATTGCTTGCATCATCATTTCCTAGTGCATAAAAAATAAATTCACTCCGTTAATTAAGCCTTGCACTAAGTGACTTTTTTCACATCTTAAACACCTAAAAACAAACAATGTTTGCTAGTGTTTGAAATCATTATAGCGGATAATTGTGTAAGTTTTATGTACAGTGTGAACTTTTTGTAAATTTAAAAGTAAACTTTTGTGAATTTTTGTGAAAATTTCTTTTCATAAAAACAAAAGTTTATTTTAGACACATAAAGTCGTGCCAAGAAAGACAAATATAGTACGATACAATTAAGATATAAAGAAGAGATTCTTACAGAATAACAAAATTAAATTATTGAAGCGGAATAGTTTCTATCATTTATTAAACCAATTTAAATTTATGTCATTCTGTAAGAATATCTTCTTTTCATTATATTAAAAAAAGCACCTTAATTAAGGTGCTTTTACATTTACATTTTAATGAGTTAATTTTTTATCTGCCTAACAAGATTCTCGTTTAACAAATGCCATAGACTAACTACTGAAGGTGCAACAATAGCAAAAGCAGCTGCAACAAGCAGCGTTATTACTACTAAAGCACCTATAGTCATTGCAACAAAAAAGCTGTATGCTATTGTAAAGAACATAGGCACTGCAAATAATATGACAAGCGCATTGGCACTAATTTTTAAAGCAAGATTTAATTTTGCTTTGCTTATTAATGTTGCCGACACAGCACCTAATCCAAACAACGCTGTCCACATAAACATAAATGTGCCGCCATGCAGCAAAAATGCACTGATTATTAACAATAAAACGTTTAAACAAATGCCTCCCATCCTTGTTTCAACTCTTGATATTTTTAGCAGCTTTTTTAACAAAATCATTGCACCAAATGCACCAGATACAACCAATAAATTTGCAACAATAGTCATTAGTCTGTCACCTGAAACAAAAGTCATGCTCATTAAACTAAACGACACGCCGCTTGCCGCCCCCGTAATCACTGCTATCAATATCCCTACCCCTGCCGCTATTACAATAAATCCAGCCCAAACACCCATAGCTATCAACATTTTTTTATAGTCCAATTTTTTATTTTTAATCATAATAAATATCAATGTACCAAATCCTGCAAGCAATAATACTATTAATATCCAAGAAACTATCACATGATATCTAATAAAAATATTAGGCATAAAACTAAAAAACACCGCATCATGACGTGCCTCAAAAGCATCAATGCTGCTATATCTACTGCTCATCACATAATGAATCACCATAGGAAAAAGAGTGTTTCCATAATTTTGCAAAGTATCCATATTGATATAATTTAAACTATCATAATCCGTATGATAATGCTCCATACTATCCAGCGTAGAAAAATTCATACTAGCAAAACCAGCACGCAAAAACGGAGTCAAGTCTGTGTTCATAGGCAAAATACCATATACTGCCGTTGCAATTGAAAAACTAAAAGGACGCCCCGCATTAGAGAAAAATCTAATTATAGCACTGTTGCCTTCACTTGTCTCAAACATGAATAATGGCCCTCTATTACCTCTCCCTTCTATATTAACAACAAGATTAACGCCTTTCATAAACTCTAGATACTCGGCAGGGTGCTCCTCATCATAAGGGTTTCCATTTCTGCCCACAATCCTATGCGCCCCCCAAAGCCCAATTTCTTCTGCATCAGTAAAAACAAATTTGACCCCATTGACAAGTGTGTACCCATCATTAATTTTTTCCATTAACAGCCTAGCAATCTCTAGCATTGTCGCAACAGAATAAGCATTGTCCGCTAGCCCCGTT
Source organism: Bacillota bacterium (assembly GCA_009780325.1). Lineage (GTDB taxonomy): Bacteria > Bacillota > Clostridia > Christensenellales > Pumilibacteraceae > WRAF01. The sequence goes on along the minus strand of WRAF01000006.1, from coordinate 56,067 downwards.
GATAATGAGTTTGGATGAGAATCATAATGCGCCATAAGCATAATGCTATAACCGCTTGTACCTGGTATGTATGCATAGATATTATCCACAGGAATTTCAACAATTTCTCCGCTTTCAAACAAGCTTACTAAATCTGGTCTTATCACCTCACCATCCCTAGAGACCACTCTTTCTGGAATAGTCCCCGTCAAAGGTGTGTGTCTTACCATATAAAAGTGTGGAGCATTAGGGCGATTTAATGCAGACAAATCCTCTAATTCTATGCGTTTGTCTGCTTCAAAATTATCACTTCCTGCTTGAATCAAACCCATGCGGTCAAGCTGAGTCATTATATAAACCCTTGCATCCTCTAAAGCCTCAAAGTCATATGGTGACCTTGGCACTTGGCTTAAGTTATAAACATGCACAAAAGCCCTTGCGCCGCAAAAATGTCCGCTTCCTTCACGCCTAAAACCGTCTGGTCTTATATTCCATACACCAATTAGCACAGTAAGCAGCAAAAATACCGCCATAATATAGGTTGCAGTGCTAGTAAAAAATTTCTTTATCATTGTTTTTCTCTCCCTTAAAATTGCTTTGATAATCAAAGTATACAAGATGCTTTGTTTGATTGTCAAACAAAATTATTTTCTTTTTCAAAAAATAAGCAACTTTTTTTATGATCATTATTTATTGTCTTTTTAGCACTATCTTTAATACTCTGACTAAGCTGCTTAACCTTGCTATCTATCTAGTCTAACAGCAGCCGATATTTGTCGCCATTTATGCCGCCTCCTTATTTTTTGCATCAAAAAAATGCACTCGTTAGAATGCATTTAGCGTATCGCTCTATTTTTAATAATCGTTATGCGTTAATTTCTATGAATAACAAATCTTATGCTGCTCGGCTCAAACCTCTCTTGGTATTTTTGCAATGATTATCCAATGCATTATATCCTTATTGCCAACGGGCGCATTATTCCTGTTGATGTGTATTTCGTAATGACCACCTGGTAGTAATGACCACTACACTCCTGCCGTATCTGCCTAAAACTCGGTTTGTGTGACGCTGTGCCGCCCTCTATAATATAAATAGCAAGATAATAATTAGCAAAAAAGCTGCTGTTGTATATTGATGTCGCCGCTACAAACCCGACTATACCAAATTCGGGCAAATCCCCTCTCAAGTAGTCATGATGCCTCACTATAAATGACTGCAGCTTTAGATTCGTTTACAAAAACTCTTTGTCCTAAATCTGCAAAACCTCCCCAGCTTGCCCGTATATTTTGTGTTGTGTCCACTTCGTCATTAGAGGCTGCAACTATGGCTCCAATTAAAAAGCCAGTCGAGATAATTATTGCTATTGCTAATCCAATAACAACAATTAAAAACAATTTTCTCTTTATCTTTTCCATTTTAATATTATACGAAAAAACTTATTTCAATATTACCCCTCACTTAATGCTTGCAAAACTCTTTGCATAAGCAAAGGATGAACATTAATATAAGTTTGACTTGTAGGCATCTCGTCAAATAACCCTATCTTTGTCATTTCGCATTGTGGCAAGTCGCTAATCTCATTTATTTCTGCAAAAGAAAGTAGTCCATAGCCCGTTGGGTCTTCTATAATTGTAAAAATGCAAATCGGTGTTATTTCAGCATCAACCGTCCCTGTTTCCTCAAATAATTCACGGCGTGAAGCCTCTAAAATAGTTTCACCTGTCTCACGCTTTCCGCCAGGGATTTCCCATGTTGTCCTGTCCTTATGTTTGCAAAAAATCCATTTATCGTTGTACCGTGCAGCAATAACAACAAACTTAATTAAATCATCAGCAATTTCATCAATATTAAAAAATTTATGAAAGTGTATTTGCATATTCCACAAATATAGCAAAAAATATATTGCTAGTCAACTAAATGGCAAAAGCTACTTCACTTAAAACTATTTTTGTCATTCTATAACAAGCTCTCCTTTAAAAAATAATTGCACTATGCACGACTCATAAACAGTCTTTATGTCTTAAACACTTTATCCTTTTGAAAACTTCTTTCTTAAGTTATGCTTTACTATGTATTTTTCCTATCTCATTAAAAAAACAAGAACAATAATATCCTTGTTTTTATGTATTTTGCATACAGTTTATTTTTAATATGTTTTTATGTTTCTCAATAGTCAAAATGCTATATTATAGGAAACGATAATTAAGTCCCCGTCAAAATTTTAAGCAAGGACTTAATTATTGTTTCCTATACATTAAACCTAAATAGTACTATATCACCGTCTTCTACAACATACTCTTTTCCCTCGCTTCTTACCTTACCCTTTTCTTTTGCCGCATTAAAACTCCCCAGGCTCACAAGATCTTCATACCCTACTACCTCTGCTCTAATAAACCCTTTTTCAAAATCTGTATGAATCTTCCCCGCCGCCCCTGGCGCCTTAGTCCCTTTGTTAATAGTCCAAGCCCTGCACTCTTTTTCACCCGCTGTCAAATAACTTATCAATCCCAATAAATCATACCCCGCCTTAATCATCTCAGCTAAGCCGCTTGTTTTTAATCCTAGCTCACTCATAAAAAATTCTCTTTCATCATGCTGCATAACAGCTAACTCCGCTTCAATTTTTGCACACAAAACAACTACTCCGGCTCCTTCTTTTAATGCATGCTCTTTTACTCTTTTTACATGCTCATTCTCACCCTTGATTATATCCGTTTCAGAAATATTAGCACAATAAATCACTGGTTTTGCCGTCAATAAATAAAAACTATCCAGCATTGCCTGCTCATTTTTAGTGTATATCAAGCTCCTTGCCGCCTTGCCCTTTTCTAATGCCGCCTCAATTTTTTTGCACAAATCAGCCTCATCCGCATAATTTTTATCGCCTGTTTTGACCAGCTTCTCTGCTTTTTCTCTCCTTTTTTTCACCGTTTCATAATCGGCAATAGCAAGCTCTAAATCAATTATTTCAATATCTCTAATAGGGTCAACGCTGTCAGAAACATGCGTAATATTGCTATCATCAAAACAGCGCACAACATGCACGATGGCGTTTACTTCTCTTATGTGTCCTAAAAATTTATTGCCAAGACCTTCGCCGCTAGAAGCCCCCTTGACTAACCCTGCAATGTCTACAAATTCTAAAACAGCATAGACTGTCTTTTTTGTGTTATATATTTTTGATAAAACATCAAGCCTATAATCAGGAACAACAGTTATCCCCACATTAGGCTCAATAGTACAAAACGGATAATTTGCACACTCTGCCCCCGCTGATGTAATTGCATTAAACAAGGTGCTTTTGCCCACATTAGGTAAACCTACTACGCCTAGTTTCATAAATCTCCTTTAAACTTATCAATAGCACAATTTACCGTGCGTTATTATTGAGTTTTCTTTAATAAGGTAGTTTTAAGCCTATGATATATGATGTCACGCCCGCACTCATTGTGCACTTGGCATTATAAACTGCAAACCAAAATAAAATCTATTCTATCACCTTTAGCACTTTCTACTTCAATCTCAACTTCTTGACCTAATTTAAAAATTTCTTTGCCTTTTAGTATATTGGCTTCTTCAATATATTCATAATGTCCATCTAAACTCTCTATCCTAACTAATCCTTCTGCCGTATTATCTAGCTCTACAAAAAAACCAAAATTAGCGATAGAACTTATTATACCTTTAAACCTTTGACCTATCTTATCTTGCATATATTTTGCTTTTAAAAAATCATTATATTTTCTCTCAGCTGCTTCTGCTAAAATCTCACGATTAGTTGCTTCTTTTGCCGCATGTATGACGATGGGTTTAAAGTTTGCTAATTGATTATTTTTTAAATATTCTTTTATGACTCTATGAATCATTAAATCCGCATAACGTCTAATAGGAGAAGTGAAATGACAATAAAACTCACTAGCAAGTCCAAAATGACCTTTGTTTTTGTTTTCATAAATAGCTTTGGACATTGCCCTTAACGTCACCTTATTAACCACTCCTAGCAAATGCTCAGGAACATTTTTTAAAAAATTTTGAATATCTTTAGAAGTCAAATTATTAAAATCTAAATTGTGGCTTAATCCTAATGAATGCAAAAACATCTCTAATTTTTCAAATTTTTCAAAACTGGATTTATTATGATTTCTATACACAAACGGCGCTTTTATTTTATTAAAATGCTCTGCAATGGTTTCATTTGCTAAAATCATAAACTCTTCAATTATATAATGCGAATTTAATCTATCCGCCCTTTTAAGTCCAACCACATTTCCACCATCAATTTCAAACTCACTTTCATATGTCACAAAATCAATCGCCCCACGCTTTTTCCTTTTTTCTTTTAATATCAGCGCTAATTCATTCATTTGTACTAACGATTCAATAAAAGGTAAATACATTTTGCTTAAGACTTTATCACCATCTATTATCTTAGAGGTGTTTTTATAAGTCAGCCTGGCATTAGATCTAATTACGCTCTCAAAAATTTTATAGCTTTTAACATGCCCGGCACTATCTATATCCATATTTAAAGATAAACAAAGCCTTTCTTCATCTTCTTTTAAAGAACACATGCCGCTTGATAATTCATGCGGAAGCATATGATAAACAGCATTAGGAAAATACACGCTTGTGCCTCTTTTAATCGCCTCTTTATCTAGGACACTGCCTTGTTTTATATAATGTGCAACATCTGCTATATGCACGCCAAGTTTATAGCCGCTGCCAGTTTTTTCAATGTCAACCGCATCATCAAAGTCTTTAGAATCATCGCCATCTATTGTAAAAATTAATTTGTCAGTTAAGTCTATTCTGTTTTGCTTATCCTTATTAGATATAAATGCAATTTCTTTAGCTAGCTGTTTTACTTTTTTAGGAAATTTGTCATAGAGAGAATAAAAATTTTTAACTGCCTCTAGTCCTGACTCTAAATTATCCTCATAAGAAAAAACTTTGCCTTTAGGTTTAATAAAAGGCATATCTGTTTGAGATGTTTTTTGCTTTGTTATGTTTTTATATTTTTTCATATATCAATCTTTATACACAAAAAAAGCGACTAAAAATTTAGCCGCTTCAATATTATCTGATGAAATTCAATATCGGCGCAATAAAATATCCTGCTGCTTCTGCTGGCGGAGTTGGGTTTGTGTTTACCCAATTCGGCGAATAAATTTGCACACTTATTAAAAATAATACAGTGAATCCAAGCACGCATATAGATAAAATAATTGTGGCTCTTTTTAAAATTCCTTCTAGAGATTTACCTTTATTTTTATAATAATAAGTTTCAGTAGACCCGCCGCCAATTGCACCTAACCCTGATGACTTTGTTTGTTGAAACAATATGCAAATAACAAGTAATAATGCCGATACAAGCATAAATACCATTAAAATTATCCTAATAACAGGAAAAGAATTTGCCACCCAAGGCGGAATGTTGTCCAGCCAACCTGAAGAAATCATAGGGAATAAGTTCACTTTGTTAAGCTCCTAAAATTTTGTAGGTTTTTTATTCTATCATATATTTTTGTCTAAGGCAAGCATTTTTAACCGATTTATAAAATTATTTAGGAATTAAGGATGGCAAATGACATTAATTTAAGCAGCAAAGGATTAATACTTTGCCAAAGTATCCCCCACCAATCTTCCTGCCAGCTTTAAAGCTGCTGCATCAAATCCTGATATTTCTTTGTTGCTAAAAGCAATTAATCCGCCAAAACAATCATCATAACTTTGAATGGGTACAACACAAACAAAATTAAATCCAGCATTTACAAGCCCTAAAATCTCTTCAGAATCTGCCGCTCCGCTAAAAAAACCTCTGCTTTTTAGCATCTTTGATACCGCACTTGATAATTCTTTGTCATTTAAAATAGACCTGCCTTGTCCGCTTGCCGCCAATATTTTATCAAACGATGCTCCCGCTATGGTCATGCTTAATTCAGCAGCTAAGCTTGCACACGCAGTTTCACATAAAGTTGTCAAATCCGATATAGTGTCTACTTTAGTGATGATAATGTTGCCTGATTCTGTTGCCATTATCTCTAAAGGGTCACCAACATTAATTCTGTGTGTTTTTCTAAATTCTCTTGGGATAACTATACGCCCTAATTCATCAAGACGCCTGACAATTCCTACATTTTTCATATGTAATTTCTCCTATAATGTTAGTATAGATAAAAATTACATATTTATACAGCATTTTAAAAATTTACAATGAATTTTGTGCCTTTATTTAATGTGCTTTCAACCTTGATTTTCCAATTATTTTTAAGTGCTATTTTTTTAACAATAGCAAGCCCTAGCCCATACCCCGAACTATTTTGACCAATATCAGTTTTATCATAAGATAACGTATAAAATCTATTAAAAATCTTTTCTATATTATCTGGCGCAATGCCTATTCCGCTATCTTCTATTGTCAACATCTTAGGCTCTTTTGTTAAACTTACTGCGATATTCCCGCCCTCAATATTATATTTAACAGCATTTATAAGCAAATTATTAACAAAATCTAAAGCATGCTCATGCCTTGAATTAACCATTACATCCTCATCAATGATAGTGTCAATTTTTATGTTTTTTTCTTGCATATAAGACGATAAATTAAATATACTCTCTTTTAGTGTTTTGGATAAATCCACCTTGTGGTTTTTTATTTCATCAGCATCAATTTGAGAGTAATTTAATATGCCTTTAATCAAGCTGCCTAGCCTTATGCTTTGCTGGGCAATAGTATCTGCAGCATTTTTGGTATTTTCTTCATTCATGCCCTGCTTAATTAAGTCTGCATAACCAACAATAGAAGTAAGCGGAGTACTCATTTCATGTGTGATATTTGCAATAAATTCGTTTTTTATATTTTCTGCTGCCCTTAATCTTGTGACATCTTCTATCAATACAATGATATTCTCCCCATCAAAATTAAACATAAAAGAAAATGTTTTGTTGTCTATTATGCGATGAACTTCAGCATCTTCTCTAGCTTCAATAATATTATAAAACTCTGTGTCAGCCATAAAATAAAACAAATCTTTATCTTGCCTATAACCAACTATCTTAGCGCCCTCTTTATTAATTAACAGCACAGTTGCAGGAGTTTTTAAAACAACTAATCCGCATGTAAAATAGTCCAGCACAGTTTTTTCTTGCATAGTAATTTTTGATATATCTATAGGCTGTTCTTTAATATCAATTTTTTCTTTCACTAAAGGCTTAATTTGTCTGCTTTTAGTATACATCAAAAATATTACAAAAAAGATTCCCACTAATATTATAACAATACTTGCTAAATATATAGGCAATAGCTCTATTAGCATATCCAAAAACCCTGTATCCACCCACCATGATAAATAAGAGTTTAATGCTAAAAATAATGCGGCAAGTAAAATAAAGCCTATTGACAATGAAATTATTAATGATTTTTTCATTGATTTTTTATGTCCCTCCGTTTTTTAAAATCTGCAACAGTCACTTATATATACTTTTTCAATACTTTAGGAATCTCCACCGTACCATCTTGTTTTTGATAACACTCAATTAAAGGAATCAAAAATCTCGGCGTTGCTATTGCCGTATTATTTAAAGTAACAGCATATTTTATAATACCGTTTTCTTTATATTTTATATTTAATCGTCTTGCTTGAAATGTCCCCATTTTAGAGCATGAGTGCGTCTCACAGTATGCATTTCTGCTTGGCATCCATGTTTCTACTTCATATTTTCTTGTTTGACCTATACCTAATTCACCCGTACAAGCTAGAGCAACTCTAAAGCTTAACCCTAATTCAATCAACATATCCTCTACGTTTTTTAGTATCTCTAGCTGCAGTTTATCTGCGTCTTCTTCTTTGCAAATGACAAGCTGCTCAACTTTTTGAAACTGGTGCACTCTATATAATCCTCTAGTGTCTTTTCCTGCCGCCCCAGCTTCACGCCTAAAGCAAGTACTATGCCCTGCCATTTTAATAGGATTAGATAAATCCAACATCTCTCCCATATAAGCAGCAGCTAGACTAACCTCGCTAGTTCCTACTAAATACAATCCATCCGCTTCTATATAATAAGCTTGGTCACGCCCTATAGGAAAATACCCAGTACCCTGCATAGCAGGCTCTTTAACCATTACAGGCACAGAATGAGGAACATATCCACGCTTGTTTAAAAAGTCAATTGAATAACGGCATAACGCCATTTCTAAAAGCATTGCTTGACCTTTAAGCATATAGCTTCTAGACCCTGCATATTTTGCTGCACGCTCAGTCTCCAGCCAATCAAGATCTTTCATTATTTCTAAATGGTCTTTTGGTATAAAATCAAAATTTGGTTTTGTCCCGACTATTCTTAATTCTTTATTGTCATCCTCAGTCTTGCCAATAGGCACATCTGTTTCAGGGATAGACGGAACTGAAAGCATTATGCTGTCTAACTCCGCTTTTAATATGCCTTGCTTTTCTTCTTTTTGTGCAAGTTCTATTTTTAAAACCTGCACCTTTTTAATAATTTCGTCCCTTTCACATTGTGTTTTAGCTTGCCCCATTGATTTAGACAGGTCATTGCGATTTTTTCTCAACTCTTCAGTAATCACCATAATTGCCCTTATATCTTTATCCAAGATAAGCAGCCTGTCAATATCCACATTCATATGTTTGTTTTTAATCGCTTCTTTAACTAAATCCACATTGTTTCTAATAAAATTAATGTCTATCATATTTTTTATTCCTTGTATAATTATTTATATTTAATTCATTGTTATACTATCTATCCACTATTCTAGGCAATCCCACAATCCCAATGTCCATATCTACATCGCTTTCAAATCTATTACCCATCATAATTGCAACTGTATACAATCTCTCCCCCACCCAAAATACATCACCTATACCAAAATATTGACCCCATACAATGCCTTCTAATAAATAACCCTCATCATCCCATATAGACAACTCTAAATTAGTATTAAAAACTGTCCTTATCACATTATTTTCAACCAACCCTCCTCTGCATTCTCCGCTTATTCCGCCTAGCACCGCAAAACCGCCCGCCTCTCCTATTCTATTCACTATTATATTGCCAGCAATAATATTTCCTCTTATTGTGCTTCTCGTGTTTCTATACTCACCCATATTCAATCCAATCAATCCGCCTATCACCACTATAGAATACCTTTCACTTTTTGCAACTATTGCCCCGCTCATTTGGCTATTAAATATATTTCCCATCACTTCATTAAACCCTACGATACCGCCTACATGAACATGCTTTGCACTTAATATAAAATTCTCTTCTATTCTGCCGCCTGTCACAGTTCCAAAATTTCTACCCACTAGATTGCCTATAAAAACCTCTCCCATCTCACTAGAATTAATCATTACATCACCTCTTAGCACAGCACCTTCTATCAATCCCCAATTTTGAGAAACTATCAGCCCAACAAAGCATTCATAAACAATATCAGAAAAGCTTGCCTCAAAGTCAATAAATGCCGTCATGTTTATGTTTAACATGTGTCCGCTATTTATATGAGAAACTATCCCTGCCCCGCCTATAGTATCCTCAATCAATACACCCGTTTCCTCATTAATTTTAATATTTGCCCTATTATTGCTTGTCCCCGCATAAAAATTAATATTTTTAATTTCTCCTGCATTATAAAAAACTAAATGCGAAGCGTTTGATGATATAAAACTTAAATCCCGAATAGAACCATTTAAGCGATGAGCAAGAGGGATAGAATGCCGAGAAATAATTGTATGACCGCCGCCTTTTAAATGAGCATTAAAATACTCTATAGAATGGCTAATAGGCAAAGTTATATCATTATGCAATATAAAATAAGTGTCCTCTTGGTCGGCTGCCGCAACTAACTCAGCAAGGTTTCTTATCCTAAAGGGAGATTCATATGTGCCATGACCTTTAAGATTTATTAAGTGAACTATAGTGATAGGCAGTGCTATTATAATTGCAAGTGAAATAGCGGCTATGCCCATAAGAATTTTATGTTTTTGTTTTAGTTTTTGACGTGGGGTGATTAAGCTGCCATTTTCATTAAACTCCGCCGCCCCTCTTTTGGCTTTAAAGATTTTTATTATTAAATCTTTTTCTTCATCACTTAAGTTTTTTTTTAAAACAATTTGTTTTAAATGATGTGCTTTATCTAATATAGCCAACACAATCAAAGGGGATATCGTTTGCTGGTCCTTTAATATTCTAATATAGATACCTGCATGCTGTTTTATTGTTTTATAAGCATCTATAGGCTCTTGCTCTAGCTTAATATACTCATCAATTTTTAATAATCTATCCTCATAGGCTTTTATGATTTTTTTAGAATTATAAATATAGCATAACGATAAAAGTGAAAATCTTCCAAAAGATAAACTTTTTAAAGTATTTGTTTTTATGGCTTTAGAAAATTCCGCCTCATTATCTTGACGAATAAAGTCTAGTATTTGATTGTAGTTTTCTTGCTGCTGCATTTTTTCTTTATAAACTATAAAATCCTTTGTTTGCGCTCAAAATAACCAGCGTGTCATTTTTTAACTTTAACTTTTCTATCTTCTGCCCATCTATCTAACACCTCAAATAAATATGCCTCGTTGATATCCTTATCCTCTACAATTTTTTTCAAAAAATTTGCGCTTGTTTTTTGTGTAATCAATAACTCTTTTAAATCCTCTCCGCCCTGCTCTTTAACTATTGAGTCCATTCCTTTTTTAATCTCACTTAATTGCCTTCCATTCTCTATCATTACATCAGCTACATCCTTATTTAGAAATTCACTCACCCTTTTTATATCTTTATTATATCCGTCAAGTGCTGTTGATAGCTCTTTTACATTATAAGACCTTGACCTATCCTCAATGATATTCTCTATCTTTGCTAGCTGCTCATCCGCCCTTTTATCTATATCTAATAATGCACCCAATCTAATTTCAATCTTATTAAATTGATTAATCACCATATTGATAGCAGAAGAATATTTATCAGTAGAAGAAGCCAGTTTGTCAATTTGACTAGATAATTCAGTTGCTTTTTTTGCCTCTTTTTCCATCCTGTCAAACATATTAAGCAGCTGTTTTTGTAAATCCCCTTCAAAAGATAATGACAATTTTTCAATAGTGGTCTTGACCTCTTCATAGCTGCCTAAAAAATCCGACAAGTTTTTTTGTATCGGGGTCAATAAATTTCTATACTCAATAAAAGTGTCTATTAATTGTTTTATTTGATTGTCCATTCTTTTATCTTCCTTAAATCATGTTTTAAAATTTCTAATATAACATCCCTTGCTTCTTTATTGCCATCTAAATCTAAAAAGCACTTTATCGCCTCCATTCCGCTATCACCATCACCTATTCCCATACAGCTTTTTGCTAAATTAGCTAATCCATCTTCATTTGCCAATAAAAAATATTCTAAAGCATCCTCATACATCCCTTCTTTCATAAACCTAATACCGCCGCTTCTATAATCCCCAGCTTTAGCCGCATCAATCCTTGTCAGTTGCCTAGCTTTATCATTTTTGTCAATGATTTGCTGTGCCCAAAACAATGCATTTTCATATTGCCCTAGCTTAATAAACTCTCCGCTTCGTTTAATCACCTCATCTTGCTCAGCCTCTAATTTGTCTACTCCCTTTAATAATTTATCAAGCGCATCATTATTTGTCAAGTTATCAAAGTGATTTTTAAAAAACTGATCAAATAACTTTGGCGGAGCACTCTCAATTATATACAGTTTTTGCTTTGCCCTTGATACTGCAACATACAGCAAATTGAAATAATATCTGTATACTGAATTTTCATCGGCACTTTTTTTGTCCACACCTCTTTTAATAAAAGCCTGCCATTCATTATTTTGTGCAGATAGTATATCATATAATATTACTATATCTCGCTCTAAACCCTTACTCTCCGATACTGTCAAAATTTCTTGACGATGAAACTTTTTTCTTAAATCATCTTTGGTTTTTTGATTAGGAGTAATTATTGTATAGTTATTAAATGGAGAATTATTTAAATTATTCAAAAATTTTAAGTCTTGAGTTAACACAGTCTCTGTATTCTCGCTTGATGCTATGCTAGAAGAAAATAATACAAAATTGTGCACACCAAAACTTTTTGAATTAAGGTCAGACAAACTTTTTAAAATTTCAGCAATTTTTTGACTAGATCTATAATTTGAAACTAACTCTTTTATTAACGATATATCCTTTTGATAAAGCAATCGTTTTAAATAACTAAAAGAAAAATACGACGGATTTATCATTTGCAAAGCATCACCCACACAAAACATTTTTAAAGAAATGCTTTTAAAGAAAGCTAAATTAATTTGAGTATAGTCTTGTACCTCATCAATTAATACTAGTGAATATTTGTGCCCCGACTTATCCATCATATCACGGCACATTTGATTATAATCAGTCATTCTAGCCTGTTTTAAATGATTATTATAATCTTGACTAAGTGCATAAATCGTTTGACAATCTATCCTATTAAATGAATCCTTTCTTTTGTCTATATACTCATTCTCATTCAGCACCTTTTCACTGCCCAATATCAATCCATAAATCTCTTTATAAATTATTTCATGTGATATATGATTGATTTGCTTTAATCTTGCCGCCAAATTATGATTTTTTATTTGCGGCAAATATTCTTTTATAAAATAACTCTCATTTGCCAGTCTGGCGTCTCCATACAAATCCTCAATCAAACAATAATCCACTTGAGTTGTTAAAAAAACTACTATTTTTTTTAAACTATCTAAAGGACTATCTTCATCTAGTGATAAATATACCCCTAAGCGATGTTCAATCGCCGCACCTTTATTATCACAAAAAAATTCTATATTGTCAAATTCATCAATAAATTCATTTAAAGCGCCTATATACTCTAATATTTTAAGCTTAGTGTCATTTAATAAACTCTTTGAATATGTAGTATACAAAAGCCGTCCTCTATATCCGCGCCCGCTTGAATAAATAATCTTATCAATACAAATATTAGTTTTTCCGCTGCCTGCCACCCCATGAACAATCATGTTTTTATCTTCAGTAGCCACTATCTCTTTTTGAACTTGATCTAGTATAGGAAAATAATTTTTTGTTTTTATAATGCGATATAATTTTTTGTTTTGCTCATTGTCTATTGTTTTATCGCTTGGCTCTAGCTCAAATTCAGTTAAATTTTTTAATCTGGTATCGCCTTTTTTTATAAAAGCATCTGGATATTCAAAGTCAAAAAAAACGATAGCTTGCTTTTCATTATCTATTTGCACATAGATTTTTTGATGAGTTGATTTTATTTGATAATTGCCCGTTTTTAATTTTGCTTTAATTAAACTTTCTGCAATTTTTAATAAAGTGCTATCCGCCTCTAATAGCGATGATACCAAAAACGCCATTTTTTCTGTTTTTTTAATGGCGTGATTTGATAATATTATTTTGTTTTTGTCAATTTTTAACTGCATTGTTTCTTGCTGTTTTGTTGTTTTTTTGCGCCTCTTTTTTATAGTGCTCCATCAATTTAACTTTTAATCTTTGTATCGCCTTATCTTTATTCCGCCCCTGGCTTCTTTCATCTTGACACACTACAGACAACCCGCTAGGCATATGTGTTGCTCTTATCGCCGTTTCAACCTTGTTTACATTTTGCCCACCTGCCCCGCTTGCATGAAAAACATCAACCCTAACATCTTTCAATTCAAACTCGTACTCGCCGCTTTGATAAGGATAGAATATCGCCCTATCAAATTTTTTTAGCACCTCACTCACCCCTATTCCGCTTGCAATCAATAGTTTTTTATCTTCCTTAAATACAAACCCATATTCATTTAATGTCTCAATAATTTTTTTATCAGCACCCTCAATTGCAACCACTTCATGCCCTATTTTTTTATGTCCAAGCATTAGTTTTTCTGCTAGTACATTATCTCCATTATTGTGTGCGTCCATTATGCCGTTAATAGAATTGTATTCACTAAGCAAATGATTATAAAGCCCTTTGTCTATCATTACCTCGTATGAGGACAAAAGGCTTTCTAGTTCATTTAGCCTGTTAATTAAATTATTTATGTCCATGAGCTTTTTGTATACTTCGTCCTTTAGTTAAGGATGAGATTCATACTTAAAGAATAATTAGACTTGTTCAGTAGCCAATATGGTCAGATAAAACATAGATTTTTTAGAGCAAATTTTTATTGTTTTCGCAGTTAATACTAGAAGTATTAACAAGAAAAGAATGGAAATTTGAACAAAAAAGATATACTTTAGATGTGCCGTGTGGGTTACTGAATAAGTTTATTATTTCCTGCCATACTTGTTCATTAATTCTGCCAATGCGTCACTTACGCTCTTTTCTTTTTGAACTTGCGGTTTTAAAGCAGTATTATTGCTATTGTTGTTTTTATTAAAATTATTATTCGCTGACCTTTTATCCTGCTCTTTGTTAAAACGATTAAAATTCCTATCATTTTGCCTTTGTTCGTTTCGCTGCGCCTGCATAGCCCTTGCCTTTTTAGCCGCCTCGCTGTCAAAACCTTTCATGGTTAATGCAATCCTATTTTTCTCTTTTTCTACCCCAAGCACCCTAACTTTAACCACTTCACCAACCGACAGCACCTCACTAGGATGCTTGATAAATGCATCCGTGATTTGAGAGATATGCACCAACCCATCTTGATGAACACCAATATCCACAAACACACCAAAGTCAATTACATTTCTGACAGTCCCTACTAACTCCATTCCTTCTTTTAAATCATTCATATCCATAACATCCGTCCTAAGCATAGGAGGAGGCAACTCATCTCTTAAATCTCTGCCAGGTTTAATAATCTCTTTTATTATATCCTCTAAAGTAGGCACACCAATCCCCGCAACTGCCGCTGCTTTTTCTTTTCCGTATGCTTCTACCGCTTTTTCTAATTCACCTAATTTACCTTCTTTCACCGCTTTATTGTCCAATTCAAAAAGTTTTAATAATTTCTCTGCCGCCTCATATGACTCAGGATGCACCGCAGTATTATCCAAAATATTTTCACCTTCTAAAATCCTTAAAAAACCTGCACACTGCTCATAAGTTTTTGGACCCATCTTAGGCACTTTTCTTAATTCTTCTCTAGATTTAAAGCCGCCAATCTTTTGTCTGTATGCTGTAATATTTTCCGCCGCCGACATAGACAAGCCTGACACATGCGACAATAAAGATGGTGACGCTGAATTTAAGTCTACACCTACAGAGTTTACACAATCTTCTACCACACCTTGCAATACACCATCAAGTCTAGCAGGAGGCATATCATGCTGATATTGCCCCACACCTATACTTTTTGGATCAATTTTAATTAATTCGGCTAATGGGTCTTGAAGCCTTCTTGCAATGGACGCCGCAGATCTATGCGCCACATCAAAATCAGGAAACTCTTTAGCCGCTAGCTTGCTAGCCGAATATACGGATGCACCTGCCTCATTGACTACCATATAAGATAATCCAAGTTGTGGAAACTCTTTGATAAAATCCGCAATAAATATTTCACTTTCTTTGCTTGCTGTGCCGTTTCCAATAGCAATAATTTCAACCTTATGTTTTTCACAAAGACCTTTGATAATCTTTTTTGATTCATCCACTTTGTTATGCGGCATAGTAAAATAAACAATAGCCCTGTCCAGTACATTGCCCAACCCGTCACATACTGCAATTTTACAACCTGTCCTATAAGCCGGGTCTAATCCTAATGTAATTTTGTTTTTAATAGGCGGCTGCAGCAATAGCGGGCGCAAGTTTACTTCAAACATTTTAATAGCCTGTTCTGCCGCTTTTTCAAATAGCTCTGCCCTCACTTCATTTTCAACTGATGGTTTAATCAGCCTTTTATAAGCATCCTCACCTGACTCTTTGACTAAATACGTAGTGTGCGCCTCTGGATTTTTTAAAAACATCCCGTCAATAGTATTAATAGGCAGCTCTTCATTTATATTAATATCACACTTAATACAATCCTCTTTTTCACCACGGTTAATAGCCAAAATTCTGTGCGCCACAATTTTTTTAACAGGCTCAGAATAATTATCATACATTTCATAAGTAAGAATTCGTTCTTTTTTGTCCTTAGTTTTATCTTTGTGCTGTACGCTGTCAACTACATCATCATATTTAGAATCATCTTTATCTTTTTTTGATTTTGCCGCCTTTTCTTTTTTCTCGTCTTTAATTAATGCCGTAGCAATAGTCCCATGTTCAAAAAGCTGTTCTCTTAATAATTTTCTCAATTCAGCAGTATCAGATATTTTTTCTGCCAAAATATCCTTAGCACCATTAATAGCATCTTCTGTTGTCTTGACTTCTTCAGTTATATAATTTTTTGCCGTTTCAAGTATATTGCTAGTCAAAGCATTATCTTGTGCCCAAATAATATCAGCTAACGGCTGCAAACCCTTTGCAATAGCCACAGTAGCCCTAGTTTTGCGCTTAGGCTTATACGGACGATAAATGTCCTCAACTTCAGTCAAGGTCTTAGCATTTTTTAAAGCCGCTGCAATCTCATCAGTCATAAAACCTTGCTCAGTAATAGAGTTTATGACTACCTCTTTGCGCTCATCTAGTTTGCGTAAATACGCCAAACGATCAGCAAATTCTCTTAATACTTGATCGTCGCACTCACCCGTCATTTCTTTTCTATACCTAGCAATAAACGGAATAGTGTTTCCGTCGTCAATAAGCTGAATAATGTTTTTAGAATGCTCTTGCGATAATTTAAATTCTGTTGATAAAATATTTTGATGTGACATGATGGTTTTTCCTTTAATTGATTGTATGATTATATAATAAATTTTTTTGCTTGTCAAGAGATTTTTTTGCAGAAGAACAAAGTATCATAATAGGATTTTTAAAGACATCCTAATACGATAATCAAAAATCCCGTCATTATTCTAAACCCCTCTTGTCCACTTTTCCTATTGCTGTTTTGGGCAAATTATCTTTTATAACAATCTCTTTTGGCACAGCATATTTAATTAAAGATGCTTCACACTCTGTTCTTATATTTTCTTCAATCTTGTCATCAGTCCCTTTGTATTCAACAAACAACTTGACCATTTCACCTATCGTGTTATCTTCTATACCTATCGCCGCCGCCGCCGTCACACCGTCAACCCTCATCGCCGCCTCTTCTACCTCACTTGGAAAAACAGGAACACCCGCTACTTTAATCATACTTTTTATACGCTGTTTAAAAAATAAAAGCCCATCCTTTATATATCCTAAATCACCAGTAAACAACCATTTTTCGCCATTTATTTCTTTAATGGGGCTGCTTATGTCACCTAGGTATCCAAGCATAAGATATGGAGAAGAAATAGCAATTTCGCCAATTTCACTATTTTTTAATTGTTCACTCTGAATCGTGTCAAAAATCTTAATTTTAGACCCTGGTACTCCCACGCCTGCACTGCCTAATGCATGCTCACCATTTCTTTCAACTGTGCACACACTTATTGCCTCAGTCAAGCCATAACCTTGAAAAAGCTGCGCCTTTGACCCGCCTTTTTTTAGCACAGCATTAAATTCTTCTATCAATTTATTTGATGCGCTGTCTCCTCCTACAAAACAATCCTTAATACTGGATAAATCCGTTTTTAAAAACTTTTTGCAGTTTAACAGCTTTTGATACATCATAGGTACACCTGTTAAAATATTTACCCTATGTTTTTTTATTGCCTTTGCCATCTGTTTAGCATTGAATTTAGGAGTCATTATATTAGTCACTCCATATAATGCCGACATATGCATATTCATACACAAGCCAAACCCATGAAAAATTGGCAGAACTGAATACATTGCCGTATAATTAGATATTTGATCACTTAAAAAAAATTGTGCATGAGCACATAAATCGTTAAAAACCTTGCCTGTATGCATAACAATTTTCGGGTCGGAAGTCGTGCCTCCGCTAGGCAAAAACACTGCTCTATCATGCTCATTAAATACAATAGGTTCTTCATCTATTTTATCTTCATTAAATAGGCTTTCAAAATGAGTAGCGCTTGATAATAATAGCTTTTTATTTTTAAAACGATACACCTTTTTTATTAAAGCGGGCATAAAATAATCAATCTTGCTTTGTAAAACAGGAATATTTGGCTCTAAATCAAAATGTTTCCCTAAATATAAATCATATGCAATCAAAAGTGAACTTTGAGTTTTTTTAATTGAAGAAATAATTTGATTGGGCGGTGAAAATGGATGCACTAGGTTTACAATTGCACCTAAGCGATTAATAGCATAAAATGCAATAGCAGCAGACGGAGTATTTGGCATACAAACAGTAACAACACTGCCCTTGCCTATCCCGATTTTTCTTAAACCTGCCGCCGCACGATCTATTAAATCAATATATTTTGCATAAGAAATGCGCCTATTAAAAAATATAACAGCCGTTTTTTGGGCGTACTGCTTAGCTGATTGATTTAATCTATCATATAGAGATTGTATTTTATGCATATATTTTCCTATGTTGTTATACAAAAATAATTTGTCATCCTGTTATAAGGATTTCTTCTTTAAAAAATCTTAATCTTTAACTATAAATCATTCCCATAAGCCAAAAGAATCCCACAAACAGCGGCTGATGCACTATATATATCCAAAGAGTTTTTCTTCCCGCAAGTCCGATACTTTTATTAACCACTGTTTTTGTTTTTGCAAAACACCTATTAACCTCTTGACCAAATATCCCTGCTATCCTTGCCCCCAGCCAACCCCTTGCGCCGCTGCCATACAATAAATGCCCCGCCGCACTCCCTAAAAACACAAACCCCGCCCAAGGCAAAATAGGAAAATAATCCGCCGCAATAAGCCCGCCTCTTTGATTCAAATAGACAAGCATGCTCATAAAATTAATCGTGTGCCTGCCTTCAAAAGTCCTGTCTATAGTACTTATTATATCACCGTTTTCTATACGCCCCCACAAACTAAAAAACAAAACAACTAAAATTAAACCAATCACAGCAGGAAACAGTTTTGCCGCCCATTCTCTAATACTGACACTTGACGGCTGACAATCAACAACAGAAATCTCCTCTTTATCATCTTTCACATAAATACCGTTTGCTCCGATGTTTACCACAATATCATCCTCTTGGTCACTGGCTCTAACATAAATACCGTTTTCCCCCACACTCACTTCAATATCATCCTCTTTATCCATTAGCCTCACCTTAATGCCTTTTTCATCAATTTCAATCTTAGTCCCCTCTTCAATCTGTCCTATATTAATATTAGTTTTTGCTATTTTAAACAAATTTAAAAAAAATGCTTTTTTTCTTTTTATCAAATATTCTCTGCCGCCAATCAACAACGAAAATGCATCCAAAACACAATAAATCAAAATGGCCGCCGCATACATGTGGATTACTCCAAAATATATAGTCATGCGCATGCCTGTCACTCTCTCTCCTAAATATGTCACTAGCGTAATCAACCCTGCAACAATAGCCGCCGTCAATCCCCTTTTTAGATTGCTTTTTGAAAGCGTGCAAGAGATTCCGCACAAACTGCAAAATAAAATAATTATAAAAATCCTAAAGGATTGCCTAAACTCCCAATGCCAATACCTATACGCAAAATTACTTAATCCCTGCCAAAAAGTAATATCCAAGCTGCGCCAAACATCAGGCAAAAATCCCCAAGCCGCATAAAAAAAATGGTCCATAACCATAAGCAAAATGCAAACACCACGCAAAAAATCTATCTCCCAATAGCGATTGCGTGGTGTCTTTGGTTTTTTTATATTTAGCACAGTTTCCATTAAAAAATATTTTAACACACCAAAAAAACAATGTCAACAAATAATAAAGACTCCTATGGTTATTTTCATAAGAGTCTTTATTTAAAATGATGAGATGCTTAACAGCATGACAAAATTAGGTTTTAAGCGGAGTAGTTTCTGGCGTTTATGTACAATTTTAAATTTTTGTCATGCTGTTAAGCATCTCAACCTTTATTTTTTAGGAAAAAGTTTCACTAATAAAATTGAAAAAACCGCTTTCATTGGTTTGGGATACTTGAGTATATCTTATATCAATTGTAATATCGTTGATTGTTAGCCTTGCAATATAGCTAAATAAAAATTCATTATAGTTTTCAAAAAAATCATACTGCCTAAAATACAAAACACTAATATTGTCTATTGTTGTATTTTTAGGCTCTAATGCAAATATATACTCTAGTGGTATTGCGCTATAATATTTATTTGGGTATATAGTCATGAAACAATCTAAAATAAGCCTATTCTGACAAGCAAATCGTATTCGAAAAAACAAATTTTGAGCATAAAAAGCATCATAAGTACGACTTATCGTCATTGTTATATCATCATCTAATGAAATATTTAAAGCATCTCCTAGATGAGAATTTAAACTAGTTAAAGAAATACTTTTATATCTGCGATGCAAAACATTAAAATTGGGCGGTGTATAGGGAGTATCGACAGGCGGGCCAAAGGACGGAAAAAATAAATGCCATGAAAAATAAAACCCAAGAATCAGTATCAATGCAGCAGCTATTGAGCTTAAATGTACTATAAGCGGTTTTTTTCTGATAGAAGTCCGCTGACTTAATTTTTTGCTGATTTGATTTTGTGCATTTTCATTAAATTTTTGTCTTCCTGTTATATAATTTTCAATCCAATATTGACCGCTTTCTTGCAGGATTTGTGCTTCTGTTTTTTCTTGTCTATGAATAATTTCACTTAATAATATATGCTTGTCAAGTATTTCATCAAGCGGACAATTGTTAATAAAAAATTCTGCATAAAGCTCATCCATAAGAAAATCTGCTATTTTATTAAAAATTGGCTGAGAAAAAAGATTATCTAAAAAAACATTAAACCACTCTATATCATTTTCTAAAATAGCTTTTTTTCTTTGCTCTGTTTTTATTTTTATAAAGCTTTTTTTTGTACCCTTAGGAAAAAGCGCATCGCAAAGATTATAAAACCACTTATCATCATTTTCTATAAGTGTTTTTATTATTGCTTCTTTATTTTCTAAATGTTGTAAATCTTCAAAAATTGATGCTTTCATTTTAAATTGCCTTTTGGGTATTAAATTGGATTAGCAAAACAGAGAAGCTTTTAAAAGGATGAGATCTTTCGCTTACGCTCAAGATGACATAAAACTAGCTTAGCTTTTGTCATTTCTTGAGCCGCAAGCGAAGAATCTCTTCCTCTTTATGCTTGACAATACTGTCTAATTTGTATTATGCTTTAGCAATGAAAGAATATTGTGTATACATGGTCACCAACATTCATAATACTGTTTTATATATTGGGATGACCAATCAAGTAGAACGCAGGTCATTTGAGCATAGCAATCATTTAATTGCAGGCTTTACTGACAAGTATAATTGCACTAAACTCATTTATGTAGAATTTTATAATGATGTACGGGATGCGATTGCTAGAGAGAAACAGCTTAAAGGATGGCGAAGGTCTAAAAAAGATGCTTTGGTGAATAAGTTAAATCCCGAATGGAAAGACCTTATTTATGACTGTTTTTAGTTGATTAGATCCCTCGGCTTGCGCTCGGGATGACATAAAACTAGCTTAGCTTTTGTCATTCTGAGCGCAAGCGAAGAATCTCATCCTTAAAAAACCTCCCTTGCCCTGCTATTTAAACTTTTGTCATTCTGTAAGAATCTCTTCTTTATAAAACAACACTATATGTCAATAGGATTCTTTGATGCTAACAAAGAATCCTATTATCTTATGTGTTTTAAATATTTATTTCCTCTTATGGTAAAAACTAAAAAATATTGACCCCATACGCTTCAAAAATTTGCGCATGAAAACCCACATTAAAAAACGCTACTGGTTGACCATCAAAACCCGTTGCAACCCTAAGAAACCTATCTGTCCTTTGTGTGCCGTTTGCAAGCGTATAAGTGATTACATTATATCCAAAACCTGCCATAACATGAGGTTGCGTTGAGGTACGATAAATAATTCCGTCTACCCCTGCGTGTCGTTGTATACTTGCTATATTAAACCTCCAAGTAAACAACATTAACGGTCTGCCGTTTCTTAATTGTTGTTGAGCTGCAGTAAAGTTAAATGTTGAATGCCCCATAGCAACTTCAAACATAGCGCTGTGAAACGATATATTTCTGCCTCTTGCGTTTACATAGCTGGTCATGCCTTGTCTAAAATGATCAGGCATTCTGCCCCATTGAGGTATTGCCCCCATGCGGCTGTTTAATTCATTAATTATTATTATAGAATCATCATCATGACCCCAATACACATACAGTCCACCAGGAATATACATACCAACATTAAAAGGTGCTAAATTAGGAAAAAATCTTGCCCAATATCCAATTATACTTGAACTAACCGTAGGCATAAAACATACTGGAGTATAATTTGGGATAGCATAAGCAGGAAAAACAACTGCCAAGTCATGTACAGCCGCCGTTCTGTTAACAAATTCGATAGTTTGGACAATATTTATAAAATTAAATGGGTTGCTTGATAATAAAGCATGCTCTTGAAAATGTTCTATAATTTCTTCATAAACAACATATCCTGTCTCAATATCAATAAAATCTCCGTCATTATACACTAAATATGCCATTAAACCAATATATACTTTTTGACCATCAATATCATTAAAAGGGTTGGGTGCCTGCATAAAGAACTCTGCCACTTCAAACATCCCTGTTGCATGAACAACTATTGCAAAACCCTCATAATTGTCATAATGCATAAAATAAATGAAACCCATGTGGTCTAAGTTTATGTCATAAACCGGCTCTATCGTGACTGTTATGTATTCAGCTGTAATCCCTTCTGTTTCTAGTATTTCTTCTAATGCTTTTCTAAAGACAAGATTGCTTTCTTCTTCAAACGGAGTAGACGCCTCTGCATTATATAGATGGACAGCTCCGAGTGTTGCCGCTGCAATAATAGCGATTGCGCATATTATGCTGATTAGTTTTTTCATTTATTTTCTCTCCTAAAAAGGTTTTTTGTTTTTGAATATTTAGCTTATTAATTTAGACTGAGCTAGTAGGTCTATACATTGTTCAAACTTAGCTTTCACTTCATCTATATTTATACTCAGCTCTTTATTTATACTCAGCTCTTTTACTATTTCATCAAAATTATATTTTAAGCAAAAGTGCAGAAAGTAGATTTCTTTTGTTATGGAATCAAAATTATAGAATACTTCATATACTTTAGCATGCAGCTTTTTTTCATAACTGATATTTTCTTTTAATTTAAATGCATAGTTATGTTTTTCTATAATAATTTCATCACAAAGATTATGTATCCAAATGTTTGGGTATTCTATATTTTCAGTTGTTTCAATGCTGTTTAATTTATTTAAGAATTCTTGACAAATTTTGATGCTAAAGTTTCTATTTCCATATAATTTGTTAAGACGAATCATGATTTTAGGACAGAAGTATTCATATAAATTATTAAGCGCCATGATATCCTCTTGTTTCTGAGAAAATATTTTATTAAAGTCGCTTACATTCATGCATTGATTCCTTAATCCTTATGTAATACAACACATATTATCATATGAAATTTAGGCTGTCAAACATATTCAACAAGATTTTATAAAAATTATTAACAAAAATTGTCGAATATTGAAATTTTGAATGAAATTATGCCTAAAAATGACAAAAAAAGACAAGTCAATTTAGCTTAACTTGCCATTTAAAATAGTTAATTTTTAACTTTTTCTTAAAAACTCTAATATAAACTCATCTATGCCGCCATTCATCACTTTATCTACATCAGTATCTTCATGTCCCGTCCTTAAATCTTTAACCATTGTATACGGCTGAAAAACATAGTTTCTTATCTGACTGCCCCATTCAATTTTTTTCATTTCGCCTTTTATCCCAGCCGCCTTTTCAGCTAATTCTCTCTCTCTTCTTTCAGCTAATTTACTCATAAGCATTTTCATTGCCGACTCTTTATTAAGCAGCTGGCTTCTCTCATTTTGACATGACACCACAATCCCGCTAGGAATATGAGTAATCCTTATTGCACTCTCAGTTTTATTCACGCTTTGACCGCCTGCTCCTCCGCTTCTAAAGGTATCGATTTTTAGTTCTTCACCAGCAATTTTTATTTCACCCTCATTTTCAATCTCAGGCATAACCTCAATGCTTGCAAAGCTGGTATGCCGCCTTGAATTTGAATCAAACGGAGAAATTCTAACCAACCTATGCACTCCTTTTTCCGCCTTTAAAAACCCATATGCATTTGTGCCCTTGACTATAAATGTTACATTTTTTATGCCAGCCTCATCTCCGTTAATCCTTTCAAATTCTTCATGATTAAATCCATTTTTATCACAATACATTTTATACATTCTATAAAGCATGCCTGCCCAATCACAGCTTTCTGTACCGCCCGCACCTGCATGAACACTTACAATAGCATTATACCCGTCATAATCACCCTTTAATAAAGTTGCTAAATGCAGTTTTTCCACATTTTTTTCCAATACATTTATAGACTGTTTTAATTCATCCATTAGCTCATCATCGATAATTTCCAATAATTCATCTAGGTTTTTTATCTCTATTTTAAGCGCCGCTATATTATCTAGATACTCACATATCCTAGCATATTCCGTTGTAATTTTCTGAGCCTTTTTGATATCATTATACAAGTCAGGATGCTCTTGCTCTTTAGCCAATGCCGCCCGTTTTTGATGCAGCCCATCAATATCAATCGCCAAAAGGCTGCTATCAAATTTAATAGCAGCAGTTTTTAATTGCGTTTTTAATTGCTCTAGCACCATATCAGCTTTATTTTATTATACTGCAGTTTATTTGTCAACTTAAAAAAAGCATTCTCATAAAATGAAAATGCTTTTTTTAAACTATAGATTAGAGTTCTTTAAATATCTTTCTTTAAATACATCTTTCTAGATAAAAAATATGACCCAATAAATGCCAATACTCCAATTCCTAATGATATACAGCTTGTGATTATCCTATTTATAGATTCAGACAGCATGATATTAAAAATATTAAAATCAATATTAAATAATCCTAAGATAGCCTGCAAATTAAGTACAACAGTGATTAAGATGATAGGAATCCACATAAAGATACGCCCTTTTTTATATCCATACTTATAAAAGAACGGAGTCTGCACACCCACTGAAATCATGTATATTGCAACCGCAAGTGCTGTCATAGTCAACATCATAGACCAATAAATATCTAGCTCCATCGCACGGAACTGAGGTATATATATACCTTCTACATATACAGGGTCAAGCGGAAATTGCAAATAAATCATATCAAGCAATATTGCCACGCCTAATCCTATAATTAAAGCAATACCTAGACCAATAAGAATAGACGCATATTTTGCAAATATCATAGATTTGCGATTAGTAGGAAGACTGGCAAACAGCATATCCATATTGCCTTTTTCTTTGTTCTCAAACGGAAAAGCCAAGATTGTGCCCGCAAAAATTGTCCACGAAATAATAAATCCAAAGCCTTCTCCCATCATTATCCCCATAAGTAATGCCAATCCAAAAAACATAAGCAGCCACGGCCAATAAGGTTTTATTAATTGAACATCTAATTTTAATAATGCATTTATATTTTTTAATTTTTTCATTATCTTATCCCTCCCTTATTAAACCTGATTACTAAATCGTCCATAGATACTGGTTCTGTTGCTAAATTATTAGGCAATAATTCCAGTTTCTCTCTTAATATCATTCCGTCAAAATTTACTTTGCACTCTTGATATCCTATTAGCAGCCTTTTTTGATCTTCATTTAATATCCCCAGTCCGCCTTTGACCATCACATATTTTTCCATTAAATTATCCTTTGTATCACTATGCATGACTTTGCCATTATCAATAAATGTAATATAATCTGCAATTTTTTCTAAATCAGTGGTGATATGAGTAGAAAATAAAATCGCCTTATTTTCATTAGTAATAAACGCTTTTAATATATCCATAAGCTCATCTCTTGCCACTGCGTCAAGCCCGCTAGTGGGCTCATCAAGTATCAAAAAATCAGGATCATGAGCCAGTGCACATGCTATCATTATTTTCATTCTCATGCCTCTTGACAACTCTTTGATTTTTTTGCTTGGATCAAGCCCAAATGTATTAAGCATCTGCTTAAACTTATAATCATCCCAATCAGGATAAAAAGGTTTAAGCGCTTTGCCTGTTTGAATAAGCGTCCAGTTCTCTTCAAAAAAAGTGCTGTCCATCACTACCCCGATTTTCGCTTTAATCTCAGCTTCATGCTCTAAGCTATCAAGTCCGAATATTTTAATCTCGCCGCTGTCTTTATGCAGCATATTTAAAATACTTTTGATTGTAGTAGTCTTTCCCGCTCCGTTTTTACCCACAAAGCCCATAATATAACCTTTAGGCAAACTAAACGACACATCTTCTACACCAAACTGTCCGAATTTTTTTCTTAAAGACTTAATTTCTAAAATGTTTTCCATTGTTATTAATTTTGCTCCTCTAATAATATTTTTAATACTTGTATTAGCTCATCATTTGGCAGTCCAATAATTTTGCTTGCCGCAATCGCATCATAAAAATGCAGCTCTATCTCTCTTAGTTTTTGCTCTTTTATGTGCTCACTATCCTTTGGCAGTACAAAATACCCCTTGCCCTGCATGCTTGATACAAATCCCTCTTGCTCTAAATCAGTGTATGCCCGCATAGTAGTAATCACACTGATTTTTAAATCTTGTGCCAAACTCCTAATAGACGGCAAAATCTCACCCTCTTTAATCTCATCACAAATTATTGCCGCCTTGATTTGCTCTTTTATTTGCTCATAAATAGGCAAGCCGGATTTGTTGGAAATTACTATATTCATACAAAGCGACCCCCTTTTCTTAAGAACTGTTTATAGTATGCAATAACAGTATATACAATGTCAACAGTTTTTCGCCTCTTTTTTAACTTTTTTCAAAAATTTTTTGATTTATTTTTTAAGCGAACTTATTCTCATCACGCTTAACTCCTCAGAAATTATTGCATATCATCTCGCCAACCTTAGTTGCTATATTCCGATTTTAACTCTATGAAAGTTTTGACATACGAAAAAATCACATTCAAGATAAATGTGATTTAGAAATTTTAAATTATTTTCTTTCTTTTATAAGTTTTTTGCAAGTATTTCTCGTGTCCTTTGGGAATTTTTTTGACTTAAACAAAAAAACTATTGTCTTAATTTTAGATGTATGATTGTCTAGCAGTCATATAATCTTATACAAATAATCTTATGCTAAATCGTTTGTGAAAGCTACTTTTGTGATTATGACTGAATGGCTATCTTCAACTAATATATTTTTTGAATCCCATTATTTGGCTTTCTTAGCCCTGTACTCAGTTAATTGTTTATTTTGTAAACTTAATTGAGTAATCTTTAACACATCCAAATATCCTTTTTCATATATTGATTATAGAAGCCTATTTTCTTACATAACATTTTTAATTTAGGTGTTATGTAAAGGAGGTTTTTTATGTTTAGAAGTAATTGTTGTTGCTGGCGTTTTCGCTGTTGCCGCTGCCGATGCTGCTGCCGATGTTGTTGCTAATAGCAGCTAAAAGCGCAATCCCGTCTTAGATGGGTGTGTTGACAAACTCTGTTAAAATAAAAAAAGGGGCTTTGCCCCGACCCGCCCCTGCATAGGGCGGGTTTTTTTGAGCTAGCATATTCTCAAATATCCATATTTTTACTTATGCTATAAAAAACTGGATTTGAAAGATTGACTTTTAAATCCAGTTTTTTGTTTTGTTATATAGATTTTAGAGTTGTCATAAAATGCAATGCTTATTTTTTAAAACTGCGCTCTTTTGCTTATGTGATTGATGCGCCAAGAAGTATTCGTGCCATTAGGCTTCGCTCCCAAGATGATAAAAAAATAAACTGTTTGCTAGCTGCAAAAACTACTCCGCTTAAACTTAAGACTTATGTCATCCCGTAAAAATCTCTTCTTTATTCCTTTAATATTACATAAATAGCCGCATATTAATAATCATAATCATCTTCATCATCAATCACAGGCTCTTCTTCTTGCGGTCTTTCATTTTCAATTATATATGCAACCAGCATAGGGTCTTTATATCTATCATTTAACCTTACAAACCACGCATAGTTTGTTGCATTAGGTGATACATCAGGAGCATTTGCAAAAAACACTGCAAAGTTGGGCAAAATGCTTAATCTAAACGAATTAGGTCCTCCATTAAACCCATTGCCTAACAACCTATAGTCACTGCCATCAAATAGGTTAACACTAAAAAACTCACCACCATCTTTTAAAAACAATGTCCAGCTGCTATATACATTCCAATTTTGAGTGTTTGCCCCGTCCTGCCTGTGCATAAACCCAGCATGTCCATTATATCCTACAAACTCAGCGCCCCTATGCATTAATGTCACCGGAGTATTAGCTTTTGAAAAAAGCATAACTTCAGAACCTGAAAACCCTAATATATAAATAGAATCTGCATTATGGTGATTTGGTCTTATTCCCACTAATCTACCCATTGAATTAAATTCATTATTAGTTAAATACCCTGATACATCTGAAAACGGAGCACCGTTTATCCATCTAGCACGGTATGACGGACTATGTGCTGAAAGATTATACACAACACCATTTTCATCTCTGCCACGCCCCATAAGCAAGTTATGGAAATTGCTATAATATACAACTGTTGCCGTAGCAGCACCAGCAGAAACAGTGGCACTATAAAAGAAAATCCCATTATCGGTACCCATGATTTGAGCATGGTTGCCGCCATTGTAAACAATCATTCTCTCCGAACCATTTGGTCTCATAAGCTCTAAAACATTGCCTCTTGGCAAAATATCATCAGCATTAGAGTTTCTTGTAAAATAAATAAAGTTTTCAACGCCATGCTCATTTATCCCGTTATAATAAATTTCTCTAACAGGAAAATAGGCATTTACCACATTTTCTGCAATTGTTTGAGGTGTCCTAATACGATTGCCGCCTCTATCCATTTCAACTGAAATTATGTTGCTTCCGTCTAATACTAATAAATAATATGACCCATTAAATTTATGAAAAGCATACTGAGGAGCAACAACATCGCCGTGCTCATCAAGATGATTAACAGTCGTATAAAGTCTGTATATTTCTGAACCATCCAATCTAGCCCTAAAAAAATCTGTTCTGCCATATTCCACAACACCTACATGATTTCTTAAGTTATGCGGAGAAGAAAAGAAAATCCATTCGCCTAAGATAAAAATTCCGCCGCCAATAATTGTATTATCTTGACCCATTCTTTTGCCGATTACTCTTTCAACATCAACCGTATGATTATATTGACCTGGAATAACTTGCTCAACTCTATACCCATTATCATCACGCACATATTCACCATCATGATCTAGCTTCCACTCTGTTTTAGGTGTCCTGGTAGTATAAAATTCCATTCCGCTAGCCTGTGCTCTTTGCTCATTTGTCATGTTTGGAGCAGGATTATCTATCTGCGCATCAAAAACATATAGGTCTGAATGCCCATACCAAAAGTTAAAACGACGACTAATCATATTGTTTTGCACATTACCTCTTAGTCTAGCACGATATAAAGCACCCTTTTCAACTTGACGCCATATATTTTGATTTGCATTAGGATCAGAAAAACCGCCATGTCCGTTTACAAAATAAACATAGTTGCCAAATTGTACAGCCGACCCGCCGTTTGAAAACACAGCAAATCTAGAATCAGGAGTAGTAGTTGTACCTGGCTGCCTGTGCCTGCCCGTATTGCAGCCTGCAAAAAAAGATAAAGAAGATAAAAGCATAACAATAGCCAGCACAACAAAAACTAATTTTGATTTTTTCATTATAACTTGTCCTTTTAAATGGGGTATAGTTCCCCATGCTATATAAGTTTAACCAACCTATTATATATTAAACATGCGGGCAAGTCAAATGTTTTTAATATAGAATTTATAAATTAATACTCAAAATCCACAGCAACAGAAGCCTCTCTAATCGCATGCATAACTTGTTTGACAGGCTGATGCGCAGGGTGAGTCTGATAAGCATCCAATGCTTGTCTGTCTTTTAATGTGCAAATCAATGCTAAATCATAGCTTCTTTCACTTGATAAAAAATCTTCTCCCACCTCTATATCCATCAGTCCCTCAATTTTGCCTCTCATACTGTTTAAAGCGTTTATCCCTTTTTGCCTATCCTTTTGATCTTTTAATTTAAATAATACTATGTGCTTAACCATTTTACTGATTTCTCCTTTTTATTTATTTTATCATCTTAATTTAAACAAGTCAACATAAAATGTTTGATATAATTAAAAGCATTTGATATAATCTTTAACATGATACTAAGTGCAAAACAAATAATGAAAAAAATAGAGTGCAAAGATATATCAATCACTCCTTATGATGAAAAAAAATTAAATCCCAACAGTTATGACTTGTCACTATCTGATAAATTAATGATATCAAGTCAACAGATTTTTGATGTAAAAAAACCTCCTGTTTTTGATGAGATTTTAATATCTGATGACGGGATAATTTTAACTCCAGATAAAATTTATCTTGCATCAACCAAAGAATACACCATAACAAAAGGCGCTGTGCCCATCTTATTTGGAAAATCATCATTATCTAGGCTTGGTTTATCTATCCATTGTACAGGCGGTTTTGGTGACAATGGTTTTGAAGGCAACTGGACACTTGCATTATCATGCGTTGTGCCCATAAAAATATATGCAGGCATGAAAATTTGCCAGATAGTATATTTTGAAACGGGGGACAATGAAAAACTGTATAATAGTATAAAATATCAAGGCAGCAAAGGAATAGTAGAGAGCAAGTTTTATAAAGAATTTGAAAAATAAAGTGATATCCCTGCAGGAATGACATTTAAATTAGATTTTAAGCGGAGTAGGCAAATACATTTATTAAACAATTCAATTTAATATCATGATGTGAGGTGTTAATAGTGCGAAAATACAATAAGTTGACGGTATTCTGAGCGCAAGCGAAGAATACCGTCCTTACAAAAATACCTTCCATAATATAAACACCCCTCTATAACAATCGCACCAAGCGGTATTCGTGACCCTTGCATGCCTAAAGCATCTCTTCTTTATCATACTTTCTCAACAACCCCTCCTTCGCCTCCTCTAAAACCCCAGCCTCTATATTCGGCATTATACACTTATCGCACATTCCTAAACTATTTATCTCTATCTCTTTTATAGTGCACTCACTTTCTTTATTATATATGCACCATTTAAATTCGCATCTTATCATGATAATATTATAATTCAGCCAAATGGCAAAGTCAAGTATTTTTCAGCCAAATGGCAGTATAATAATATGTAATTATGAAAAATTTTGCTGAAAGACTTAAAGAATTAAGAAAAGAAAAAGGATTGTCTAAATTGGCAATGGCAAAATCGCTGCAAATTAGCGATGCCGCTATTGGAAGATGGGAGAGAGGCGAACGAACGATAAATGCTGAACTTCTAATCAAGCTAGCAGATTTCTTTGATGTGTCAGTTGATTATCTTTTAGGCAGAACTGATGATTGATAGATGTGAGGTTAAGAGTGATACGAAACATGTTTTGATAAAGATGAGATGCTTTGCAGCATGACATAAATATATGGTTAGTGGTATAGGGACTATAAATAGTGTAGCCATTTAAATTTATGTCATTCTGTAAGAATCTCATCATTATTCTTGTTCGCAATAATAATCCTCTCGCAAAGGTCTCTTCTTTCATTGTTTAAGATTTAACAAATAAACAAAAAAAGACAACGCATTATTTTACTTTGTCTTTTTTATCTATTACCATTTATTGTCCGCTAAATAATCCTCACAGGCAGTATCAAATACATTAGATACTCACCTGTTCCGCAAGGCTCTACTATACACGGAGTCACAGAACCAGTAAACTTTATATTAAGATTATCCGACCCTAAATACTTTAAAAGCTCCATAAAATATCTTGCATTAAATGCAATGGATAAATCTGACCCATTTAATTTGACGGGCAATTTTTCATTTACTGTACCTATATCACTATTGCTTGATAATACCATAGTATCTTGAGAAATATCAAATTTAACCAAGTTGTTTCTGTCTATTCTTGACAATAAAATAGCACGCTCTAGCGACCATTCAAATTGATCACAAGGAAGCGTAATCACACTAGAAAAATCAGACGGGATTATTTGCTTATAGTTTATGTATTCACCATCTAGCAGTCTTGAAGTAATTATTGTATGGTCTAGATCTATTCTTAAATAATTTTTTTGAATAGTCACACTAAGCGGGTCGGCGCTGTCGTCTATTAATTTTGCTATTTCATTTATGCAGCGGCTAGGCACAACAGCACTCATCATTGCAGTAGTCTTTTCAATAGGCTTTTGGCATTTTGCTAGACGATATCCGTCTAAGGCAACACCTGTCAATGAAACATTATCAACCTCTAACAAAAGCCCTTTTAAAATAGGTCTAGAATCATCTTGACATACAGAAAAAGCAGTTTTATTAATTAAATCCTTAAACTCTGACCTAATAATTATAAAATATTGCCCATCTTCTAAAGTGGCAATTTTAGGAAAATCTGCAGCATTTTGGCATTGAAGCGTACCTTCAGAATCACTGTATCTAATTTTAAGGCGATTGTTTTCATCCAAAGACAATTCAATCTGCTCTTTATTAAGTTTTTTAACAAACTCCGCAAAAAACTTGCCAGGCACTACTACTTCGCCCTCAATCTTAACATCAGCCGATATTGTTTTTTCAATAGATAACTCAGTATCAGTAGCCGACAGCGTAAGACTATTTTTAAAAGCAGATAATTTTATCCCTTCTAAAATTGGATTAGTAGTCTTTGAAGGAACCGCCTTAAAAACTTTTGATACTGCATCCGATAAATCGTTTCCACCTAAAATTAGTTTCATTTGTTTTATCCACCTCTATACTTTAAGTATAAACACAAGAGATTTGTTTGTCAAGTAATTTTAAGGCAAGCACATAACTTGTCAAACGTTTTTCTTCACAATGTTTAGTCAAATGATGCAAATTCGTTTTTTTCAATAGATTCGCAGTTTTCTGCTGCCTACCCGAGAGGACAAGCGGTGAGATTTCTAAAAGGCGAAAACTAAAGATTAATCTTCACGACCAACAAGATAATCGAGAGTAACATCCAAATAATCAGCAACAGTTGTAAGGGTCAAAACAAGTGGGTCTGAACCGCTTTTCCACCTGTCGAAATGACCGCCACTTATTGAGCTGTCAGTTCGTATGCGGTAAGTAGTGCAATCCTTTTCTGCCATAACAGCTAAAAAGCGGGGATAGAAAGTAGGGCAATGCTTTGGTTCAAAATCTCCAAAGTCCTCATTGCGTCCCATAAGATATTCTAACGAGCATCTGAAAAAGTCCGCAAGTTTTATTGCGTTAGCTAAGAACACTTGATATTTGCCCCGTTTCCAGTCATTTATAGTTGTTGTGTTTACGCCGATTATATTTGCAAGTTCGTAGGATTTGATTTCCTTTTCTGCCATTAGCTCGGTGAGCCGTTCGGAAAAAGTAGCCATACGCTCACCTCCAAGTGGGATGTATATGTTATGTCGCATTACCCATTAAAAATTACAAACTATGTGTGGTGCGACATAACTATGAAAACGAGCATCACATAATTTCAGAAACGCAAACGTTTTTCTTCACAATGTTTAGTCAAATGATGTGGCAAGCAACACAGCACCAATTACTAAAGCAAAAAAAAAGACTAATTGTCCCGACCTACAAGATGATCAAGGCTAACTTTCAAATAGTCCGCAATTGTAATAAGCGTAGGCATAAGCGGGTCAGTCCCATTTTTCCAATTATTAAAATAAGCACCATCAATATGGGTATCTGTTCTAATGCGATAAGTCGTAACACCGCATTCTGCTAAAACTTTCATAAAATGCAGATAAAAAGGTGGACAGTCTTTGTGAATAAACGGTGTATCAAATTCTGTGCGTCCCATAAGGTAGTCTAGTGAACATTCAAAAAACTTAGCAACCTTAATTGCTTTACTAAGAAAAATCTGTGTGCCGCGCTTCCAATTGTGAACAGTTGCTTTATGCACACCCAAAACAGCGGCAAGATTTTGCGCCGATATTTCCTTTTCAATCATTAGTTCAGATAATCTTATCGAGAAAGTTGCCATAAGTTTAATCCCCCAAAAGGATATGTTTATTATGTCAATTTCACTCTACTAAAATCAGCAAAGTAAAAAGCTATCAACATATAGTGCATTCGACAAAACCTCTCACGATACGACAAATAACATGTTAATTTCACACGACAAACGCCAGGCAAGTCGTGTGAAATTAACATGTAATATATTTATGGTTAACACCATATAAAATAATTAAAGGAGGTTAGCACAAATGTCAGAGATAGAAAAACTTACTACACTTATAGGCGAATTTGTCATGGCTGAGATAGACGACACCAAAAAAGTGGAATACGCCAAAGATAAAGATGAGCTGGCATCTTTCACAATTACGATGAAAAACGACCAGCAGTACACCTTAGCGATTAGCAAAATCGCATAGTTATAAATTACTCTGCTCGACACAACTATAATGAGAAAACGCAAGCATAATTTATTTTAATTTATAATCATAAATCTATTTATTTCTCCCGCATAAATTAATCCTTGAATACACACCCTATTCATTAGGAGCGGGAAAAAGACTTATAGAAACCCTAATTTTCTCCACTCCATATAAATTTAAGGAGATAAAAAAGAGAAAATGAAAAAAATTAAACTCATTGTCCCGATGTTATTAATAATTGCAATTTGTACAGCCATATTAACAGCCTGCCCGCAAAATTATACAGTAACATTCAACACGCACGGCGGCACACCAGTCCCCAGCATACAAACTGTTGCATATGGACAAAAAGCAACAAAACCTAACACAGAACCAGCAAAAACAGGTTATGATTTTGTCAGATGGGCAGACAGCCACAATGGTGAAAAAGCGTTTGATTTTGCGGCTACGCCTATTAGAAAAAACACCACAATTCATGCTGTATGGAAACAGCATGAACAAACTGAAAACACTTATAAATTTGAGTTTACTGCTATAGAAGGAGCAACTGTAGAATTTAATCCGTCAGAAGCAGTTGAAGCAGGCAAAGAAGTTGAAATAACTATCACTATTTTAAACACACATAAAAAAGGTGATAATTTTAGTGTGAGTATTGCAGATGAAAAAATAGATAACCTAACATGGGAAAACAATAAAACTACTATCACCAAAAAAATGATAAAAGGCGGCGGAGCAGTTGTAATTGCTGGGTTAGAAAAAATAGATAATACTCCGCCTAGAACTCCTGTATCACAAGAAGATATTGATGCAGCATTTTATGGATTAAATTTTTCCGCATATGAGGGCGCTTATTTATATCAAGTGACTCCGTCACTTCCTAATGGCTGGGCATGGAGAAATGAAAATGATTTAGTAGGCGAAGTCGGCAAACAAGAGCATGAAGCATTTTTAGCGCAAACTTCTACTAATTATGAAGCAACTCATAAAGTGACTGTTGACGTCAAAGAAGAATATATACCTGCCCCGCCATACAGCTATGCAAAAATTTCTATCCCAAATAACTTGCCAAACAATACTTTTACTCTTAGCTATATCCAAAGAGAAGGCAAAGAGTTTAGCGTTGACCAATGGCTAACAGCTAGACCAAATATCCCTTATGGCACACAATTTAGCATAACTACAACCAATGACAGCTTTAATTTTAGCGGAATAGGATATAAAAATGTTGATAGATATGAGGACGGAAATCATATTGATTATATTGAATTTAATTCTAAATTAAAGCAAGTATTGGCTCATGAGGATTATGAAATTGAAGCGGCAGCAGCTAGGTTTGATGTAATGAGCGGAAACCTTTATATTGACATCACCATAAACGGCATCAAACATACAAATGTATTTAAACCAAATCCTATTAAAATTGATGTTCCTGATGAGTTGACAGGCAAAGCTTTTATGCTTGATAGAAGAGAAGGCTATGGAGTATCACAGCACCCGATTCTAGGCAAATTCACTATAGAAATTTTGCCTAATCAAGTTGTTTTCGGAGCAATTATTGATCAAGATGTTAATCATATGATAGTGCCAAGAGAGGGCGGCATAGAAATCAACGATGCCTTAAAACAAATTTTGGCACATCAAGATTATGTTATTACTGCAGCCAGAATTAATATTGCAGGTGAAGAATTACACATTTATGTAACAATTCACGGAATAGAAAATAGAAATGTTTTTGTGCCTATTGGCGATGTAGGTATTAAAGTGCCTAATAACATGCCTAGCGGAGTATTTTTATTAGAACACAGATATATTGGGCAAGTTGGACAAAACATAATTGACAATATGGGCGGAGCATTTAGTGTAGAAGTGATAAGAAGAGAGGACGGTATAGAAGGCAGAAATTATTCTTATTTATATTTTACTGTATCTAATGAGCTTGGTGCTGATTTAACCAACCGCAAACAAATTAGAATAGAGGATGACACAGTTTATTTTGATGCTGATTTAAGAAATGTTTTAGCGCACGGAGCGTATAATATTACTCATGCATATGCACAAATGGCAGACGGAGATTTGCACATAGTTGTATATAACATGGGTATTAAAAACATTAATGTGTTTAAATTGATGGCTGACCCCATTATTGATATTGATGGAATGCTGCCAATAGACGGAAAGTTTACGCTTTCTAGCATTAGATCATATATGGGATGGAAATATTGGGGAACAGATAGAGTAGAAAATATACCAGCTGGATTGATTACGATAGAATTTGACGGTGACAAAGCAATTATTAGCAACAATCACCCTGATTTTGCACCAGACGGCGAGCTAACTTACACTCTAGATTTAAACGGAACATTAGAATGGAATGAGGATTTAAGAAGAGTATTTGGGGGCGGACACTATGAACATGCAGAATATGGGTTGCAAAGATATTTTCCTACTGCAGTTAGAGTAGCTATGGATGAAACTGATTTGGTTATAACAATGGTGATAAGAGGCACGGTGCATAACCATGTATTTGTAGAAGTCGGGATGATTGATTAAAGTATAAAGAGTAAATTGTATTATAATAATTTAAAAACAAGGGAGCTGTCACATTTGATAGTTCCCTTGTTTTTAATGGCAAATATTATTTATTTGGCGGCAATAGGGCTTTTATTTTAATGATTTATCAATTTATTCGTA
This sequence comes from Bacillota bacterium, assembly GCA_009780325.1. Lineage (GTDB taxonomy): Bacteria > Bacillota > Clostridia > Christensenellales > Pumilibacteraceae > WRAF01. Next base: position 18,744 of record WRAF01000006.1, on the reverse strand, counting down.
TCAAATAAATAAAGTATTCCTTCTATATTTTTCAACTTAAGTACTTCACTTGCCGCCCTTTTATACCATTCTAACTGCCGCACATATTCTGGATTTGTACCTTTCCCAGTCTTATAATCTACAATAATTGCCCCATCATTTTTTAAAATAATCAAATCCAACACGCCTTGCATCAAAGTAAAATTCCCTTTGTGCCCGCCAAACTCGCTGGCACACACCTTATAAATAAACGACTGTTCTTTAAAATATTTTGCCCCGCCAATTAAATCTCTCATGCTGTCTATCGCTTTTTTTATCTTTGCCTTATCCACATTTTCTTTTATTTCATCATTTAATGCCCCCCACTCTGATTCAAAATCTTCTTCAAATCTTATATTCTCCATCGCCGTATGATATAGTGTCCCTAACTTAGCACTACTCTTATCTATTCCCCCATCATCTAAAAACATAACTTTATAATTTTTTGATTCCTCTTCATCTTCTTCTTTAATTAATTTAGCTGCTGCCGTCACATACATTTTTGGCGTAGTGGTATCTATTGTATGTTGCTTCATTATTTCTTTTTTTAAGCTTTCTATCAGTTTTTCATCAGCTTTAGGCAAAATAATTTGTTTGTCTTTTGTCTCATTTTCATTAAAGTTTATATCAACAAATTCATTTGACGCATATTCATCATATAAATTAACAAGCCAATCCCACCACGATATAGCCCTATCATGTGTTTTAATTTTTTTGTCATCTGCATCTTTTTCACTTTTAATAAATATATCAAGCCCTCTTTTGGCTCTGGTAATTGCAACATAAAGCAATCTTAACTCTTCTTCAATTTGCCTTTTTTTAAGCAAATCTTTGACTAGTAAATATGCTGTGCTGTTAATTTCTTCTCCATATTCAAAATTATATGCTTTTGCGGCTAGACTACCCTTATTAATAAGCACTTTGTTGTTTAATTCTTGCAAATTAAATCGTTTATTAGCATCTAAAATAAACACATATTCAAATTCTAATCCTTTAGATTTATGCACCGTCATTACTTTAACCGCATCATCATCTGCTTCAACCTCATTTTCGGCTATTCCTTCTTCTAACAACTCATCAATTGATAAATGCCGATTATCATTAAGACTTAATAAAAACGCATCAAAACTTTTTGCCGCAGCTAATCCAAAACTAAATATGATTTGAAAATAGTTTGTATCGGACACTATTTGGTTAATAATATGCACTGCATTTTCTTTTTTTGATAGTTGTCTATATTTTTTAAGATTGCTAAAAAATTGCTGCACCTTTTCATCTTGACATTTATCCATTGCCTCAAAAAAGAATTTTTCCTCATTATATTGCATTCTTATCTTTGCTAATTCAATCTCGTCAAATCCGCCAAATGGTCCTAAAAGAGTATTAATTAGCACCTCATCATCAAATCTATTGCTGATTAGCTTTAAATACTCAATTAAAAATCCAACAAAAATATCTTTTTGCGGCAAAGCTGCCTTTATACCTATGTTATTTAATTCTTGCGCTAAAGAAAGTGCTCTTTTTATATCGCTTCTAAGTAAAATAGCAATATCTTTAGGCTTAATGCCTTTTTCTAATGATAAAACATTAGCAATTTTTAAAGCTGCTGCTTTTATTTGATTATCTTCACTTAATACATGTATACCAACCTTAGCACCGCTGTTTTCTTTATCTCCTATATCAAATGCCCCGTTGCTTTTATAGTTTACTCCCCCAAAATCATCTGTCATTATCCTAGAAAACAGCTTGTTAGAAAATTGTAAAATCTCATTTTTGGACCTATAGTTTGTGTTTAATTCTATAACAGCTGCATCATCTTTATGTTTATACTCTTGATACAAGTCGGCAAATATACTAGGCTCGCAACCTCTAAATGCATAAATGCTTTGCTTAATATCCCCTATTAAAAACAGATGATTTTGCTTAGTTTTTAAAAATTGAATAATTTTATTTTGCAGCGGATTAATGTCTTGATACTCGTCTACAAAAATAAATTTATATTTGTTTTGAATTTGTTTCATTGCCTCAGAACACAAAATTTTAAAAGCATAGTGCTCTAAATCATTAAAATCCAATGCATTTTTTTTTCTTTTTAAAGCTAAAAACTCCTTATTTGTTTTATCTTTTAATGCAAGCAAAATATTTAAATATTTATCATTTTGTGCTTTAGCATTTTTTATCTCTATTTCTTTTTGCACTAAATCCAAAACTCTGTCTTTAAGTTCTTTATATTTATCATTGATGGCAATAAAAGCAGGGTCTTTGCCAACCATACCTTTTGCTGCAGCAATATCTAGCGTAGTTAATTCAAGTGCCACAGTTAATTCTTTAATCGGAATAATATTCCTAACAAAATTGACCATCAGCGCATCTTGATATAAGGCATCAATCTCTTGTTTAAAAATTGTCTTTTTTATATTAATTTGTTCTAACAATGTTTTTCTGCACTCATTATCACAAAGTTTTTGTATACCATCAATGCCGCTAATATTGCATTCTAACACTAATTTAACAACTATCTTTATTAAGTCCTCTGCACCTAAATTATCTGAAAAAATTTCTTCTAGCTCAAAAAATGCCTCATTGTTGATATTTTCTTTTTTATATTCTATAAAGGCTTTTGCTGCCGCCTTTTTTAACAAATTGATGCTGTCTTCAATCAATTTATAATCAGGGTCAATATTAATCAAATAAAAATATTGGTCTATTAATTTTTTGCACCAAACATGAATCGTTGATATATCCGCATCAGTTAAATTAATTAACTGATGCTTTAAATCTTTATGTTTAATTAAAGCTTTGCTTAATTTTTCCCTCATATCAGCTGCTGCCGCTTTAGTAAAAGTAACAATAAGCATGCTAGACAAGTCATATCCCTCTTTTAAAAGTGACACCACTCTGTTTATCATAACAGTAGTCTTTCCGCTGCCAGCAGATGCTGATAACAAAATATCCTTGTTTCTTATATTAATAGCATCTAATTGCTGCTTATTAAACTCTATTTTTTGCATTTAATCTCCAAAACAATATTTACAATATTTACAAACGCTGTCTTTGCTTGCTTCTTTTTTTATTTGCCCCGCTCTTATCCTTTTTATCATGTCACTTGCTGCATCTACTGCCCCATTTAATAAAGTCTCAATCTCTATTTCACTCTTTGCTTCTTTTAAATCTATAACTCTCTCACCGCCCATGCTATCTATCACTCTATCATTTTTTACCAATATACCACTAAATTTATTATCTTTATCTGCCCATCTGCTTTTAAACGGATAATAAAATATGCCGCCAAATTTATAACCCTCTTGCAAAAAACTTAAAACATACAATGCTAACTGCAGCTTTTCACCTTTAATAACCTCATTTTTAACAAACTTAGCCCTGCCCGACTTATAATCTATTATCCTGATAAATTTATTATTATCAATGTCAACTTCATCTGCATAATCCACTTTACCTATAAGTTTCAATCCCTCTATCTCAATCCCGCCTATATCCATCTCTGTACCCATTAATGCAAAACTCCCCGCCCTAATATACTCTTTAAATCTTAATGCAAGCTTTTGTATTATGTTTATCAATCTTTCTTTTTTGCCTTCATTCTCACTTAAATCAAACTTATATGAAGCAAATGGCATTTTTAATTGTGTCTTTAAAGTCTCTTCACAAAAATTTGACGACACAAATTCTTGTGCAATTTTATGTATAAGATTGCCTGCATCTAATAAATCTACTTCTCCGCCCCTTATCTCTTTAGCCTTTAAGCCGTACTTAACAAAATGCCTAAACGGACATCTATAAAACTCTTCTAGCTGACTTGCAGAAGTCTTTCCTGCTTTAAAAAACAGTTTATCAAAAAAATCTTTGTCTTTAGTAGTTTCTTGTTTATTATTAAACAAAAACTTGTCAGCTTCAGTCTTTAATATTTGATATAACTCTCCTATAAATGGAAGTGTGATTTCTTTGTTGATATTTAATAATAGATACTCTAGTGCGCTTGATTTATTACCTAAAAAATGCATGTCTTTATTTGATAATAGTGCCCGCTCTTTTGTTTCTGAATTAAAATTAATATTAACAAAATCTAGTGACGATAAAAGCGGAGACGGGCGCTTTTCATCATTTTTTGTATAGGCAATAAATAACTGGTCACTATCATGCATAAAAGATAGGATGTCTTTGATCTTTGATTGTTGCTTTTGAATAGCTAAATTAGCTAAATCCATCCCTAAATTTTTTAATTCTGAATTAGAAAAAATTCCTTCTGGTTTTTCTGGTGCAGGAATAACCCCTTCATTAAAATCCAATATAAATGCCTTTTTTAAATTTGTGCCTCTAAACGCTGCAGCATCTGATATTATTACCGCATCTGAAACATAAGCAATAGAAGAAGATACACTGCTAATCAAATTCTCTTTAAATGTTTCTAAAATAAAATCTTTGTTTTCACTCGCATTTAAACTTAAGTCAAACAACTCCCTTATCCTTTTGCTGTCACTCTCTTTATCCAGTATTCCATCCAAGAGATTTTTAATGTCTCTATCCCAAAAACTATCTCTTGTTTTCACCAGCTTTTTTCTTACTCTCTCTGCTGTCTCATCCTCAAATTCTTGATAAAATCCTTTGTACTCTATCAAATATTTATCACAATAATTTTCAAACACATTAATATCGTCTATTTCTATATTGCAAAGTTCATTTTTTGCTAATTTAAAAAAACTGCTTTTATTAACTCTTTTTAAATCTAACAGAGTCAAAATGTATTTTGATATTATATTGTCTCTTAATTTCGGCTTTTGGTCAATATAAAACGGAATATTAAATTCAGAAAAAATTCTTTTTATCCCATCAAAAGAGCCAGAATCACAAACAACCCCCATATCTTTAAATTTTGCACCCTCAAAATTTGCCTGCCTTATCCTTTTTGCCGCCGCTTTTATTGCACTGATTGAATTTGCCGCTGCATAAATTTCAGTTTTAGTGTTTATTGATTCATTTAATTTAATATCTTGAGTGTCAAAAAAAGACACACTATTTTTTTTGATAGTCTTAAAAATTAATTGCTCTAATACAGTTTTATAATCAAAATTTAATATATAGGTATGCGCATTTGAAAAATAATTGTTTGTTTTTAATGTTTGATTTAATGCTAATAATTTCCCATGCCTATCTACTATAATATCTTTAGTCTCATTTAAAAACTGCTCATACACAAGTTTTATATCCTGCATTTTTAATTTCAATGCCCCATTAACATTATCTATCATATTATTAAGTTTTTTTATGCTAATATTGCTTAATATTAATGTGCTAATCTCTTTATATAATTTAGAAGCAGCCCCGCTAAAATTTTTAGTTTTTTCATAAACCTGCAGTTTATTTTTGTATAATATCTTTTTTATTACAACAATTGCCCCCTCTTTTGATAAACAAAACTCCCCCAAAAGTTTTTGATAGAGTCTATTAAAAGATATTACCTCTATATCAAATGCTCCGCTTGAATATTCAAAAATAGCCTCTTCAACCAAAAGAGTATATTTTTCAGGAACAATAACCACATGCTTTAGACTTAAATCCACCTGTCTATTTTTAAGCAAATCTATGGTTTGTTTTAATGCTTTATTATAACTATAACATTTTTTCACAGCAATTAAATTCTACCACAAATCTCTTGATATATCAATCTTTTTATGCTAAAATACTCTCATGAAAAAATTAATTATTATTGTTGCTATGCTTTTTAGTATACTGTTTGCTGCTGCCTCACTCACTGCTTGCGGACCAGGACAAGTTGTCACTATTGGTTTAAATGACCCCTTACCTTGGAGTCAAGACACTTTTTTAGTACACGAGATATCTACTTTTGAAGTTAGACGCTATTTTAATACAAGAAATGATGAAAATGAAATTGAGCGTGAATTAATAAATGTTCCGTCACTATCTACCGTTACTTATACGCTTAGACAAGGATATTCTTTAAACTTTCCCTCTAATTTAAATATACAGCTAGCTGACACCAGACCAACTGTGCGTCGTGACAATTATACTTTAAGATATACTTTGCTTCAAATGGAACTAAAGATTGCTTATTGCTATGATGAAGGAGTGACCGAGCGCATATCATCTTATACAGTTTTTGATAGTGCAAACATGGCAGCAAAATTTTCTTGGAGAAGAGCTATGGTATCAGCTTTAGTGCAGGATGGTGAATTTATTTATGGAGATGGCTCTCATCAAATGTGGGTAGATTACCGATCAGATTATCGCAATGCATTTTTAATATATTATCCTGCCCCTAACCAAACAAATTATAATATAAGAAGCGTCCCGGATGCCCCTGGTGATTTTGCACATTTTTGCAATGAATATCTTTTCTTTTTATTGCGTGCATTAAATTCTACTAATCCGCCTGCCAATCAAAGCACCAGCCAATACATTGACTTTTTTGTGCCGTTTAATAATTTGATACAAAATAACAGAATACGACCTTTGACTATCAGACAAGAAACCTCTGGTACTCATGTTGCATTTCCATTTTCTGGTATAAACGATATTTTTGTACAAGATAATTTTAATATTGATGAATCTAGTTTGGCGGCAGAAAATTTTTGGGAACATCCAAGACTAGCTAGACGCACTAATTTAAGATTAGATACAAATAGATCGGGGCCTGATATTTCTTTATATTTTAGTGCTTATCCTATTAGACCTGCATCGGATTTTAATCCTGCCCGCCCACGCTTTGCTTTAAATAATGTATTAATGCAAATTGTTACAAATACTCACGGCATGAGAGGCGGTAGTTTTGACTGGCACACACCACTTTATACTCAAGTATTTTCTTTAGTTGAATATTGGAATGGAGTAGTTTAATAGTTTTAGCAGCAAATTAGCTTGTCATAATTATAGACTTTAGTCTCTATGATAATGAAAAACTTATTGGCACGATTTTTACAGAATGACATAAAAATTGGTTTTTAAAAAGTGAATAGTCACTGCGTATAATAGTCTATTATAATTTATGTCATTCTGTAAGAATCTCTTCATTAGAAAAATATATTCCACATTATGACAATTACTCAAGAAATATTCATAGGCTCAGCGCTCTTAAAGCACCTCTTCTTTATTTCTTATGTATCCACCTTGGCATTAATATCGCAAAGCAAAAGATTTCCCACCTTATAAAAAAGGTGGCTAAAGCCACTTCAGGCGCCTTGTATTGGCGTCCCTTTTTTGGTGTCCGAAACTTTTTCAAACATCGTGTTTCATGAAGTATATTTCCTAGAACATTAAAAAACAACTATCCACAGCTTTTTATGGTGGATAGTTGTTTTTTAATACTATATTTTTTAATCTTTTGCAGCTTCTCCGTGTCTTGCAATAATCTCTTCACTTATTATCTCACCCGTTTCACTGTTTGTGCACACTTCTACATCACATTCTTCAAAGGTTTCTTCAATTATTTCTACTTCTTCCCCTGCCTCATTTTTCACCTTCTTAGGTTTTCCAAAAGGAGTAGGCAATAATTTTCTAATTACCTCTTTTTTAATAACCACTTCTGGTGACAATACTCTTTGCGCCGAAATAGCTTTTGCCTCTTTTGCCGCCTGCTCTTCTAATCTAATTTGCTCTAATTCTTCAGGACCAGCCCCAGCAAGTCTCTTTTTCTTTTTCAGGTGTGTTTGCAGCATTCTGATATAAAACAATAAATTTGACCCGATTGCGGTTGCGGCAATTACTACCCCAATAATGTTTCCAAAAATCAAATGGTTAACAATATTAAATCCTCTGTTTGCAATAAAGCTTAGTCTCATTACTAATGTGCCCGGCAAAATGTTTCCGATAATCAAGCCAATCAGCGTTGCGCAAATGAAAACCTCTACCCACCAAAATGAAATAGGCACTCCTCTAACATAATTAGGAGTCATAAAGCCGCCGTCCCATCTTGTAAGGTAAACATACCTATAACCATAACCTTCTATATACATGCGATATGCGTTTTCTGATCCAGGTGCTGCAAAATTTATATAGCTATATCCGCCGTGTACAGCATTATAAACTTGAGTTATTTCAACTCTAAACACTGTCATAAATAATACGGTTGCAGTAATAGTTGCAGTGGCAAAGACACCTGCAAATACATAAGGAATCCACTTTGCAACATGTTTGCCTTTTTTCTTTCTGGTATCTGTATATGAAAAAACATAATTTCTGATAGCAGCAAGACCAAAAAGCACCGCAAGTGTGAAATTACCTAAAATTGCAGCCGATACTACTAATGATGTACTAGCATGACCAATAAGCATCATCATTTTGATTTTATCTTTAATTTGGAATGACCAAATGAAAGAGATTAGGGCGATTAAAGCAAAAACTTGAGACAGCCACCAAAGCCAGTTATCAAATTGCAAGCTTCTTAAAATACGCTCCCCTAATCCCATTTCAACTAAAATTACATACATTTTATTTTTTTACCTTTTATTTTATTAATAGACTTGTTCAGCAACCTACATGGTCAGATAAAGCATGGATTTTGAATAAAAAAAAGCTGTTTTAGATGTGCCATGCAGGGTACTGAACAGGTCTAATACATTTATTTTAATTTTTCTAAAGATGAGATGCATTAAAAACGCCGAGTCAACCAATACCTCTTGGGTAGTTTCATAATACAAAACATCTTTTAATGATGATAAGATGCTTGACTAACATGACATAATTTTGAAATTGTTCATTAAACGCTAGAAACTACTCTGCTTAAAACTTAAATTTTGTCATCCTGTAGTTATATTGAAACATCTCATCTTCATTAATTACTTAATCATTGTATTAGGATCAACATACTTCATTTTGAAAAACTCTGCAACAGGTTTACATGTTACTTCTCCGCCATAAGTATTTAGACCAAGCATCAATCCTGGGTCTGCTAAAAGTGCTTTTTTATAGCCCATATTGGCAATTTGCAAGCCATATTTTAGCGTAGCATTGTTTAGTGCAGAAGTTGATGTAATAGGCACAGCACCCGGCATATTGCCCACACAATAATGTACGATTCCTTGCTCTGTATAAACAGGGTTGTCATGATATGTCATCTTAGCCGTTTCTGCCGACCCGCCTTGATCAATCGCTACGTCCACAATAACCGCACCTTTTTTCATTATTGACAAATGCTCTTTTTTGATTAATTTAGGAGCAGCCGCACCTGGTATCAATGCCGCACCGATTACTAAATCCGCTTCAGCAAGCTGTTGTTTAATAGCAGCCTCTGTGCTAAATAATGTACGTACTCTGCCTTGATAATGATTATCCATTGCAGTTAATGCGTCAATGTTTACATCAATCGCCGTAACATTAGCGCCCATACCCACTGCCATAGCAACAGAGTTTGCGCCAACTACACCAGCTCCGCCTACTACTACTACATTTGCAGGCAATACTCCTGGTACACCACCCAATAAAATTCCACGACCGCCAAAAGGTTTTTCTAAAAACTTAGCGCCTTCTTGCGTAGCCAATCTTCCTGCAATTTCACTCATAGGCTTTAAGCATGGCAAGCCGCCTTTTTTATCTACTATAGTTTCATATGCAATACCGATTACACCATTTTTAGCCATTACTTCAGTTAACTCTTTAAATGCAGCTAAATGTAAATATGTATAAACAATTTGACCTTTTCTCATTAGTTTATATTCAGGCTCTAAAGGCTCTTTAACTTTGATAATCATTTCTGCGGCAGCATAAATATCTTCAATAGTATTTAGAATTTGGCAGCCAGCTGCTTTATAATCATCGTCGCTAAATCCACTGCCGTTGCCTGCATCCTTTTGGATATATACAGTGTGACCAGCTTTAATATAAGCATTGGCATGGAAAGGCGTTAAGCCCACACGATATTCGTGTTTTTTAATCTCAATAGGTACACCAATTTTCATTTTTTTAATCTCCTTGTGTACTTTTTAAAAAAAGCACCCCTTCTTTTTTAGAAAAAAAGAAGGCAAAAAACTTTAAATGCTTTTGTGCCTCATTATAATAACATTTATTAATTATTAAACAAAATGTTTTTATGTGGTTTTTTATGTAATTTTGACTAAAATTATAAACTAGAACTCTGTAATACACAACAAATAATCCGAAGTACATTCAAAAAGCTTACATAACGCTTTTATCGTTTGTATACTTGGTTCAACCCTGCCTCTTTCATACTCACTAATAGATCTACGATTGACTCCAATTTCTTTAGCAAGCTGCATTTGAGTCCATCCTTTTTCTTCTCTCAATTCTCTAATCCTTGTTTTCTCCATAATTAAAATTTTAACAAAAATAACAGAATAATTGCATTGTTTCCAAAAATATCAGAAAAATATATTAATATTCTGCATTTTTTGGTGTAAAATTAGCTATAGTTTGCAAATTTCACACATTAAACACAATTTATCACATATTTATCACATATAATTTTTGATTTAGATATAAATATATATTGACTCTACATAAATATATCTATATACTTATATCATACAAAAATATTTTGGATTGGATTTTTCCTGAAAAACAGATTAAATTATCCATTCTACAAAATTTCATAAATAAAAGGAAATATACAATATGAAAAAAGGATTAGGAAAAGGGTTGGGAGCCCTATTAGGCGAAAATGACGATTTTTTAGAAAAGTTTGAAGAAAGAGAGGCAATAAAGCAAGGTGTCTCTATTCCCCTATCCCAGCAAGAAGCTGTTACTAATGAATTAGCTATTGAAGCAATAATGCGCAATGAAAAACAGCCTAGAAAAATCTTTGATGAGGCTGCTTTAGATGAATTAGTCAACAGTATCAGAGTACACGGGGTGATTACACCAATAATTGTTGTACCTAAAGATGATAGGTATATGATTATTGCTGGTGAAAGACGTTGGCGTGCGTCCAGGCGTGCTGGTATTAGAACTATACCTGCTATTATTAGAAAATATACGCCGCAGCAAGTTGCGGAAATTTCTTTAATAGAAAACTTGCAGCGAGAGGATTTAAATCCCATTGAAACGGCTAATGCTATTAAACAGCTGATGGACGAACATAATTATACACATGAAGAAGTTGCACATAGGATTGGCAAAAGCAGATCTGCTGTGACAAATATGCTTGGGCTTTTGACTTTACCGCAAAAAGTTGTAGATTTAGTAGCACAAAAAAGAATTTCTCCGGCTCACGCAAAAATTTTGACCTCAATAGAAAATAAAGAGGCTCAAATTGACCTGGCAATGAAAGCACTAGATGGAAAAATGTCAGTACGTAAATTTGAAGAACTAGTCAGAGCATTTAAAAATCCAGATAATGCCAACAGCAAGGACAAGTTTGTATTCAATATTGAGTTTCAAGAACTTATACAAAACATGCAGCGTGTATTTGCTACAAAAGTATCTGCATTTGGAAACAATACAAAAGGCCGTATATTTATAGATTATTATAGCCGTGACGACTTAGATAGATTTGTTGAACTAATAGATGTATTAAAACATAAAGATATGTAATTAAACCATACAAAAAAGAGAGCATAATAGCTCTCTTTTTTGTTATATATGTTGTTTCACGTGAAACATACGGTAATTTTTTGTTGATATATGCCGAATTGTTTCACGTGAAACAACATATGTCTTTGTAATACATATAAATTATATATTTTATAATATATAATTTATATTCTGTATCCGTTAGGATTTATTTTAATATAATATTAAAGTAGGAGAATACCTGTATACTAATAAATCTACCTAAGCCAATAAAAAACAAATTATTACATAAAATAGAACAAAAGTGCCCTTTGGGGCACATAAGGCCACGCTATGAGGTCTTTGTGGGCTTACGCTTTGCGGGCTGCGGGGGCGCCCTATATAGGGCGCCCCGTTTGTTAATGTCTATTAACAAACAAATAAACTACACTTGGAAAGAACTTATTTTATCAATAATCACTTTTATTATCTAAACTATGTAGTAGCAGCTCAATATTTAGTTCCCGTCCCAACAATATTTAAGATATGTTGACATTAAACCAAAAAACTCTCCATTTGTTACATTATCGTTTTTATTAAAAATCTTTGTATTCATTAAAATTTCAAGTTTATTGTTAAGGTTTTTATTGTTTGCACTTTTTAATGCGTTTCTCACGCTTGCAGCAATCAATTCTGGAGTTTGGCTAAAGTTTTTTGCAATGATAGAATATGCATCACTCAATTTGAGAATATCATAATCTATATATAAATATATTATTTCTTTAATGTATTTATATCCTGCCGTACTTGGCAAAATACCAAGAAAAATTAGAGTCTTTGTTATATGCCAATTTATCTTTTGCTGCTTCATCTTCATCTCCCAAATGAATGATTTTTAATGTTTTTATTTACAATAAAAACATACAACAAAATCTAACACTATATTTGGTCTTTGTCAAGTAAAAATACACAACATATGATAATATTTCAATGTTTTTACAATTTTATTTAAATATTTAATACTCAAAGAGGCTTTATACGTGGTTTATTGCCTTCACGTGGATATTTATTATTATTTTCTTTTATTTTTTGAATAACAATAATTTTTCTTTTGATATTTTCATCAAGCTGTATTTCACCAATTTTCACAATTTCACCACAAAGCTCACACAATGCATTTTTTGCATCTTTTATCTCTTCATCAATATCATTACTTTTATATGCAATCAATTTGCCGCCTATTTTTAAATAAGGCAATGCGTATTCTATTAAAGTATTTAACTTTGCAACTGCTTTAGCTGTCACATAATCATATTTTGTTTTATTAATCTTTTTTAAATCTTCTATCCTTGAATGTATTACTTTTGAGTTAGTTATTGCTAACTCTTTAATAACTTCATTTAAAAAATTTACTTTTTTTCCTACCGCTTCAACCAATAAAAAATTTATATCTTCTCTAATGATAGCAAGCGGCAATGCAGGAAATCCTGCACCGCTGCCAATATCTAAAACGCTTGCGCCATTATCAATAAACTCTTCTGCTATTATGCTATCTAAAAAATGTTTTAAATAAACCTCTTCTTTTTCTATAATTGTTGTTAAATTTATTTTATTATTCCAATTTATAAGTATTTCAAAATATTTTTCAAACTTTTCATTTTTTTGTAAAAAAGCCGTACTTTTTTGTAAAAAAGCAGGCAAAAAACTTTTGCTATTTTCCATACATTTATGATACACTATTTTCATCATCTTGTCACCTACTTTTTTGTAAAAAAGCAGGCAAAAAACTTTTAATCTATTTTGTTAATAGTTTTAATAAATAATTGTTGATAATATTTATTGTTTATTAACAATTGTTAATAAAATTGTGGACAACTTTTACTTCTTTTTTAATCTATCACTTTGTTATCACTTATATTTCACAAATAGATTTTTTTGTTGTTTATATAATTTTAATATATAGTATTTTTGTTAATAAATGTTTAATTATTATACAATACAATTTTTTTTAATAAATACTATATATATTATTTAAAAACTATATATAAAACTATATATTGTGTTATCAACAAATGTTAATTGTATACTACTATAATAACTATTAACTATATAAATTATAATATTATTTTATATAAAAAGGAATAAAGGGAAATTTAATGATAGAAAGACAAAGTATAATTGCAAATGCAGCTAACGGAGCAATAAGTATAATACGATTGTCTGGGAGTAGAGTAATAGAGTTGCTTGATGATTGTTTTTTTAGTAAAAATAAAAACGAAGAGAGAACATTAAGGTATGGAACATTTAAAGGCGGCGGAATTAACGATAAGGTGATGGCGGTTTATTTTAAAGGTCCAAAAAGTTATACAGGGGAAGACATGGTAGAAATTCATGCGCATGGGGGGAGCGGGATAAGCGGAGCAATAATTAGATATTTTATTGAAAAAGGGGTGAATTTAGCAAAAGGCGGTGAATTTAGCAAGCGTGCTTTTTTAAATGGAAAGATAGATTTATCAAAGGCCGAAGGGGTGCTTTCTTTAATTAATGCTTCTACTACAGAGCAAGTTAAAAATGCATTTGCATTACACAATGGTATATTGAAAATAAAGATTGATGAGATTTTAATTAAATTAAAGATGCAATTATCTAAAATGAGTGCTTATATAGATTATCCAGAAGAGGGAATTGAAGAAGATACGATACAAGAACTAAAACAAACAATAAATGCTGTTTATAAAGATATTGAAAAATTAAAGGATAGTTATAGTGAAGGGGAATTAATTAAAAATGGTGTTGATGTAGTTTTAACAGGGGATGTAAATGTAGGAAAATCTCAATTAATGAATGTATTAACAAATAATGATAGTGCAATAGTCACAGATATAGCTGGTACAACAAGAGATATAATTAAAGATAATTATGAATATAAGGGTTATAAATTTAATGTATTTGATACAGCTGGTATAAGAGAAAGCAGTGATATAGTAGAAAAAATTGGTATAGATAAAGCTAAACAGCAAATCCAAAAAGCTGATATAATATTAAACATAATTAAAATTGGTGATAAAAATCCTAAAGAATTAAAAGAAAATGAAATTTTAATAGAAAATAAAATAGACTTAATTAAGGATATAAAAAAATCATCAAAAACAATCCAAATCTCTGCATTAAAAAATATAAACATTGATATTTTAAAACAAAAAATCTTTGAAAAAAGTATAAATACTATTAATACAGACATTGTTTTAACAGAAAAAAGGCATTATGATTGTGTTTATAGGGGGTATATTGCACTAAAAAGTGGATTAGATAATATAGAAAATATAAATTTAGAGCTGATTTATTCGGATTTGATGACTGCTTATTATAATATAGGAGAAATTACAGGAGCTTCAGCAACAGATGATATAATAGATGAGGTTTTTAAAAATTTTTGTGTGGGGAAATAGAGTAAAAATTTTGAGTTAAGAGTATGAAAGAAAGTTTGTCAAAAATATTAAAAGAATAAAAGTTTTTGGCATATTTTTTCTAAAAAAGTATGAAGATAATTGAAAAAAATAAAAAAGCTTTCTTTGATTATGAAATTGAAGAAAAATATGAAGCCGGCATTGTATTAAAAGGCTGGGAAGTAAAATCCATTAAGGCAGGTGATGTGTCTTTAAAGGAAAGTTTTTGTTTTGTTTTTGGAGGGGAAGTTTTTTTAAAAAATGCACATATTGCGCCATATAAAATGGGTGTTGCTTTTGAAAAGCAGGATTCTAGACAGGATAGAAAGTTATTATTAAACAAAAGAGAGATTAATAAACTGATAGGAAAGATAAAAGAGAAAGGATTAACTGTAGTACCGTTAATGATATATTTAAAAAATGGCAGGATTAAGATGGAGATAGCACTTGCAAAAGGAAAGAAGTTATTTGATAAAAAGCAATCTATAAAAGAGAAGGATATTAAGAGGGATCAAGAAAGAGAGATGAGTAGATATAAATGAAAAAGCATTTTAGATTTTTTAATTAAACAGAAACTATAAGCTTCTTTTTTCAAAAAAGAAGAAAAGACTTAAGAGGGGAGAGGGTCTTGAATTCCCTCTCCCCTCTTAAGAATCACCCCTCACCTAAATGCTTATATTGATGGTTTTAAAATAGAAGTTTATATTGATAGATTTAGATGGTTTAGAATCAGTTAAAAAGAAAGTTTTAAACAAAGGAATTCTAAATGAAAAAACTTAAAGAAAAAAAAGATACAGCAGTAGAATTAGCAGGCAAAGTTTATGATGATGGTCTAAAGCCAGCAGTAAAAAATGCGGGTGGTTTTTTTGGGGCATTAACTGGGTTTTTTAATCATGTTGTTGCTGCGCCGCTACATAAATTAAATGCAAGATTTGAGATAAAAACAAAAGCTTTTATTAATGATTTAGAAAAAGAGTATGAAAATATACCTGTTGAAAATAGGCAAGAAGCGCCAATAAATATTTTAGTGCCTATATTAGATTCATTAAAAGCAAGATTGGATGAAGAAGAACTAAAAAATATGTTTACTAAATTATTAAAAAATTCAATGGATAATAGGGTTAGTGATAAATGTCATCCAGCTTATGTTAATGTTATTAATCAGTTGAGTAGTAATGATGCAAGGCTGTTAAAAGATATGGCAAATGATAAAATTAATAATGCAGTGGTTTATACAAAATTAAAAGATAAAATATTAGATGGAATATATCAGTTAAATGTTATTGATGGAAATTATATATTAGCATTAAAGCAAGATGATAAACAAACAGAAAAACTAACGATTGGTAAAATTAATAAAAGTATATCATCACTTAAACGATTGGGTATAATTAAGATAGAGAATGCTGACATTGAAAATCATAAAGGAGAAAATAAAATTTTTAAAGATTTAAGAGATATACAACAGGAAATATTAAAAGATTTGTTATCAAAAGATCAAAACTATTATAGTTCTCATACAGATATGGTATGGAAATTCACAAGTTTTGGTAAAGAATTTATAGAAACATGTATTGGCTTTAATGAAACCAATGAAGATGAACCTAAGGAGCAAAACAATGAAAAAAATTAGTTCAATAAGTTTAAGAAAAATGTGGATAGAGTTTTATTTAGATAAAGACCATAAAGAAATTGGGTCAGCTTCTGTTATTCCTGAAAATGATCCTACTGTTTTATTTACAACAGCGGGCATGCATCCATTAGTCCCTTATTTAATGGGGCAAAAACACCCGCAAGGGACACGCTTAGTCAACGCACAAAAATGCATAAGGACAGGGGATATTGATGAAGTGGGCGATGACAGCCACTGCACATTTTTTGAAATGCTGGGCAATTGGAGTTTGGGTGATTATTTTAAAAAAGAGCAGATAGCATGGAGTTTTGAGTTTTTGACTAGTGAAAAATATTTAGGTATTCCTTTAAAAAATTTGGCAATAAGCGTTTTTGCAGGTGATAAAAATGCTTCTAAAGATGAAGAATCAGCAAAGCTTTGGATAGAGCAAGGCATACCAAAAGATAGAATTTTTTATTTATCAAAAGAGCATAATTGGTGGGGACCTGCAGGACAAACTGGCCCGTGTGGCCCTGATACAGAGATGTTTTTTGTAAAAGACATAGTTGACTGCAAAAAAGGGTGTGATCCTTCATGTAATTGCGGAAAATATCTAGAAATTTGGAATGATGTTTTCATGCAGTACAATAAAAATAATGAAGGTAAATTTGAAACTTTAGCGCAAAAAAATGTGGATACAGGTATGGGATTAGAGCGCACATTATGTGTATTGCAAGGCAAAAAATCTGTATATGAAACAGATATTTTTGTACCTATAATCAAAAAAATAGAAGAAATCAGCGGACAAAAACATGGTGAAAATTCAGAAAAAACAAAGGCTATCAGAATAATAGCTGATCACATCAGGACAAGCGTGCACATGATAGGCGATATAAAAGGGATTACCCCGTCGAATACCGACCAAGGCTATGTTTTAAGAAGGCTGCTTCGTCGTGCTATTCGTTATGCAAATCAATTAAATATGCCCAAAAATTCTATAGTTGAAGTGGCTAAAACGGTTATAAATACTTATAAAGATATATATAAAGAAATAGGTCAAAACCAAGATAAAATTCTAAATGAAATTGCCATAGAAGAGGACAGATTTGAAAAAACCATTAAGGGCGGATTAAAGGAATTTGATAAATTAAAGCATTATTTAGTGGGTGATACCATAAGCGGAAAAGCTGCGTTTAAATTATATGATACTTATGGGTTTCCGTTAGAGATGACAATTGAATTAGCAAAAGAGCATACTTTAAAAGTAGATGTTGATAGTTTCAATAAATGTTTTATAGAGCATCAGGCAAAATCCAGTGCTGGCTCGATACAAAAATTTAAAGGCGGGCTGGCTGATAATACTGCTGTTGTTACTCGTTTACACACTGCTACTCATCTACTGCATAGTGCGTTAAAAAAAGTGCTGGGAGATGATGTTAATCAAAAAGGGAGCAATATTACTGAAGAACGCTTACGCTTTGATTTTTCATTTAATAGACCCATGACAGCTGATGAAATTAAAAAAACAGAGGACATTGTCAATGAAGCTATAAAAAAAGATATAAAGATAGAGTGTATAGAGATAGAATTAGGGAAAGCAAAAGAAATGGGGGCAATAGGTTTGTTTGGTGATAAATATGGTGAAAAAGTAAAAGTATATAAAATAGAAGGATATTCATTAGAAATGTGCGGTGGTCCGCATACAGAAAAGACAGGAGAATTAGGAGTATTTAAGATAGTAAAAGAGCAGTCATCCAGCAGCGGAGTAAGAAGAATAAAAGGGGTATTAAATTAAATATTCCTGTCTTTCAAGTAAAGAAGAGATGCTTAGCAGAATGACATAAATTGAATTTGTTTAATAAGTGTAATTTCTGTGCTGCTTTAAAAATCCTATTTTGTCATGCTGCTAAGCATCTCATCCTTATAAAAATATGTTTCTGAATATATCTCTAAATCAAGAGGGATAAATAACTCGGAAGATAAAGAAGAGATGCTTTATAGCATGCCAAAAATAAAAATAAAACTGTTTACTAAACGCAATTTCTATTCCGCTTAGATTTAAATTTATGTCATGCTGCTTATAAGATCTCTTCTATTTATGTGTACATTAGTATATCAAAGAAAACATGCGGCTATTTATTTTTCTGGAAATATGATATTGACGGCACATACAAATAAAAGTAAGCTCAT
>WRAF01000005.1 GCA_009780325.1 Bacillota bacterium | reverse complement strand
GACTTGAACTATATTTTGCACCCAAATGGCACAGTTTATCGCACACAGCATTGACGGTTGTAGCGCGGTAAATAATGGCGGCATGATGCAAAAGGCGACTACGCGTAAACTGTGGGGGTGTTTGAGTTTTTGGCACTTTACAATAAATAGGGCTTTTTTGTTTGCTTTATTAAGCGGAACTTGCTATAATATGGGGTGTAAGCGTATATTTTTTTGCTTTTAGATGCTATAACAATGCAATATCACAGTAAGCACTATCAAACGCTTAAAAGGAATGAATATGAGTTTCTCCGAAAAAATTAAAATTGTTAGGGATAAATTATTTTTGAGTCAAGAAAAGTTGGCTCACGAGATAGGTGTAAGTTTTGCTACTATTAGCAGGCTTGAGAATAATCGCACCGAACCGAGCCTTGATACTCGGCGCAGGTTTTTTGAATTTTGCGAGAGTAAGGGTATATCTTTTGACGGGGAGGTAAGTAGATAATGGCATCAATAATTGATAACAAGAAAAAAACCATGCTAGAGGCATTTAGAAACGAACTCAAGAAAACCGAGAGCGTGGATATAATGACAGGGTATTTTTATTTTTCTGGCTTTAATGAACTCGCTGACGAGTTGAAGGATAAAAAGATTAGAATCCTTGTTGGAATGACTATTGACCCAAAGAAGATTGGCGAGGTATCGGCAGCGGTTAAATATAGTAAAGATATTTGTCTTGACTCGTATTCTATACCGCCATATCCGATAAGAGGCAAGAGTCAAACAATGAACGACTATGTTGATAGTTTTGTGGGAATGTTTAACAAGTCAATTTTAGCAGAGGAATTTGACGACACGGATAGTCGCAAGGTTTTTGAAATGTTTTTGCAAAAGTTAATTGACGGCTCTTTAGAGATTAGACTTGCTAGTGTAAGAAAGCATGGCAAGGCTTATGTTTTTACTTATGCCAAAGAACACACAGGCATGGGTGTTTATAAAGGAAGCGTGATAATGGGTTCGTCAAACTTTACCTATAATGGTTTAGTAGGGCAAGGTGAATTAAACGAGCCTCTTAATACAAACGAAAAATACGAAGAATACAAATCGGAGTTCGAGGAGCAATGGAACGACTCAAAGGCTGTAGATATAAATATCGAGGGTAATGACGATTTTGTAAAAAAACTAAAAGAGAGATTGTATATTTTTGCCCAGCCTTCGCCATATAGCGTTTATGCGCGGATATTGTTTGAATTGTATAAGCCGCTAGATAATTGCAGAGTTCAATCGCCGAGTCAAATAACGGGTGGCAAATTTAGTAATCTAAAATATCAAGTGGATGCTATCAAATATGGTGTGGATTGTGTAAATAAAAATAATGGTGTAATCATAGCGGATGTCGTTGGTCTTGGAAAATCAATAATTGCATCAGCGATAGCGCGTAACTTAGACATGGATAAAACGGTTATTATTGTGCCGCCACATCTAGTTGACCAATGGGAAGAATATAATCAAGATTTTGGCTTGAGAGGTGCAAAGGTTTATAGTAGCGGCAAAATTGAAGAAGCCTATAAAAGATATGCAGCGGATAATCAACCTATCTTATATATTATAGACGAGGCACACCGCTATCGCAACGAACTAAGCGAAGCGTATATGCAACTACATCAACTGACGCGCTCTAATCCCGATAATAAAGTAATTCTTCTTACAGCGACACCATACAATAATCGCCCGCACGATGTATTCGCGCTTATTAAATTATTCCAATCTCCAAGCCGCTCTACAATTAGGTCGGTGGATAATTTGGGTGTGAGCTTTGCTAGTCTTTTTGCTGAATATGCAAAACTAGAAAAAGAAGGCAAACAAGGTCGTAACGAAATTATAGACGAAAAACTAAAAGACCTAAGTCAAAAATTGAGAGTGCTAATAGAGCCTGTTATCGTAAGACGCAGCAGGATTGATTTGACAGAGGTTAAAGAATACGCAGACGACCTAAAAGCGCAGGGAGTAGCTTTCCCAAAAGTTGTAGGTCCCAAAGTTGTTGAATACGATTTGGGAGAGATTAGAGAGCTATATCTTGATACGCTAGATAAATTGAGTGTTGAACATACTTGTGCAAGGTATAATGCTGCAAACTATCTAAATAATCACGCCGAATTTATGGACACATACGGCGATTTCTTTGAGGCGACAGATATTAGATTGTTCCAAAAAAACTTGGCTCAATTTATGAAACGATTGCTTGTGATGCGCTTTGAAAGCTCAAAAGACGCATTTAGAAAAACATTAAGTAGCTTGATTGATTCTTACGAGAATATTATTAAGTGGTGGGATAAAGGATTTGTGCCTATCAAGAAGGCTGGCTATCTTGGCGACCCAAGCGATATGGATATTACTGATGTTGACGAGATATTGGACGCTGTGTCCGACCCGGATAACGAACCGCTAGATGCTGCAAAAGCAAAAAAAGAGGGCATGAAATTTAAGCGTGAGTTATTCAAGACTGATTATATAGACGCGGTTAAAAATGATATTCAACTATTATCGGCAATTAGAGATAAGTGGTTTGCTGGCGGCAAAATAGGGGCAGACCCTAAGTTTGACGAGGTTAAATCGCATATTGACAAATTGCAAAAAGAAAACAAAGGTCGCAAAATTGTTATATTCTCGTCATTCTCTGATACAGCGGAATATATAAAAGACTTGCTAGAAAAACACAATTATCGAGCGTTGCTTTATAAAGGTGGGCTTGCAAAAACTCAAAGACAAATAGTTAAACAAAATTTTGACGCGTCACATAATGCGGCAGAGCAAGTCAATGATTTTGATATTATCGTGGCAACTGATGCGCTAAGTGAGGGTTTCAACCTCAACCGCGCGGGCGTTATTATCAACTATGATATTCCTTACAATCCTACAAGAGTTGTGCAAAGAATTGGTCGTATCAATCGTATCAACAAAAAGATGTTTGATAATATTTTTATCTATAACTTTTTTCCGACGGATATTGGCGAAGGCAACACAAGAATAAAGGGCATATCCACTCTAAAGATGCTGCTTATAAATAACATAGTAGGCTCGGACACAAAGACACTAACACCCGACGAAACTTTAGAAAGTTACTTCAAAAATCAATACGAAGAAGCGGACAAAGGGTCTAACGATAAAAGTTGGGATAATGAATATCGCAACACCTATAATGCAATCAAGCACAATGTGGAGTTAGAAAGAGATGCGGCGGCAATTCCGGAGCGCGTAAAAATTGTCCGCAAAGGCAAGGCAACCGATGTTGCAATCTCTTTTGCAAAGCGCGGCGATAATGTGCTGTTTGCATTAGCCGAGAGTGATAGTATCGAGGCAGAGATTTTGCCAGCCGATAAAGTGCTGGGTTTCTTTAAGGCAGACAAAGACGAGAAAGGCTTTAAGTTAGACGAAAATCTTGACGCTAAATTTGCTAAACTTCGCAAGGCGATAGCCAAGCCACCAAGCAAAGTTAAACTAGATAAACGAAAAGGTAAGGCTATTGACAATGTAGAAAAATTGTTGTTGCTTTGCGTTGCACAAAAAAATTACCTAACGGATTTGATAGAGTCAATAAGAGTATATGATGACCTTAGTGACGGGGAGTTAAAATACCTTGCGGCAATCAAGGTTAAAAAATCTGATGCGTGTAAGGTTGTCGATAAAATAAAGGAATTGATACCGGAGCATTATTTGATGCAAATCAAGAATAAGGCAGAGAGTATTGATAGCATTACCGAGATAATTATGTTTACGGAGGATTTGAGAAATGCTAACGATTAGTCAAGCAGAGGAAATTCTAAAAAAAGAATATGACCAAAGCAATTATTTGTATTTGGTAGATAACGAATTGCTACCCGATTTTGAGAGCGCAACACATATTGTTCAGCATAGCAGTAGTCTTTTTGCAAGCGTAACGCAACTAGGCGAATCACGCGCTTGTGATGTATCGGTATTTGAGGTTGTACTTAACGCGGGCGTTCAGAATCGCCGAGTAGCCATAACGCAAGAGATGTTTAAGATTTTGCGCCAGCACCGCATCAACAATGCGATAGTCACATTTAGCAATCACGACAAAAAGAATTATCGCTTTTCGCTACTAACAAGCAAATACGAATTTGACGGCGACACAGTAGTTAAGGTTCTATCTAACCCGCGCCGCTATTCCTACAGCTTAGGCTATGGCACAAAAACAAAAACAGCTTATGATTTTCTTCTAAAGAAAGGCAAGGTTTCAACGCTGGATGAATTAGTAGCAAGGTTCTCGCTAGAGGTGGTTAATAAGCAGTTTTATAGTCAAATTGCAGAGCGTTTTACCGAGTTAGTGGGCGGTAAGCGTGATAATGTAGCATACAAAGGCTTACTTAATTTGCATAGTGTTGTTGATAGAAATAAATACGCAGAGTTTGCGGTGCGTCTTATCGGCAGAATAGTATTTTGTTGGTTTTTAAGAGAGAAAAAAAGTGATGCGGGATTGCCGTTGATGCCAGATAGCGTATTGTCGTTAAACGCAATAGAAGAAAACGCTGAATACTACAACACGATATTAGCACCATTATTTTTTGAGGTGCTAAATACTGTGCGAAATCGCCGCCAAGGCAAGTTTGGTGTTGAGGATAAGTTTAATCAAATACCATACTTAAACGGCGGATTATTTTCGCCGCATAAACCCGACGACCTATATAAATATACGGCAAGCAGCGAAAGCGCGGCAATGGGATTAGTGACGATACCTAATCAATGGTTCAAAGATTTTTTTGCGGTTTTGGGCGAATATAATTTTACAGTAGACGAAAACACATCATACGATGTTGAACTATCTATCGACCCCGAAATGTTAGGTCGTATCTTTGAAAACCTGCTTGCTGAAATCAATCCTGAAACAGGCGAGAGCGCAAAGAAAAGCACAGGCAGCTTTTATACCCCGCGCGATATTGTTGACTATATGGTTGATAGTAGCCTTTTGGAATACCTAAAAGAGAAAACGGATATTGATGAGGAGAAACTAAAAACAATAATTAGTTATGCGCGGGATAATGGCGACGCGGCATTAGAAACTGCTGAACGCAAAAAAATTATAAACGCGCTATATACGCTAACTGTTCTCGACCCAGCGTGTGGCTCGGGAGCGTTCCCAATAGGGATGCTGCAAAAAGTTGTATATATCTTGCAAGAGGTAGACCCATTATGTAATTTGTGGTTTGATAAGGTTTGCGAAAATGTGCCAATGCTGGTGCGCAGAGAATTTGAAAAAAAGAGTTTTGACTACATTCGCAAATTGCTTGTAATTCAAAAAACTATTTTTGGTGTAGATATTCAACCGATAGCAGTCGAAATATCAAGACTTCGTTGCTTCTTGTCTTTAATCATAGAAGAAAAGGTTGACGATGCAAAAGATAATAGAGGTGTTAATCCGCTGCCTAATCTTGACTTTAAGTTTGTAATCGCTAATACTTTGATTGAATTAGAAGACGGAACGGAAACGCAGGTGGATGGAGTAAAAAGAACGGCTGTGCAAGCTACGCTATTTGAGGTGGAAGACCACATTAGCGAGTTAAAAAATGTAAGAGAAGAATATTTTAACGCGGATAGCGGGCGGCGCGCAGAATTAAGAGAGGAGTTTGGCGATATTCAAAAAAAGATGTTCCAAGCATCTCTATATAAGTTTCAAAAAATGTCGGGGTCAGACCGTTATCAAAGATTATCTAATTGGTCGCCATTCAAAAACGAAATGACCCCATGGTTTGACCCAGAGTGGATGTTTGGTGTTCAAGGCGGCTTTGATATTGTAATTGGCAATCCGCCGTATATTAAGATTCAAAATATAGATAAAGAACAAGCTAAGACATTAAAGAAGAAATACAAGTCTGCGACAGGAAAATTTGATATTTATGTACTTTTTGTAGAGAGAGCCGTTGAACTTGCAAAAGAGAAGGGTGTTTGTGTGTATATTCAGCCACACAGGTTTATTAGTGCTGATTATGGTAGCGGAATGAGAAAGTGGATATATGGCGCAAAAGCATTAAGTAAATTTATCCATTTTGGAGTGAGCCAAGTTTTTGATAATGCCATTACTTATACAGGAGTATTTTTCTATAAAAAAGAAAGCGATAAAATTCAATTTGCTTATGCTGAATCTAGCGACTTATATTCTTTAGCATTCCAGCATAAAAACTATGACGAGCTTCAAGAGCCATGGACTTTTAGCGCATCAAGCCACACAGTTTTAGATAAGATATTTAACGCTCCTACTAAAGTGGCTAGATATATTTGAGGGTGTTTATCAAGGCGCAATAACAGTTGGGGATGATATTTTTATTCTTGAGGGAAGCAATGAAGGTGGTGTTTTTAGTGGCTATTCAAAGAGCTTAGAAAAGTCGGTTAGAATTGAGAGCGAAATAATGAAACCGCTTCTTAAAGGCGAGGATATTAAAAGATATTCGCAACCTGTCAATCAAAGCTATATTTTTTATCCTCATATAATAGATGCAAAAGGTAAAACTAATCCAATAGACGAAAAAACCTTGATTGAAAAATATCCTTTAGCGTATCAATACATTTCAAATTTTAAGAATTATTTGATTGATAAAAAAATCAAGTATAAAACAAATCCTACTTGTTGGTATTCATTGCATCGCGCTAGAGAAAAAAGAATTTTTGAATCAGATAAATTGATAACACCGCAGTTGCAAAACCATCCGAGCTTTGCCTATGATACAATGAAATGTTATCCCGACGCGGGCGGATATAGCCTTATTCCGATTAAAGAACATAATGAAAACTTATTTTACTATTATTCAATTCTTAATAGTAAATTGTTTTATTATTTTATAACATCAACAAGCACGGCATTTAATAACAATTATTATTATTTCAAAACAGCCTATATTGAGCCATTTAGATTTCCGTATGCGTCAGATAGCGTTATCAATGAGATAAAGACAATAGTTAGAAAAATTTTAGATTCAAAACAAGAATCAGTTACTATAAGTACAAAAGAAAACGAAGAACATATAGACCAACTTGTTTATAAATTGTACAACCTAACCCCCGAAGAAATCGCAATCGTGGAGGGCAAGGCATGAGCAAAAAAGAAAAAATAAAGACTAAATCGGAAAAGAAGCCAAGTGGGATAAAGAGTGCTATAAAGAATATAATGGCACTTGTAAAAAGCGGAGGCAAGGCGGAACTAAAATATTGTGTGGTTAACGGCAACTTATACACTTTATCGGAAATTGAAAAGCTAGGTTATCTTGAATTTTCATCTCGCACTAAGAAAGAGATGCCGAGCAAATTATATAAGTTTTTTCCTAATTTGTGGACAACTGAGCAGGGAAGTAAAAAGCCAATCAATTATTCTCATCAAGCACTTATAAACAACACTGTATTTATGCAAAGTCCAGAGTTCTTTGACGATGTGTATGATTCAGATTTACACATTAAGCAAGAGGAGTTTATAAACATAAGGTTAGTAAGTTACTGCCAAGCCTGTAGTATAAGCATTAGTGAAAAGCAAACTTATGGTGAGAGTCTATTGGAATTAGCAAAAGCATTTCATAAAACAGTCATAGAGGATAAAAGGGAGTATATATCAACTTTTACTAATTTGCCAAAATGCGAGAAAACAAAATTTAGATATATTATATTTGCTAAAGCAGTAGAAACTGAAATTCTAAAATGGTGCCTTAGGAAAGAAAAAGAGACAGGCGAGGAGTGGATGATTGCTATTCAAAATGTGTTGGTGGAAGAGTATTGCAATCATATCAAAAGGTTGCGTACTACTTTTCGCACAACCTGTTTTACAACTAGCTCATATTCCCAACTTATGTGGGGAGGGCTTTATGGTGATACACATAGAGGTTTTTGCGTTGAATATGAAATTGATAAGAGCGATAAAACGCAAGATGTTGCATTGGCAAACTTGTTTCCTTTAATCTATTGCAAGTCAAGACCAAACATGACTGAGAGGCTTGCTAATGTTTTTGATGGCGACTTTACATTTGAAAAAATGTGGGATGTATACTTTCATGGAGTATTACGCAAGGGGATAGAGTGGGCGCAACAGTTTGAATGGCGCTTTGTTTTGCCGATGGATAATGAAGACCCGTCAAAGTTTAGTCAACCATTTTTTAAGATTAGCAAAGTTTATTTGGGTAATAGAATGGCACATAAAGACAGAGCGGATATTATTGCAATATGCAAAGAAAAAAATATTCCATATATTGGCGTTACTCGTGCCGCCGATGTTTACCAAATGGAAGATTGCCCCGTTTTATGTGAAGAGTGTTTGCATTACAATGGCGGAGCAAAAAGTACAAAAAATTTAGACGAGGGGAAGGGAGTGTAGAGTGGCAGTAAGAGCCTACATTAACAAAAATACTCTGCAAGCCTTGCGCGGGCTTAAAAAGGTGTCGTTTGCTTATATTGAGAAAACGACAACTTTTACGCAAGCAATTATTACTAAATGGGAGGATGTCTCTCAAGTCGATGAGAAATCTTATCCAACAATAGTGCAAGCAAAAAAATTAGCAGAGTGTTATAGAGTTCCTTTTGCAGCGTTCTTTTTAGAGCATGATAAATTGCCACAAAGCAATTTGCCCAATATGGTTAATAAAAGAATTTTGCTATATGGTGTTTCCGAAGACGAAAGTTCGGTTAATCTTGCGATTTACGACTTACTTAATAAGCGTGATTTATTTATTGAAACTAGCAAAGAGTTAGGTAATGAGATAGAGCCTTTTGTTATGCCGACCATTGCAGGGGATGATGTTGTGGCATGGGGGCAAGCGTTGCGTTCATATTTTGAGTTGAATTTATCAGAACAATACAGGCTTAGTTCAAAAAGGCAGTTTTATCTATATCTAAGAAACAAAGTAGAGCGTAAAGGCATTTTTGTTAATTGTTTTTCTGGTGTACGCGTGGAAGAATGCAGGGGATTTGTGATTGTGGATAAGGTGCTACCTATCATAGGAATAAACGCTGAAGACCGTCCGCCCGCTAAAAGTTTTTCTATTATTCACGAGGTAGTGCATTTATTTAATAATGTATCGTCATTTTGTAATGTGTTCTTTGATAACGCGGCTAATGACGCGGACGAGGTCTTTTGTAATGCGGTTGCTGGTGAGGTGCTTGTTCCTAGTGATGCTTTAGATGTTATTATTAGAGAACAAAGATATTCTGTATTTAATAGCGAAACCATAAAGTTTATTGCAGAAAGATTTTGTGTTAGCAGAGAGGTTATAACAAGACGATTATTAAATATGGGCAAAATTGTTCAAAACGAATATGATACCTTGATTACGCTTTTTGCAACTGAACTAAAGCAAGAAAAAGAGAAAGCAAAAGCAAGTGGCGATAAGGGTATTCCAAAAAATGTGCCAAGAGAAACTTTTGATAAAATTAGCAATCAACTTTGTATTGCATTGTTGCATAGTTTTGGCGAAGGGTTAATGACTAGATATGATGTGGCTTCATATTTAGCAGTTAAGTCACGGCATATCGAGAAATTTTTAGGGGAGGTGTACGCATGGAATCGTTAATGATGCAAATATCCCTTTTCCAAAAAACTCCAAGATACATTATTGATACTTGCTCTCTTTTATCTCAAAAAGAAGGTGAAAGTCATAATAGAAAGCTCTATAAAACATTGTGGGCTAATATTGAGAAGCTATTGCAGGACGGCGAGATAGTCATATTGTCTGAAATTGAGGACGAAATTAAACATGGTGGTGACGAGGTGGCTGATTGGTTAAAAGCAGGAAACTATAAAACTATCTCATTGGATAAAAGCATTCAAAGTACTGCACGAGATGTGTTGAAAACCGCCCCCGAGATTATAGATTTTAAGGGCAAGTCGTCGGCAGATGTTTTTCTTATTGCTGCGGCAAAGGTTTATAATTTGACCGTTATAACCGAAGAAAATAAACAATCGCCTAAGAAAATACCGAAGGTGTGCGAAAAGGTGGGAGCGCGGTGCATAGGGAACTGGGTCAAATCAACGGGAGGGCCCCCTAACGCGTGATTTTGATTAGCAAAAAAATCAAACGGCGCGGTCTGATGGGGTTAAAACAGTTGATTAATTTTTTAAGGTATTATATAATGAGTTCAATATAATTTTTTAGTTGTGCAAAATTATTTGCATTGCTTAAAGGAGAAAAAATCAAAATGGAAAAATGTTTGATTAAAAAAGGTGTGGCAGAAATGATTGGCACAATGGTGCTGGTATTTATTGCTGTGGGTGTGGCTGTTGCTACGGGATCTTTAGGTTTTTATTTTAATCCTTCAGTTGACTTAGTGGCTACTGCACTTGCCTTTGGTTTGGTTATTGTTGCAATGGCATATACAATCGGGCGTGTGAGCGGGTGTCATATCAACCCTGCTGTGTCTTTTGGGGCGTTTTTATCTAAAAGAATGTCTTTAAAAGAATTTGGTGTGTATGTTGCATTTCAATTTGCAGGTGCTATATTGGGTGCGGCGCTATTGTATACTGTAGTATTTTTGACGGGTATTGATGCGGCTAGTTTGGCTGTGTGGGGTACAAATGGATATGTGGCGGCAGAATCAACTGCTAATGGAATTATTGCGGCACTTATTATTGAAATTGTTTTGACATGTATTTTTGTGTATGTAATCTTGGCAGTGACAAGCAAAAAAGGTGATGCTAAAAGAGCGGGGATTATTATTGGTTTGACATTGACTTTGGTTCATCTAATCGGAATCAATTTCACCGGAACCAGCGTCAACCCAGCTAGAAGTTTTGGACCGGCGCTTATGGCGCTTGCATTTGGCGGCGGAAGTTATGCATTGGCTGAAGTTTGGTTATTTTTAGCGGCTCCTATGGCGGGGGCATTATTAGCTGCATTATTATTTAAATATTTGCATGCTAAAGAAGAAGAAAGCGAGATTTCTGTTAAATTAGAGGAATAAGTTTTTTATGCACTAGGAAATATTGATGCAATCAAAAAATGCTGGCGTCAACAAAAAGGGCATCAATGCAAGATGCCCGAAGTGCCGCAAGGTGCAAGCCAAGCCTCGAAGACCTCATAGCACGGGCTTATGTGCCCTAAGGGCACTTTTGTTCTAATGATGATATATTTGCAGAATGATAAATTTAGGACTATTTTCTAATACTAAATTTTTCATTCTGCTTTTTATCGCTAAGTTGTCATCAATGTTTTTTGGCAAAGAGAGGATTCTATGAGTAATATAGTGTGTCCTAAATGCAAAGAGTCATTTAAACTAGATGGTTCTGTTTATAGTGATATAATTAAGCAAGTTAGGGATGATGAATTTAATAAAGAATTAAATGAGAGGCAAGCACAAGCAGCAAAGGAATTAGACTTGGCTGTTGATGTTGCTAAAATGGCTGTAAAAAATGAGTTTTTAGAGCAGGTTTCTCATTTGAAAAATGAGCTGGCAACAAAAGATAGTGCTTTAAAATTAGAGGTTGAAAGAAAAAATTCTGCCATAAATGAATTAAATTCTAAAATGCAATTACATATTAAAAACACTGTGGCAGAAATTGAAAAAGAGAGGGATAATTTAAAAAGTGCGCTTGAATTAAAGGATACTGAAAAATTATTAAATGAAAAGACATTAAAAGAGTCTTATGAACTACAATTAAGGCAAGAAAGAGAAAAAACAGAGTATTATAGAGATTTAAAAGCAAAGCAGTCTACTAAATTAATGGGCGAGAGTTTAGAGCAGCATTGCCAAAACATGTTTAATATGTTTAGAGTCACTGCATTTAAAAATGCATATTTTGAAAAGGATAATGAGGCAAAAGAGGGGACAAAGGGTGATTTTATTTTTAGGGAAAAAGATGAAAACGGAAACGAATTATTGTCTATAATGTTTGAAATGAAAACTGAAAATGATGCAACTGAGCAAAAAAGGACTAATGAGAGTCATTTTGCTAAGTTAGATAAAGATAGAATAAAAAAGGGATGTGAATATGCTGTGCTGGTGTCGCTGTTAGAACTAGACAATGATTTTTATAATAGCGGGATAGCGGATGTGTCATATAGATTTGATAAAATGTTTGTGGTTCGTCCTAATAGCTTTATTGCGATTATAAGCATTTTAAGAAATCAAGCGCTTAATTTAGTTGAGTCTAGGGCAGAACTGGTTAGGGTAAAAGAGCAGAATATTGACATAACTAATTTTGAGAATGCTTTGATTGATTTTAGAGAAGACTTTGGAAACAATGTGCGGATAGCAGGAGGAAAGTTTAATGAGGCTATTAAAAAATTAGAAAAGCAGCGTGATGATATTCAAGGCATAATTGAGTTATTAAACGGGACGACAAGACAACTTAGTATTGCAAATAAAAAGGTAGAGGATGTGACGATAAAGAAATTGACTAAAAATAATCCTACTATGAGGGCTATGTTTGAGGATAATAAGTTAAAATAACAAAGAGGAGTAAATAATGGACAGAACGGCAAATGAAATATGGCAAAAGGTGCTGCCTCTTTTAGAAAAAGAGGTATCTATTTTAAGTTATGATGTGTGGATTAAAACTTTAGAGCCAATTAAAATAATTGAGGAAAAATTGATTGTAATGGCGGTTAGTGAATCGGGTCGTGATTTTGTTTCTTCTAGGTATTTAGAACTTATTAATAGAGCGATAACCATGGTAAGTGAGATTATAACAGAAGTGCAAATAGTTTCTAATGAGTCAATTAAAGATACTGTTTTAGAGAAGATTTTATTAAAAGATAAAGAGAATGCAGGGCAGGATGAAGATAGACTATTGCAGCTTACATTAGAAGAAAAAGTCAAAGAGCAATCTAAAAAACAAGAAATGGGCGATAGCGGTTTAAAATCTGGTGATTTTATGACTATAAAACCGCAATATAATTTTGAAAGTTTTGTAGTGGGAAAATCTAATAAACTTGCATATGCTGCTGCAAATTCGGTGGCAAGTGAGCCAGGGACTAGGTATAATCCATTGTTTATTTATGGCGGGGCGGGGTTAGGCAAAACGCATTTAATGCATGCTATCGGCAATGAAATCAGGATAAATAAACCGCATTTAAAAGTATTGTTTGTATCAAGTGAGAAATTTGTTTCTGATGTAATTGCATATATAGGTATGAGTAAAGACGGATCTGCTTTAAGAGAAAAATATAGGTCAGTAGATGTATTGATGGTGGATGATATTCAGTTTATTTCAGGAAAGGTGGCTACTACAGAAGAAATTTTTCATACATTTAATGCATTGCATGATGCAGGCAAACAGATGGTTTTTACTTCGGATAGAGAGCCTAAAGAGATTAAAGATATTGATGACAGGTTAAAATCTAGGTTTGAGTGGGGTTTTAAGGCAGATGTATTGCCGCCTGATTTAGAGACAAGGATTGCTATTTTAAAGAAAAAAGCGCAAGGATTAAAAGCTAATGTGAGTATGGATGTTTTAGGAGCAATGGCAGAGGCTGTCAAAAGCAATGTGCGTGAGATGGAGGGGTTGTTAAATAAAGTGCTTATGCTAGCTCAGCTAGAAGAAACATCAGCAAGCATTGATTTGGTTAAAGAGGCGATAAAAGATTATAGCGACAGAGGAGATGATGAGATTGGTCCTGATGATATAATAGAGGCTGTGTGCAAATTATTTAACATTAAAAAAGATGATTTATTAGGCAAGAAAAAAACAAGAGATGTAGTAGAGCCTAGGCAGCTTTGTATATATTGTATGACAGAGATGCTGGATTTACCGCTTGCTGCCATCGGCAATATTTTTGGCGGCAGAGACCATGCTACTGTGCTGTATTCAAGGGATAAGATTATGCAAAAGCTAAAAAGCGGCGGCGGAGGAAAAACAAAGGCATATGTAGAGGATATAAAAAATCTTGTATGGCAAAAGTGATTGACATTTATAAAATTTTATTGTTATAATAATAAGATACTTGTAAAAGGTTTAGATATAACATAAAGGCATAAAGAAGAGATTCTTACAGAATGACATAAGTTTAAATCTTAAGCAGAGTAGTTTTTGCATTTAGCAAATAATTTTTTGTCATCCTGTAAGGCTCTCTTCTTTTAAAAATATATTTCGGATTATATCAATTTCTTAACTAGGATATATTTTAACTGTTAATTTTATCATTCTGTCAATCAAGATTGTATCAAGAAATATTTGCAGGTTCAGTGTGTCTAAAGAAGCTCATCTGTTTTAAAAAATGGAGGATATAATATGGACATGAATATAAAAAATAAACCCAGACCTTTATTTATTATTAGCATGATACTGATTTGTTTTGCTATCGTCTTAATCCCTTTATTTATTTTTTCTGCTTGCGTGGTTATTCCTACTTATATTCGTTTTTATGATTATGAATTTGGTATTGAAGATGATTATTTGATTTGGAATGAAGAGGGTGAGTATGTTTATTCTTCTTATGATGTTTATGTTTTTGAATCAGGTTATGATCCGCTTAAAACTATGTTTAATAAACATCCTGACCGTGCTGTTTCTGAATGGACTATGCATGAAGATTCTATTGGTGCTTTAAGGGTGAGCGGGGCAAGAGGCAGAGTGCCGATAAATATCTTAGGCTTAACAGCGGGTTTAAATATAGTCAGAGTAATATCTTCAGTGCGTGGTTTTGAACCAGGAGGCGGTTGTGCCGGCGGTGGGAATAATATAAAGTTTGCAGGTTTTTTTGAAGTTTATGTGGCGCATAATGCTGTTGTTATAGATTATGATTTTAATATCAATCAAGATTTATCTTTTTATTGGATTGGACAAGAATATAATAACTATGCTGTGTATGCATTAAACTCTAGTGATAATGGTTTTAGATTTATTCAAATGAGTGAGAGCGGGCAGTCAATTAATCTTGATAGACTGGGGTTAACAGAGGATGAGAATACAATTAAGGTAGAAGTAGTGTTGTCGGCAGAGTATGATGGGGATAAATTGCTGTTAAATTCAAAGATTGCATTGTTTGAATTTGATTTAATCTTTAATGATTATTGCCCTGATTTTGATTTTAGGGTGGGGAGCAACGGACACACACTTTTTTTTGACAGAGGGGATAATCCGCTTATTGGCAATCATAGGATTTATATATCTAATAGTGGTACAGACGGATTTATTTTTTCAAGAATAACTAATGCAGCTAGTGTTGATTTGAGGGGTGGGGCAATAGAGGGGCATAATGCTGTTAAGGTAGCGGGATGGATTAGTTCTTCTTATGCAGATAGCGTAGTTACTATTTATAGAAGAGTTGGTGAGTGGAGTTTTGAGTTTGTTTTAGCTGAGGGCGAATTTAATGTTAATGCAATTGTTAGAGTGGGGCAGTTTTATGAGTGGAGAAGCAGCGGATGTTTTAGAGAGGGTGGGATGAGGTATACAGATGAGTGGGCAATATTTTTGGATGGGGAGTATAGGTTGGATAGCAGTGTGAGTATTGACAGGCGGGGCAGAGGCAATTTTGGCAGAGTGTGGATAAGCGATAATGTGATTAGACGGAGTAATTTGTCACGTGGCAGAAATACGATAAGGATATATGAGGCAAGGCGATATATATTTGAGGATGGCAGGTTATATCAAATAGACAGAGTTGATTATATTGAGGTCAGGCGCAGGTGGTTTAGCCGTAGATTGGAGATTTTGTGATAATTAGAAAAAGAATAAAGAGGAGCTTCTTAACAGGATGACACAAATTAAACAATTTTAGATTTATGTCATTCTGTAAGAATCTCATCCGTTATGGGTATTCGTGGGGTTCAGCGTTCCTGAAGAATCTTAATTATTAGAAACAACAAAAAAATTCATTATAAATGGAGATATAAATTATGAAAACATTACCTTTTAAGTTTGGTCCTATTCTACTCCCTAAAGAGGGCATTGACATGGATAAATGGGCGGTTGTTGCCTGCGACCAATATACCTCTCAGCCAGAGTATTGGAAAGAGTTAGAAAAACATGTAGAAGGACACCCGTCTACTTTAAACATCATTTACCCAGAAGTTTATTTAGAAGAAGAGAATCCTCAAAAAAGGATAGAGGATATTATTTCTAACATGAATGAATGTGTTAGTGAGGGGCTTTTTCAAGAAATTGAAAATGGTTTAATTTTAATTGAGCGTACTTATCCTAATGGTATTAAGCGTAAAGGCTTAACCATGCTTGTGGATTTAACTCAATATAGTTTTAAACCAGAGGATAAGGCGCTTATTAGGGCTACTGAAGGGACGGTCATTGAGAGGATTCCTCCTAGAGTTGAAATACGCAAAAACTGTCCTTTAGAGTTGCCGCATATTCTTGTATTGATTGATGATGAAAAAAAGACAGTTATAGAGCCTTTGTTTAAAAATTTAGCTAAACATAAACTTGTGTATGACAGCAAATTAAATATGAACGGCGGTCACATTAAAGGCTGGAATGTGGCAAAAGAAAAATTTGAAGATAAGATTGAAAATGCTTTGATTAAATTATTAAAAAAGTCTGTTAAAAAATATGGTGAAGAGTTTTTATTTGCAGTGGGTGACGGAAACCATTCATTGGCAACTGCAAAGGCATGTTATGATGAGAGCAATCCATTAAGTAAATATGCGCTTGTTGAAATTGAAAATATTTATGATGAGGGAATTATTTTTGAGCCTATACACAGGGTTGTTTTTGTAGAAAATAAAGAGTTGTTTATTGAAAAACTAAAAGGTATAGGTGGTACTGATACAGCTAAACTGTTTGTTGGTGACAAAATTGAAGAGATTAACTTGCCTAAAAATGCTATTGAAGGTGTTGATAAGGTACAGGTATTGATTGATGAATATTTAAAAGAACATGGCGGAAAAGTGGATTATATCCATGGTGAGAATGATTTAAAAGAGATTTGCGCAAAAGAAAACGGGATAGGCATTGTGCTAAAATCTATGCAAAAAGATGAATTATTTGAGTTTGTTGTTAAAAACGGAGTGCTGCCAAGAAAAACTTTTTCTATGGGTGAAGCTAATGAAAAAAGATATTATATAGAGGCAAGGAAAATAAAATGAGGTCATGTCAAGGGGCTATATAGTGCGCAATAAGAATAAAGAGGAGATCCTTAACAGGATGACATAAATTTAGATTTTAAACGGAGTAGTAAATACATTTATTAAACAATTTTAATTTATGTCATCCTGTTAAGGATCTCCTCTTTAAAATATGCATCGTATCATGTAATCCGTCCAAGAGGTATTTGTGAGCCTAGCGTTTCTAAAGAATCTCTTTTTTAAAAAATAAGAATCACTTTATGATTGCTGCATGGCAGGGATTTGCAGTAATGGCCTTAAAATCCCATATGATTTTAAAGGGAGTCAACATCTTAATATTAGAAAAAATGCATCATGACGGTTGTGATTTTGTGTTTTTAAAAATCAAGTTAAGGTATTTCAAATAAAAAAACCATCATGTGTATTTTTTAACTCTCATGATGGTTTTTTCAATATCAAGCCAATTTTAAACCTCCCGACCAACAAACTGATCAAGAGTAAGTTTAAAATAATCTGCAATACCAATAACTGTTTCTAAATATGGTTCTGAACCATTTTTCCAAGCAGAAAGATTATAGTCTGATGCTATACCGTCTTTGACAATTCGATACCATGTTATATTGCGTTCTGCCATTAATCCACGCAATCTCTCATAAAACGGTGGGTGAATACGCAACGCAAAATCAAGCTTGTTATCTGTTTCGCTCAAAAGATATCTAAGCGAGCACTTGAAATAATTAGCAACTTTTATAGCGTTAGCAAGAGAGATACCTTGTTTTCCTTGAATCCAGCGACTAATATTTTGTCTGCTTATATCAAGCTCTTCTACCAATTTATCATTTGTTAGTTCATTTTCAAATATAAGTTCTGAAAGTCTTGAGCCAATGTTATACCGCATAAATTATTCCTCACACAATGAATATCTCAAAAGTACGTACAAAACAGTTGACTTGCATGACAAACATAGATATACTATAATTATATCCGTATTATGATTAATTGATTCGGTGTGATAAATCAAAGGAGAAAACAAAAATGCAAAAGTTAAACGAAAAAATAGACTTGACAGTCAAAGATGATGCTGAAAGCCTAATGCTTAAGTCCCTAGATGAAAAAGTTAAAATAATTGATATAGCAAAAATTATAGATGACGCTATATTCAAAATAGAAATTAGTTATGAAGCGATTAAAGGAGACAAGGTGATAGGAAATTATTTTGATTTGTCTATAGCAAGAGATAAGTATGATGATATAGAAGAGGCATTTGACATAAAAAATGGGATGTATGATGAGTTTAAGGCTGTATTAGAGAGATTGGTGAGGCTGCAAGGGTTTGATAGGTTGGGAAAATGGAATGTTTGGTTTTGAGGGGGTATCAACTATATAAAAAAGGTGTTCCTTTGGGACACTTCCCTCGCTTAGATAGCTCGGCTTTTTTGAGTTAGCGTACTCTCAAAAACAGATGACTGAAAGACGAAGTATTTTTCTTATACTAGACCTGTCCCAAAATCAAATTAGGAATGACTAGTGGCATCATTGTTGTTCAAAAACTCCGCATTCGGTCGTCAATACTGCTAGTATAGCCTCTCTCAAGTGTTCATTTTTGTTTTGGCACGAAGTGTGCATTACCACGAATACTTCTTGGCACGGCAATCAAAAATATGCTCACTATACACCCAATTTAATTTCGGAACAGGTCTAGTATAAAAAAATTGCCATGAGATTAAAATACTCATAGCGGTTTTTTATGTATTAAATAAGGTTTTAGTAAAATTATAATTTACCTATTCAAGCCGCCCCATTTTCTATCCCATTCTTCTTGCTGGTGGTGTGTGTACACTCCATAAATAATTGCTCCTGGCCAAAAGGCAACAACTAAAAATGCAATCAAACAGCCGCTCATTTTTGGTCTTGGCGGAGGAGTGCCCATGGGTCTATTTTGCGGATTGTTCGCATTAAATCCTGCCGCAGCATTTGCCCTGTCCCATGCAGTATGCCCCCAAGCATTGTTAAAACCCTGTCCCATCTTTTTGTTGGGATTGGTATATGTAGTATTGCAGTATGCACATACAATAGTAGTTTTATTGTCATCAAGCTGAATGGTTGCGCCGCAACCATCGCAATTAATTGGTTTAAGCATAAAATAATTATAGCACACGCAAAATTAAAATGCAAGCATTTTGTATATGCATATTATGTATATTTAAATGCTTGACAAATGAGGATAAGCCATAAGGGGTATACTTATTGTTAAAATATTTTTTTCATAAAGAAACTCTATATAATTTTATATGCAATTACGCAAAAATGTACAAATAACAACATCTGAATACTTAGTAAATTGTTTAAGTAATGATAATATTTTTAATCAAGAAGGAATTGTAGGCATAGAATATCCAATTGAATTAAATGCATTTATTATAGTAATGGATTGTGGCGAAAAATATCTTGTTGAAGTGACAAGATATAATGATGATTAAAAATTAAAGCGGCATTAAACATAATTAAAAATCGTATGAGTTTTGGTTTTTATATAATTTTGTTCATGTTGGAGATTCTTTCATTTATAATCAGTGTTTCTTAAATTAATAGCTAAAATTCACTTGCTTTTTTTGTTTTGTAGGGTTATACTATAAAATAATTACTTCAAAGTTTTTTGCATACTTTTTTAAAAAAGTATGAAGGAGTTTTTTTAAATGTCAAAAATTATAGCAATTGCAAATCAAAAAGGGGGAGTAGGCAAGACTACCACTACTGTTAACTTGGCTGCATTCTTGGCTGCTATGGGCAAAAAAACATTGGTTGTTGATATTGACCCGCAGGGCAATGCTACTTCTGCTTTTGGGATAGACAAAAGGACATTAAAAAAGACCGTATATAATGTATTGACAGGTGAATGTGAGATTCAAGATGCTACGCTTACTACCACTATGCCTGGGTTAGATATTTTGCCTGCTACTATTGACTTAGCAGGCGCTGAGATTGAATTGGTGTCTATGGGGAATAGGGACAAGGCGTTGTCTAAACAGTTAATAGGTCAAAAGAATTTATATGATTATATTTTTGTAGACTGCCCGCCTAGCTTGGCTCTATTGACAGTAAACGCTTTATCTAGTGCTGATGGAGTATTGACGCCTATGCAGGGAGAATTTTTTGCGCTAGAGGGGCTGGGGCAATTGATGAATACAATTAAATTGGTTAAAAAACATTATAACCCTCAATTAGAGATTGAGGGTGTGGTGATGACTATGTATGATTCTAGGTCTAATTTAGCACAGATGGTGACAACTGAGATAATTAAATTTTTTGGTAAAAAGGTCTTTTCTACAAAGATACCAAGGTCAATTAGGTTTGGTGAGGCGCCAAGTTATGGATTGCCTATTTTGCAGTTTGACCCATTAGGCAAGGGGTCATTAGCATACAAATCACTGGCGGAAGAATTTTTGACAAGAAACAATGAAAACTTTAAGCCGCTGACAGGATTGGGACAATTTAGAAAAATTTTGCCTAAATAAGGACAAGCCGTTAAATACAATTAAGGGTCATTGATACCAGCCTATCATGCGTTTTGGCTATATCAATTTGTGTTTGAGTGATGGTTGTATTTTTAGCTAAAATTAGTTGTCCGCTGTTGTTGTAAATATCTTTAATAAGGTGCATTCCTATTAGAAATTCGTACTTATTTTTTGTGCTGGTCAAAATTGGTGAACGATGTACATGAGTACGGCTTAAATCAATTTTTTCTGGAGTACTGATTTGTTTAATATCATCAAAAGTATTTTGTGACTGATAGTATTCATCTATATTTTCATTTATGCTTTCATTGACAATTATCTCATTATTGTCAATATTTTCTTCAATCATCAAGGGTGCTATTTTGTGTTTTTTGATAGCTGCTGTCTTTTTGATTCTTTCTATTTTTTTGTTGGGCGGTCTTTTTATGTGTTGTCCTGTATCATTAAAAATCAACAGATCATCTGATGCAATTAATAAAGTAGACGCTTCAATGTCCATCATATCTGTAATAAATAACTCTATTTTGTTGTCTTGCATCACAATATCCCTAATCACACCCATGTTTTTTCCGTCTTGATTAAAGCATGATAAATTCATAGGGCAGCCAACAACTCCGTCATAAACTGCATCAATTAAATTAGCATTAGATCTTATAACAGCAGCCTCTCCGCTAAAGCTTGTAATCACTTTAAATGCCGCCATTTTTCTATCTTCCTCATCATCTATAATAAGTTCAATAAACTTAAAATATTTTAAGCGTGCATCAAAAAACACATTTGAAACAGTGCCTGCGCTTTGTCCATTGGATAAAATAATGGCTTCTTTGCCGATAAATTCACTTAATCTATACATGATATGTACCTCTATACTATTAATATTTATGGTTTGTCCAAAATATAACTTGTCTTATGATATTATTATATTAGACGCAATGCGGCTATGTCAATTATTCTAGCCGCATTTTGGCTAGAATAATAAAATGAATTTTTTCTCTGATAATTTTAAAAAGCTTCGCATTGAGGCAGGTAAGAGTCAATTAGAACTTGCAAAAGAGTTTAATTGTTCGCAAAGAAGAATATCGCATTTAGAGTGTGGAACTATTGTGCCTGATATCAATGCGCTTATTGAAATTGCTAAATATTTTGAAATTACAATAGATGAATTAGTTATGTATAAATATTGACAGCTGGTATTAATATTTATGGTTTGTCCAAAATGTAACTTGTCTTATGATATTATTATATTAGGTGCTATTTAGTTATAATGTTTATATGGGAAGTATTTTTATAAACTTAAAACAATATGAACTTCTATATAATTTTTTATTATGACATTGAGATGAGGTCATTTTAGACCAAAATAAAAGTTTATATTTCATATATTATATCGGTTGAAAAATCTACCGTCAAGCATTTTTATCGGTTTTTCGACCATAATATATAATATATGACAAATATTTTTAAAGAAAGGCTTAAAGAATTAAGGCTTGAAAAAGAAATGGGGCATAGGGAACTTGGCAAAATTATTGGAGTTAGTAATGGTACAATAAGTACTTGGGAAAATGGAATCAATGAGCCAAAATTATCATACTTGATAAAACTGGCAGTTTTTTTTGATGTTTCATTAGATTATTTGACAGGCAGAGAGGATTAATAGTTATTTATTTTGATGTGAAATGGCATAATTATTCTTGACAGGGCTTGCTTAAATAAAGTAATATAGTGAGATAATAAATTTAGAGGGAAAGTGTTTCCCTAAAATAGGAGAAAAAAAATATGATACACAAAGATTTATTAGTTAGTGAGGTGCTAGAAAAATATGAAGGGGTTGGACAAGTTTTCAAAATTTTTGGATTAAATTGTTTGGGCTGTGAAAAAGCTAGGACAGAGACTTTAGAGCAGGCGGCAAATGGACATGGTGTGGATTTAGATAAATTGCTTATGGCTATCCATAACTATGCTAAAGGCATGGG
This sequence comes from Bacillota bacterium, assembly GCA_009780325.1. GTDB lineage: Bacteria > Bacillota > Clostridia > Christensenellales > Pumilibacteraceae > WRAF01. Next base: position 52,800 of record WRAF01000005.1, on the reverse strand, counting down.
CGGCTGCGGAGCGTGCGGCGGCGGCTGCGGCGGAAGATAAACAAATTTAATTTAATGGCAAAAATTTGTTTTTATTTTAGGAGCAAATTTGCTTAAAATGGCAAATTTGCGACCACCGACAATAGGTTAATACATCCTGTGGTTTTTGTCGCAGAACCACGCCCGTAAGGCGTGGGGGTCTAGGGGCTTTGCTCTAGGGTTATCCCTTTATTATTTGGTAGAAGATGAAACTAATCATTGGACTAGGCAACCCTGGTGCTAGATATGCCTATACTTATCATAACTTAGGTTTTTTAGCTGTAGAGGCACTTGCTGATAAGTTAAATACAAATTTTAAAGTTAAAGAGTGCAATAGTATTGTTGCACGAGTTTTTTCACATGACTTGGTTATAGCAAAGCCGCAGACTTTTATGAATTTATCGGGCATAGCAGTCAAAGGCTTATTAAAAAAATATAAATTGATGCCAAAGGACATGATTATAGTATATGATGATATTGATATTGAAAGAGGGGTTATGCGGTTTAGAGAAAGGGGAAGTGCTGGCACACACAATGGCATGCGCAGCATAATAAGTGAAATTGGGACAGATGATTTTAAGCGGCTGCGTTTAGGGATAGGACGGAGTGATAATATGAGTTTAGCAGATTATGTTTTAAGTGAGATTGATAAGGATAGCCGCCCAATATTTATAGAACTAATAGAAAAAGCTGTGGAGTTTTTGACTATTTAAGAAATGAATTATATACTTGCAATTCTTAAATTATAAAATGTGTATTAATTTTGCTTGATATTATCCATATGCTTGTGATATACTATGTAGTAATTGTAAAAATTTAACAACTGGAGTAAATTTTGAAATCAAATAGCAAAAATATTTTAATCGTTGCTTTAGCTTTGGGGGCATTGGTTGTGGTCATGGTTATATTGATTACCACTTTATTAGCACCTGTTTCTATGAGGAATGATCAGTTTGTGGCACACATGCGACAAGGTGTAGTTACTGAAATTGATTTAAATGGTGATACTGTTACTTATAGGATTTATGGAAGCGATAATCGTTATCGTGCGGTTACTTTTGGCAGAGCCAGTGTAGAAAGACTAATTGACAGATATTTTCATAATATTGATGAGATAGAAGAATTTGAAGGCAGGACACCGCCTCAAACAAACCTAGCAGATAGATACGGCACAAGTATCTGGAGTTTTTTGCCTGTCATTATAATGGGATTGTTTGTTATATTCTTTTTCTTTATGATATTCAGAAACATGGGAGCAGCGGATAGAAAAGCAACAAGCGTGGGTAAAAGCGGTGTCAATGCGCAAAGTTCACTTAAAACACGCTTTTCAGATGTAGCAGGTGCTGAAGAAGAAAAGCAAGAATTGGCTGAAATTGTTGAGTTTTTAAAAACTCCGCAAAAGTTTCATGCAGCAGGGGCAAAGATTCCTAGAGGTGTGTTGTTAGTTGGACCTCCAGGGACGGGAAAAACTTTGTTTGCAAAAGCTGTTTCTGGTGAAGCGAATGTTCCGTTTTTTAGCATATCTGGGTCAGACTTTGTAGAACTTTATGTAGGTGTGGGTGCGTCAAGGGTGCGTGACTTATTTGATATAGCAAAACGCAACAAGCCTTGCATCGTTTTTATTGATGAGATTGATGCGGTGGGCAGACAAAGGGGCGCAGGCATGGGCGGCGGTCATGATGAAAGAGAGCAAACATTAAATCAGCTGCTTGTGCAAATGGATGGATTTGAGTCTAATGATGAGATTATTATTATGGCAGCGACAAACAGGTCAGATATACTTGATCCTGCGCTTATGAGACCAGGTAGATTTGATAGGCAGATTCATGTTAATCCTCCTGATGTTAGAGGGCGTGAAGAAATCTTTAAAGTTCATTCCCGCAATAAAAGTATTGACCCGTCAGTTGACTTTAGGGCACTAGCTAGGATAACAAGCGGTTTCACCGGTGCAGATATAGCAAACTTATTAAATGAGGCGGCTATATTGGCAGCTAGGGATAATAGGACTATTATTAAGATGGCGGATGTGTTTGAAGGCATAAATAAAGTGACGCTTGGACCTCAGAAAAAATCAAGGATTATCACAGAATATGATAAAAGAATAACAGCATATCATGAAGCAGGGCATGCTATTGTGGCATTTGAGACTCCTAAATCTGACCCTATTCATGAGGTTAGTATTATCCCTAGAGGACGAGCAGAAGGGTATGTATCCTTTAGACCTGATAATGATGACAGACATAGATCTTTAGGCAAGCTTATGGATGGCTTAGCAGTGGCTTTAGGCGGCAGGGCGGCGGAAGAAATTGTTATTAAAGATATTTGTACTGGTGCGGTGTCGGATATAAAACATGCAACTAATATTGCTAGACATATGGTTACTGAGTGGGGCATGAGTGACTTAGGACCTATATATTATGGTAGTGACGGAGAGGTTTTTGTAGGGCGTGGATATGGGGCTACTACTACTCATTCTGAAGCTATGAGTGCAAAAATTGATGCTGAGGTTGATAAGATTATAACAAGTGCTCATAAAAGAGCAAAAGAAATTTTGTCAAACCATAGAGAAAAACTTGACACAATGGCAAGAATATTGATAGAATGTGAAACAATATATATTGATGAAGTGGCTATGATTATGGAAGGTAAGAGTTGCAGTGAAGTTTTAGAAAATATTAGGGCTAAATATAAAACAAATGTTGTGAGTAATAATGCAGCTAATATAGGCGCTTCAAATAATAGCACAATCAATTAAGGAGGCTAAAAACAAATGAGTCAAGCAAATAGAAAATTTAAAAATAAATTGCCTTATATTATTATTGCTGGAGTGACGGCAGCTCTTTTGCTGCTTACATTAATATTGCATTTAGTGCAAATTAGACCATTAGAGCAATTTATGAATGCAGATAGAGTCTTTGTTGTAAATGGCATAAACAGTGCACCTGCTGTTACTGAAGGTCATCAAGCTGTGATAAATGAGGCATTTGAAGAGATAAGACATTCAGCTTTAAGAAACATGTTTGAAAATAGCGGCAATCATAGAGTAAGACCGCACGCTATTTATAATGACATTACAAATGAATGGGATAGGATTTCTCACTCGGTTGCGGCTTTTGGTTATATTAGCCCAGGGCAAAATGAGTTTATGCTAAGGTTAGAGTGGAATCAAACTCAAAATCTAGATCAAGAAAATCCTGATAATAATTTGTTTTTTTATTATAGAGAGTGTCTAGAGCATGAGGGTGAATACAACAGGCATTTTATTGCTTTTGATAGAATGATTATGATTATACCTGCGCCTACTGCGGATATTCAAAGAGTAAGATTGATTCCTTATTTGCAATTCAATCTTAATAATGGACGCCCGAATATTATGGAAGAAGGTTTTAATTGGCCTGATAGTGAAGGCAGGATGTCAAGTTTAGTGTATAGAGCGCATGAGTTTAGTTCTTATATGTATGTTAGAAGGTTTCATCAGATATTGCAAGATGCTGATGGATTTAGACCTGGCGGCGGATCAGGCGGCGGGTCAGTAGAGGATGAAGATTAAAAAAGTTTTTGAAAACGGATAGTTGTTTATATGGCTATCCGTTTGCTGTTTTCTAAGGGATATAGCATGTATGAGATTGATGGAAGTCAAAAAAAACTTGGCTTTTGCAAGGGTAGATTAGTGGATGAGGAGAATAAAGTTAAGATACTTTGCTGGATGACAAAAATTGAATTAGCAGGGCGGGGAGAGAGTTTAAGTATCTCTTCTCTTTATCTTTTGCATTGTAATATGTATCATTCTTGAGTGGATATATGGCGCATAGTATCATTTTTTATATTATAAGAAGAATCGTTTGTGAGAAAAGGATAAGCTAACTCAAAAAAGGGGCGTCAATGCAAGACGCTCAAACCGTCTTTAGGTAGTTTTTTTACAGAGTAATAAGAAAAAACGTCTATGAGAAATGTATAAGCTAACTCAAAAAAGCCGAACCTCTAAGTGAGGGAAGTAGGCTTTAGACCACCTTTTTATAGCATAAGGAAAAATTGATTTATTTGAGAATGCTTGGAAGCCAAAAAAACCCGTGCAATGCAAGCACGGGTCGGGGCGAAGCCCCTTTTTTTATTTAAAGGATATTTATTATGATTAAAATAGATTTAACTAAAGAAAAGTATAGTTTTGATGAGCTTGTTGAGCTGGTCAGTTTTTTGACAAGTGAGCATGGTTGTCCTTGGGATAAAGTGCAGACACATAACAGCATAAGAGGCAACATGCTTGAAGAGGCTAATGAGGCAGTAGAGGCTATTGATAGCGGGGATATGGATAACTTAAAAAAGGAACTTGGTGATGTTTTATTACAAAGCGTGCTGCATAGTGATATAGCTAAAAGAGCAGGTGAGTTTGATATTGGAGATGTCATAAGCAGTCTATGTAAGAAAATAATAAATAGGCACACACATGTTTTTGGTTCAGACAAGGCATACAGTGCAGAAGAAGCGATGGAGTTTTGGAAAAAGGCTAAAAAAGAAGGAAAATAAAGGGTATAAAACCCCATGGCAAGCCCTGGACTCCCTCCCACGCCATAAGGTGTAGTTCCTATGCTAAGCGGCGGAAAGGTTACTTACCTTTTTCGTTTCGGTTTTGTGGGTTTTAAGTCGTACAGACGCTAGAGGCGTGTGGGCGATAAGGGGCTTGCTCTAGGTTTAAAACCCTTTATTAAGGTCATTTTAATTTATGTCATGCTGTAAGCATCTCTTCTTTATATCTTATGTGTATAGAGGATGCTTTTGTTCTAGTATAGGAAAAATTGTTTTATTAAGAAAACTGGGATAACAAAAAAAGGGGCGGCACTGCAAGCCGCCCGAAGTGGGCTTTAGACCACCTTTTTTATTGCCTTCTAAAAATACTAGCTCCATAAATAGATTGGACTGCTAAATCGATATTGCCAGCGTCTGTTATTCTGCCTGTCCTGGTGTGACCGTCATCAAATGTCAATATAATTCTATTGTCTTCAGTTACGCTAAATCTGCCGCTGCTTGCCCCTTCAAAAGTGCTATCAATAGTTCCACGCTCATTAAGTCTTGACAAACTAAAATTTCCGTTTGCTCTTAAATCAAGTACAAGAGTTAAATCTGGTCTTCCGCTAGGGTGTGCGTGAAAAATACCTGCCGCATCTTCATATCTTCTGCATGCAGAAAACATAAAAATAGATGACAAACTAAGAATAAAAATTGCACCGAAAATAATCAGTTTTTTCATATGAATTCTCCTAAATTATTAGTATTTTAATCAAAAAAAAATAAAAAGTCAATAATTTTAGCCTTTAAAAGCGACTTTTAGTAGACAAAAAGTTGTTTTTATAGTACAATATAAGTGAAAATAAGATGTTTAGGAGGCAAAAAATAATGCAAAGTGAAATTCTAAAACCCGATTATGCTATTGCAAAGCATAGATTGTTATCACTAGGACTATGTCAAGATGATTTGGTCAAACCATTGGTGCTTATTTTGTATGAGGATGGCTGTTATGATAGTTTGACGGATGTTAAAATTGGTATCACCATGGCAGGAGGGTGTGCTGTGCAGTTTGCGTTGCCTTCATTAAATGATATGGCGGCAATGGGTAATGGCAAAAATTTGCTGTTGTCAAACAGAGAAAGTGTGGCTGATTTAACTGAGTCGCTGCTTAGTATGTATGATGCTGATTCTGTTTTATTGATAGCAAGAAGTGAGATGACGGCAGCAGGTATGTTGATAGGCGCTGTTAGAAAAAATACTCCATTAGTATTTCTGCCTTCTAAAGGTGCAGGCTTTTCTCATGCTAAAGCACATTTGACAAAAGCTATGGTTTCATGCGGAAAAGCAAGCTTATCAGAGATGGATTTTTTAGAGAATGTATCTACAGTAAGATCTAAAGAGATGGATAATTTTAATTCATTGGCACTATTTTGTGAAGGTGCGGGTATTTCTGTGTTTGGGTCATTTGCGCCTATGACAGCGTCTGATAGGATTATGATAGCAAGAGAGAGCGGAAAAAGAGCAGCTTTTAGGGCAGAAAAAATGAATTATCCGCGCAAAGACTTTTCTATCAAATCGTTTATGACTGGACTTAGCGCTTTTTTAGCTGCAAGCGGTACGCTGGCATCTTTGCTACATATTATTTGCATTGCAAGAGAAAATGGTTTTAAAGATGTGGATTTTGACTATGTGGCATCTTTAAGTGAAAAGATTCCTATCTTAGTTAAAATGTCGCCGCTAGGTGAGCATGATATATTTAAATTTCAGTATGCTGGCGGCGTAAGGGGCTTAATTAAAGAACTTATTAATGTGCCAAAATTATTGGATATGAATATAAGATATGCAGAGAGTACTTTAGCAGAAGTAGTAGAAGATTTAAAAGTGGATAGTGACATAATAGTAGGAGTATCTAATCATTTTGCTATGAGCGGCATTTCTTGTTTAAAAGGCAATGCATTTGATGCGGCGCTGTTTAGAAGGGCGCTAGGTGACGGAGCTGGCGGGGTATTTAATGCAGTGACTAGCGATAAAACAAAATTAAAGGCACATGTTTATGATAGTGAGGATTTAGCTAAAGGTGCTATTTTAAGTGGAAGTATAGGCGATGGAAGCTTGATTATAATAAAAGGGCAGGCAGCAAAGACAAACGGCATGCCGCTATTGGATATTGAGTCATTGATTTTAGCTAAAGAATTAAAGGATGTGATGGTGATTACAGATGGGAGGTGTTTAGAATTTATGCAGATTCCTTTTATTTGTATGGCGGATAAGACGGATGTTTTTGATGTGTGTCAGACAGGTGATATGGTGGAAATTGATTTTAAGAAAGATAAGGTGAGTATTGACATTAGTTCAAAAGAGGTTGCAAACAGGATAAAGAAAAATATATCGGATAATATGCTGACAGGGAGCTTGAATAAATATACAAGACTTGTTGGATTGCATAGTGCGGGGGCAGGGTTAAAGCAAAAATTTTAGTTATCTATTTTCTAAAATATAATTAAAACTTCTGGATAGGTATAATTAAAAAAAACGTTGTCATTATGACAACGTTTTTTTTAAAGATGAGGTGATTACAAGAGGTTTATAAAAAATAGTTTTGCTTTATTAATTAAATCTTATATTATTTAATGTTCTTATTATTTGTGCAAGCAGCATACTCATACTTTCTATTTGATATCCATTCACTTTTTCAATCCTTGTTCTTACTCCTTGGTTATATTTATAAAATCCATTTACATACTGTCTTATATAAACATTGCTAAAATTCGTTAAAATTAAATGTACTCTTCCGTCATTATTAATAAAAAACCCTAGATTAAGGTGTGCCATTTGCTGGTCGCTTATAATCACTCTATCAAAAATTGCGCTTGCTATTAATGCAGGAATATTATAGCTAATGCCAAATGGCATGACTACTCCGTTATGAATATATCCCCATGACGGAATACCTACAAGCCGCCCGTATATATCAATTAATGCTCCGCCGCTTATGCCGCCTCTGATTGGAGCAGTAGAAGATATAGCATAAAAATTTCTGTTAAGCGCCAAAAAATTTGTTTCTGTTGCAGATATTAATCCATCAAGCACTGTAAATGTGCCGATGGGAGTGTTTGTCCCTAGGCTGACTAAATAGCCTAGTGCAAACACTTTTTGAGTTTGATAAATTTCATAATTAAACTCAAAAATGTGATAGTTTGATGGTATATATGGGGCTGATATAACAGCTAAATCATAGTTTAATGCATAGCCAATGACTGGAGCATAAACAAAGTTAGAGCTTGTATAGAAGCGGATTTGAACATTGCTAGGAGTAGTGTTGAAAGAACGAATGATGTGTAGATTAGTTAAAATTTTCAAAGACCCGTCAACTTTATCTATTATGACACCGCTGCCTCTTGAGCCGGCAATAGCTACTTCAACAACACCGTATTTAACAGTGGATATTGTTTGACTAATTGATGGCGGGGGAGGAGTAGTGCAGCAGATTGGGGGATGGTTTTTGTCATTGCAGCCGAAAAAATTAAGAGAAATGATTAGTAATAATAACACGGTTAGAATTGCTTTTATTTTCATGTTGAGAGTATTCCTTTTGCAAAATAGGTAATTACTTTGATTTTTCAATAATATTTAAGGATTGAGATGTCTTTAGCATGACAAAAATAAGTTTTAGTTGAACATATGCGATACAAAAGGAATAAAGAAGAAATCCTAAAGCAGGATGACATAAATTAAAACTGTTCAATAACTACAAAACTACTCCGCTTAAATTTAAAATATCAAAGATTAATATTAATCCGTTTTCTTAAATTCTTAAACAACGCTTGGTTCTATTACTAAATTTCCTTTTTCAAATCTATCAAATTTAAGCATAGATACATCTTGAGTCATATCAAGCCCTAAAATCATTTCTGTCATGGCGACGCCTGTTACTGGACCTAGCATAAACCCATGACCACTATATCCTGCGGCTAGGTACATTCCTTCTACATTAGGTATTTGGTCATAAATGGGTTGTTTATCAGGTGAATAATTATACAATCCTGACCATTGTCTTATTATATTTAAATCTTTTAATGCGGGCAGCAATTTGACTACATTTTTTGCTTGGCGCTCCATAAAATTCCATCCGCTGGATATGTCCAAATCTTTTGGTTCATCATCATCACCTCTGCCCATAATAAAGCTGCCGTGCGGGGTTTGCTGACAATAAATATTGTGCACAAACCCCATAAACATAGGTCCTTGAATAGGTACAACGGGCTCTGTGACAAGAATCTGACGCCTTTGTGAATAAAGGGGCAGTTCTACTCCTGCCATTCTTGCAATTTCACTCACATATCCGCCTGCAGCATTGACAACTATAGGTGTAGAAATATATTCTTTATCAGTTTGAACTCCTACAATTTTACCCCTTTTTTTGTCAATTGAAACCACACTTGTATACTTTTGTATTTCTACCCCTAGTTTTTCTGCTGCAGCACAATAAGCTAAGGTAGTTGTAAAAGGGTTTAAGTGACCGTCTTTTGGGCAAAATGTGCCGCCTATCATATGGTCAGTGTTAATATGCGGGATAATTTGTTTGGCTTCATATTTATCTATAATACGGCTAGGTATCCCTAGACTATTTTGAAGAGCGACATTAGTTTTAAATTGATTAAATTCTTTGTCGGTAGCAGCACACATTAAATAGCCGCTTTGTTTAAATTCTAAATCATATTGGTCACCTAATTCATTTTGCAAATTTTCAAAACGTTCTATACAATATTTAGTTAAGCGGCAATTCATTTCAGTGCCCCATTGCATGCGTACACCTGCTCCGCAGCGGCCTGTTGCACCGCTGGAAGGGTATTGTTTTTCTATTAGTATAATATCTTTTTGACCACGCTTAGCTAATTCATAAGCGATGGCAGCGCCGCTTATTCCGGCGCCGATTATAACAACGCTTGCTGTTTTTAATGTAGTAATTAAACTCATTGTTTTCTCCTTTTAAGAGGTAGAGATTAGGGATTAGTGGATAGAGAAATATAAAATCCTCTTTAATAAAAATTTGATTTTTAGTCTTCTTCTGCTAATATAGACATCTTAATAGGTTTAGTTGGCGGTCTAAATGTAACCATAGGCATGTCTTGTGGATTTATACCTGTTTCTTTTGCAATTATACTCATAATAAGCTGACGGCATGTGCGTCCTTGGCATGCACCCATGCCTGCCCTTGATGCAATTTTGATTTCATTTAAAGTAGTGTGACCTTGATTAATTAATCTTTTGATGTCTTCTTCAGAGATTTCTTCACATCGGCATACATATTTAGATTTATTTTTGCTTTTTGATGCTGGCTTTGTTTCACATTCGCATGACCAGTCTTCTCTTCGCTGCTTAAAAAATCTCACATGCATTGCCCATTCTTTTGGCACAATTAATGTTATTAATGGAGTTCTGTCGCATAAATTGGGTGCTTTTATGCTGTGTACAGTGGCAGAGCATACTTCTTTGCCTTCTCTATTTAGTCCGATGACAATGTCGCCAATGTTTGGAAGCGGTACAAACTCATAAGGGATGCTGACCAATGTATCCATTTTTGAATAAGTTTCATCAATCATAAAGATTGCTTGACCAGGGCAGGCGAAAGCACAGATTCCACAGCCGTTGCATTTATTGAAATCTGTTTTTGGCAAGTCGTTAATATCTTGCATAGGGAAAATAGCGTTTCTTGGACAAGCGGTTTGACAAGGATTGCAAGGGATACATTGAAAGCATTCAATTACGGCAAAGGGTCCTTTTTTTCTGCGTGCTTCATTTGGATAAGCACTTTTTATTAAATCGTCCGTTGGGACGCCTGTATTTTTTAACATAGAATTTCTCCTAAAAGGTTTGGTGTAGTGATTTAGAGAATAGCTTTATGAAAGATTTTTATAATGAATTAACTATTAGTTTCTGTTTATTAGATTTCTACTTCGGCTATGCCTCTTTTTAGTTTAGCAGCAACATCTCCGCTTCTTAATGATTCTAATTGACCTATTAAGTCATTAAGTCTTTCTTCTACGCCTTCGTCAGTTTTTTTGATGATTCCTGCTTCTAATAATGCAGATAAAGCCGCCAAATGACCTTCTACCATAGCGCTGGACGCCTCCTCAATCTTTGATACATCGCCAGCGATAAATACATTAGGAACACTGGTTCTAAGCATTTTTGACCTGATGGGCACATGTCCGCCGAATTTTGCACTATATTTCATTTTGCAGCCTATTTGCCATAAAAGGTCAACCAGGGGAGAAAGACCTGCAGAGATGCAAAGGTTGTCACAAGTAATATCAAATTCAGTGCCCTTGATTGGCTTGCGATCATCATCAACTTTAGTGACAGTTACGCTTTTTAATTTATCATCTCCATTAGCCTTTAAGACAGTATGCTGGGTAAATATAGGTACACCCATTCTGCGTATTTTTGATGCATGTACTAGATATCCGCCGATGGTAGGTCCTGTGCACATAATCGCTTTTACATCAACACCAGCTTGAATAAGCTGATAGCTGACAATTAGACCGATGTTGCCGGCTCCTAGCATTACCACTTCTTTTGCAGGGAGTATACCATAGGAATTCATTAGCGTTTGTACTGCGCCTGCACCGTATATTCCGGGCAAGTCATTATTTTCAAAGACTAAAAATTTTTCACTAGCACCTGTTGCAACTATTATGGTAGCAGGCTTTATTTTTTTGTATTTATTTTCATGCTCTATTGTGATTACTCCATCCTCATAAACACCGATTGCAGTAGCATTTGTCCAAATAGTGACACAAGGGTTTTTTATAGCATCATTTATTAATATATCAGAAATATCTACGCCTCTTATAGATGCATATTGACGCTTTGATCCAAAAAACTTGTGAGTTTGCTTATTTAACTGACCGCCTAGTCTAGAGTCTCGTTCTATTAATAAAACATTAGCGTTGTATTTTGAGGCCTCTATAGCAGCGCAAAGTCCAGCAGGTCCTCCGCCGATTATTGCTATATCTATGTTTGTAATCATTTTAAGTACTCCTTATTTGAGAATGAAGAAAAAAATTCAATCTTACTTAATTATTAATTTTAATAATACCTCTGCCATGCTGTTTAATAATAACCATGCCTTCTTCTAGCTTGGTTGTGCAAAGTCTTATATTGGATTGACCGTTTACACTGGCTAGACATGCCGAGCAATTGCCTATAGCGCAATATAAACCCCTAGAGCGGCCAGTGTGGCTGTGCCCTAATATCATTACGCCATTGTTGTGAAGAGCGCAGGCAATGGGTTCGCCTAAAACACCCGTATAGGTTTTTCCATCAAAAGTGAATTCTACTAAGTCTTGTCTGTCATCAAAATTAAGAACAGGATGATTTTTTATGCGCATAAGCAAATTGCCTCCGAGAGGAATTTATATAATATTAATTAAATATTAATCCCCATTTTATATTATAAACTATTAATAAAAATATGTCAAGGATTTAATAAGAAAAAGATTTGTTTATGGGAGAATTTTTCAAGTAAAAAAGGAGTGCTTTATAAATAACTTTCAAGATATGTGAGTTTTTATTTCTAAGCTTTATGGGTATATCATGAAATTTGTGCCTTAATGCTGCTTAAAGTGCAACAGTTAAGCCTAGATAAAAAAGAATTAGCGCCCGTCGTTGATGAGGAAACACTACAAGAGTAAGTAAATATGAGAGCCTTAAAATATTAATCATATTATACCCTCCCCATCGGAGTAAATTCGCCATTCACATACCACAAAACCCACCTTGCCATAAATAGCTATCCTCTTACTTTCATTAAGAAGATAGCTATTAAAACTGGTGTGCAGCTTAAATAAAATTAACTCACTCTACTTTACTTTTGATAAACCTATATCGTAGTTTCATCTACTATAACCCTATCCCTATACTCAACTGTAAATTGAGCATTTCTGCCTTGCAATTCTTTGTGCCAAAACTGGACTTGATGGGTGACACCATTGGGAGTAGTAATCTCAAAACGAATTGTTTCGGCTCTCACTCCATTTACATATGCTTGACGATTTAGCGATAATATCCTCAAATCCTCAACTACTGTAGTAGTCCTTCCATTTGTCCCGATTTGATTAGTTCTTTCATAACTAAGATTATTTACCCAAAATTCGCTTTCAAGGTCAGTTATTCCATGACTACGCAGTGCATATCTTTGCCTAAACCTACAGCGAGAAAAACCAACACTAACCAATTTATCTGATTCAGACCAAAACACCATTACTACACTATCCTCAAAATGAACATTCACAAAAATATTTATCGGTAAGAAATCTAGACGATTAAAATCTATTAGTGATCCTCTATACTCACTCAAAGCCAATTCTGGAGTATCATGCAATGATGAGTCAAACCACCATAAAGAGAAGATACCACCCAGCACCAATACAACAGCAAGTGATATTGATATAACTTTTATAATCAGTTTATTTTTTGGTGTCATAATCCCTCCAAATATTTTTTGCTATTAAAATACTAAAGCTCCTATTCTTGATGGCACAAAACCTGCGGAGATTAATGCAGCTCTTGGACGCAAAATTCCTATTTTTTTCTTTACAAACATTGGTGATAATTTCGGCAAAAGTAAAGATGCAAGTGCTAAACCAGCTACCATAGTCAATTTTAACCAAGTAGCAATTTCCACCCCAAATTCAAAGTAAACCTTTATACTATTATCTATAACAGTGTAAATACGCATTGCCACAAATGTTTTTCCTCTCAAGCCTCTTTCAAAACCACGAAGATAAGCTCCTTTAATCCCGCGACCTAAGTTAACATTGGTTGCAAATTCAAGTCTTCCATTTCTACTTAAAGATACATTTAATACTCTTCCAGCAGATATACTTAAATCAGTTCTTGTAACACTAATATTTGACGATTCCTTCCAGCCAGCCTTAATATACAACCTGAAATTTCTTGAAATTTGTCGTGATAGTAAATACTGTACTCTATTTCTTTCAACATTTGGATCTCCACGCAACAACATTAACAATAACCTAACCATCCAAGATCTTTGTCTATAATCTCTAATATCAATACTTGAGTACCCAAATTCATCAATATTATTCACCGGGTCATTATTGCAATACGCATATAAATTAAGTCCTTGCAAATCTTGTGCAGCCATCACCATATGCGGGTCATCAGCATTCAAAAATCGCCCAGTTTCAGGGTCATAGTATCTTGAGTTAAGGTAGTATAAATCAGTTTCTCTATCGTAGTAATATGAGCGATAGCGGATAGGGTTTATATTCGCAATATGACTTGCATTACCAGACACATCAGCTCCATTTCCATCTCTTACATATATGATTTTGCCCCACGAATCGTACCCATATTTTGCCACAAGGTTGCCGTCTCTGTCAAGCAATTTTATCACATCCCCTTGTAAGTTTTTGACAAAATAGTGCGGATTGCCATTATAGTTTAATCCACATACGCTGTCATTTGAATCGTGTTACTATCGGATAAACTTATTGTTAATCGCTTCCAAAAATACTTGAGCCTCGCCATTTGGATTGGCGTTTTCTATAGCATTTTTGATGTACCACGCACTCATTTCAAGATCATGTATTATAATAGGAATTGTTTTCCCAAACTTTTCAGGTATAATTCTCTCTTGCTGAATTCTCCTTGCTACATTTGACACAGCCATCAATAATTCATAATAACCTTTTGGTCCTTTGCCAATATAATAGTTTTTATCATCGTAGCAATTATTATAGTCTTCATGCCCAATGTTGACTATTTTATTTTCATTGTACCACTCAAATAAAAATTTTATACCTTCGGTATTTTTTGTATGTATTATTTTTCCAGTTTCACTCTCCCCATTAGGTTGTATTATTTGCATTTCTAAATTGCCTTGGCAACAAGATGACAATATATCCCAATCTTCTTTACTAGTTGCGGCTTCATTCTTAAAATGCTTATTTGCTAAATAATTAATAGAAAATTCAGAAATATTATTTATTCCATTCCAATTATTGCATTCATTTGAATAAACAAAAAATGAAATTGCATAAATGTCCTTTATGTCTTTCTTTATTATCCACCCATCAAATATAGGCACAATCCTATTGAATAAATAGTCTTCCAATTTAAACTTCATTTTTTGTCTCCCCTAAAAATTATTTATTATGTTGATAAAAAACTAGTAGCCGACAAAACAGATGATATAAAATTCAATTTTCTTGTAACCCTAGCAAGATTTCCATGAGAATTTTCAAAGATTGAATTTATCACACCATAATAAAATGAGTTGCGATGTAATTCAATGTGAAGATTTTTCTTGATTCTAACTAAATTCAATCTATTTTCGGTAGACATACCAACACTTGTCAGCACATCTCGAGCAGGCTGTGCCGCAGGTGCAAACCTAGCAATAATGTGATGATTGTGCGTTTGTCTGTTTCGCCTTCGTCTTCTAGCATCCCTCAGTGCTTGTGTTGCAATAGCCACAATAAATGATGACATCATCAGTATATGTGCCCCGAACGCCTGGAGGTCTTGCAGTCGTCGCCTAACATTCGTATTATTCAACACTAATCTAGGTCCTGTAAAGCGAACTCCAGAAATTTGAATTGTCATTATTGACATCATTATTAAGAATGCCAGTGCCAATATGCCTAATACCGCTGTTTTTGTAAGAACCAAATATCCTAAAGGGTCATCACTATTAACTGGATCATTATTACAATAAGCATACAAATTATTACCCACAACCCCTTGTACTGCCAGCACCATATGCGGGTCATCAGCATTCAAAAACCGCCCAGTCTCAGGATCATAATACCTTGAATTTAGATAATAGAGCATGGTCTCTGTATCATAATAATAAGAGCGATAGCGGATAGGGTTTATGTTGGCTATGTGAGTAGTTGCTGTTGGTACTATATTATTATTATTATTCCCGTCTCTAATATATATGATTTTGCCCCAAGAGTCGTAACCATATTTTGCCACAAGGTTGCCGTCTCTGTCAAGCAATTTTATCACATCCCCTTGTAAGTTTTTGACAAAATAGTGCGGATTGCCGTTGTAGCTTAAGCCGCATATATCGCCGTTGTCATCATAGATGTATTGAATCGTGTTTACTGTATTGCCACTGGTGATATTCTCAATCTGAATATTAGCACCTTGCAAGAAATAGTTGTGAGTGGTTGAAGTGGTGGCATTAGTCTTTCTTGTCCTAATGCCGTTGGCATTGTACTGAAAGGCAAGGTTTCGAGCATTGACTCCCGCTCTAGCCATTGCACTAAGTTGTCGTCCCTTCTCCCATGTCATAGTAAAGCCGTTATAGCCAGAGGTGGGGTTGCCCATGCGATCATAAGCAATCGTGGCAGTGCCAAAACCATTATATGTCCTTAGTTGGTCAGCCCACAAAAGTGTTGTGTTGGTGTTATATGTATATGTGCGAGTAAGCGTAGGAATGCCTAGAGTATCAATAGTAGCTATATGCTCTCTTTTAGTTGTCATGTTGCCACCAGCGTTGTATACATAGGTTGTAGTTATGTTTGTATCAAAGTTGTCATCACGAACTAATCTGCCTGCACCATCATAAAGGTTGGTACTTGTTAAATTTCAAACATTGATTGTTTTACAACCAAAAAAGATGTATACCTCCACTTGTTTTATTTATTGAACAAGTCTATTGATTATAAAAAAAAAGAATGGGTGCAATTCCACTCTCTTTAATTTTGTGTTTGTTAAAACTTGATGCTAAAAACTAATAGCTTTTAAGTATATGAAAAAATGGCACTTGCTCCTCTGTCGGAGGGTTTATTATCTTACTGTAAATGGCAGGTACAAAACTTGTTGCGAAAGCGTCTGCCGCCACCTTAGCGTCCTCTACACTTGCGTAAATAGTCAAATCATAATATTTAACACCATCAAATAAAAGTTTGTTATCTATAAAACCTTTGCACTTAGAAAAAAACTCTTTATATACTTTTTCATGAATTTCAAAAAGTTGTGCTTCTGTTGCACCTTCTTTGAGTGTAAAAGCTCCAAAGTCCATAACATTTGTTCCTCTGTCTTTTATGGTATATACATTTTGCATTTGTTTACTTCTCCTTAGTATTTGTAGGATTATATCATATAAAATATATAAAGTCATTAAATCTTGTCCCCTAATTTCCGTATAATAAAAAAAGGAGGCTTACGCCACTTCGGGCGTCTTGCATGGACACCCCTTTTTTGAATTCGCTTATCCATTTCACGCAGACGACTGAAAGACGAAGTATTTTTACTATACTATAAAAAAAGGGGTGTGCGCTCCGACCCGTGCTTGCATTGCACGGGTTTTTTTGGCGTCCAAACATTTTCAAATAAATCAATTTTTCCTATAGCATAAAAAAACCCCGCTTTAATAATAAAGGCGGGGTAGGAGGTAATCAAGTTTTTAAAATTAACCCATTAAACCTATATTTAATAATTCTCCAAACAACACTTTTTCAATTGGTTTTGACGCATCAATGCAAATATAATCTGCCTCTCTGCTTCTTGCAAAATCTTTTATGTCTTGTTTGAAATCTCTCAGGGCTTCATCATATGCTGCTTGCATACTTTTAGTTATTCTGATTTTCATGTTTCTAGCATCATCAGCACTGCCTGCTTCAATATCCTGCAATTGCATTCTTCCTGAATAAGAAGGGTCTAATTCATCAGGAGTCAAGATTTGTACAAGCATAACTTGTCGCTTTTTAAAGACTAGATAATCTACTGCTTTTTTCCAGTCACCGCCCATAAAATCTGAGATAATTACAGTCAGACCATCTTTTGAACCAACATCAGGGCATGCGATAATAGCTTCTGAAAGATTAGCCTCATCAACATAACTTATATTTTCCAGTTGGTTTACTGCCCTAAAAAATGACTGTTTGCCAACGATAATGCCTGATAAATCTTCTGCAGTATTGCCTTTAACCAGTCTATAGGACGCTTTGTCCATGTTATGAACAGATAAAAAACCCAGTGCTGCTGCAACTGCAACCGCATAGTTCCCTTTTCTTGGGTCGGATTTACCCATAGATGCAGAGCAATCAATAAATGTTTGCAAATGCATTTGTCTTTCATCAGTAAAAAGCTTGATGAAAAACTTTTCAAATCTAGAATATAGATTCCAGTCAATACGCCTAATATCATCGCCTAATTGGTATTCACGATAGTCAGAAAACTCTACTGTTTGACCATAGGTGCTTACTCGGTGTTTTCCGCCGAAAAAGCCTGATAGTTTGGGGCTAAGATTTAAGGACAAAGATTCTAGCCTTGAAAAAAATTCGTCATTTATTAACGATTTCATTAAAATTTACTCCATTAATGTGCATAATGACAAATTACAAATTAATATTTTAAGTGGTTTTAAATTTGTAAACTGCCAATTGTAAATCGTAAATTATTGTTATGCGTTTTGGTTGTCGCTATCAGCATTGAATTCTGTTGTTTCTTCAGCATCTTCTTTATTTTTTTTGCCGAACAAGCCTTTTTTCTTAGCTTTTTTTCCTTGATCGTCAGGATTTCCATAACCAGTGTCAAACGCTTTTACTTTGCCTTCTCTAGCCAATGCCGCTTTTTCTAAAGTTTGGTTAGCTTTATAGTCAATGCCTTTTTCTTTTAGAATCATATGGATGACATCATCAGCTGTGATTCTGTCTGCAATTGCTTCAAAGTTTAATTTGATTCTGTGTCTAAATACAGGGAAGGCAAGCTCATTAATATCACCATAAGAAACATTGTATCTGCCGTTTAGAAGTGCCTTAACTTTTGCAGCAGAAATTAATGCTTGACCTGCCCTTGGGCTGGTACCAAATCTAATATATTTAATGGCAGCTTGGCTAGGTCCTTCTGAATCAGGGTGAGTTGCAACAGATAAATTCATAGCATAGCTCATTACTTCATCAGCAACAGGAATAGCATTTGCTACTTTGCGCATTTCTAATAGTTCAGTGCCGTTACATGCAGCTTCAGCAACTTCAGCCATAGTTTTTTGCGTCATGTTTACGATATCTTTAAGTTCTTGAAGTGATGGATATGTCACGATAAGTTTAAACATAAAGCGGTCCATCTGTGCTTCAGGAAGAGGATAAGTACCATCTTGCTCAATAGGGTTTTGTGTTGCTAAAACGAAGAAAGGTTCTTCAAGTTTTCTTGAAACACCCATAACTGTAACCGTGTGCTCTTGCATCGCCTCTAAAAGTGCAGATTGCGTTTTTGGTGTGGCACGGTTAATCTCGTCCGCTAGGATTATGTTAGAGAAAATAGGTCCTTTTTGAAACTCAAATTTAGAGTTGCCCGTTTTTTCATCCTTGACGATGATGTTTGTACCTGTTACGTCAGCAGGCATCAAGTCAGGAGTAAACTGAATCCTTGAGAATGGAAGAGAGAATACTCTGCCCAGCGAACGTACAAGACGGGTTTTTCCAACCCCTGGCACACCTTCTAATAGGACATTTCCGCCGGCAATCATACCGATGATAGTGCCTTCAACAACACCCTTTTGTCCGACGACGTCTCTTTGAACTTGTTCAAAGATTTTTGCGCATTTTTCAGAAAACAGTTTTATGTTTTGTTCATTAACCACAGACATTTTTAATTTGGTCTCCTTTGATTTTGTCAATTAAAAGACATTATACACCTTTATTATGTGTAAGTCAACCTTTTTTGAAAAGAATTTTAAAAATATTTTTATGTTAATTTAAGAAAATTACTTGTGTTATTGGATAATTTTTAGTCTTTTAAAGAAGAGATTCTTAACAGAATGACAAAAATAAATATTATAGAGAGTGGTATAGAAAGCTATATATAGTATAAATATTAAAATCATGTCATTTTGCAAGAGTTTTTTCTTTAATATTTCTTTGTTTAAGGCATCTAAAAAATAAAATTCCATAATAGGGAGATAAGCATGAAAAAATTAAAGCAATTGTTTATGGTTGTAATAATTTTGTCTTTTATGATTGTATCAGTATTTGTCATCATGGCATGTAACGATGATAATGGTTATTACAACGGCAACGGCAATGGTGAATATGTTGATGAGGCTGGACAAATCAGTTATGCTTTGTATAGTGAAATGGAATTTGATCATTCAATAATCACTCTTTGGCCGATTGACAGATTCCTGCACTAGCGACGTGGTCGGTTGTGTTTAATTCAAATGGCGGGACGGCGATTGATACAATTACACATATTGAAAATGGTGATACTATTAATGCTCCATCAGCACCTGTTAAAACAGGGCATATTTTTGGCGGCTGGTTTTTAGATGCAGAATTTGAAATGGCAAAGAATTTTAATGATGCAATTACACAAAGTTTAGTTTTGTTTGCAAAGTGGACGCCGATGGTGTTTGATATTGTGTTTTATGATGTAGGGGGTGGGGTGTTTAGTGGAACACATGGAAATTATAATCCAGTTACACATACATTTGGGACAGAAACGATTTTAGTTGCATCTACTCGTGAAGGATTTATTTTTGGTGGTTGGTTTATGTGTGTTGATGGTGACGGTGAGGCGATTTATGCAATTAATTGATGCATATGAGTTTTTAGACGATGTGACACTGTTTGCAAAGTGGACGGCGGTGCAAACTTATCCAGAGTGTGGCAGTGAAAAATAATTTTTGATAAGGTGACAGTATTATAAGTTATACCCCTTTATGCAAAGGCTTTTGTATAAAGGGTGTTTTGATTAAAGGAATCTTTATATGCATTAATATGAATTTTTGATGCTCTAGGAAAAATTGATGCTTGAAATAGCCACGGACGCCAAAAAAACCCGTGCATATCAAGCACGGGTCGGGGCGTAAGCCCCTTTTTTTATAGCAAGATTTTAAAAACCCCCCTCAAAACATTTTGCATTTATAAAAAAATGTTTTATAATACATCATGTATACAGAGGAGTCTAAATGAAATTTATTTTGACTAATAATCCGCTTGTTAAAACCAAGCTTGGCAACAGTATCAAAATAGAATTTTGTGATGTATCACTGCATCAAATTCTTCTGTTAACCAGAGATTATATACACAAAGGTTATAAACTATTGTCTCATCCATTATCAGGAAGCATCAAGCCAAATGAAACTCTTTATAAGTCTATTATGCTTGATGCTAATATAGAAAAACTTGATATGCAATCACTATCCATTATTGAGAATAGCATAATGCTGGCTAAAAATTTTGCAGATCGGGATATCAAGATTATGCAGCAGCATAAAGATGATATGATGACAGTGGATTTATCTATAATAAGCGGAAGGCTATAAAACTAACAAAAAACCCCTTAGGAGGAATCATATAAAATGAACTTAGAACTAGGCTACATCAAAATCAAGGACATCAAGTTTGCCGACAAAGCAGAAGTCAAAAACGGCGTGTTGTCAGTGTCAAAAAAGGATTTAGAAAAAATTATCCTTGAAGACGAAAATTTTACAGCAGTTGACTTTGATATTGCTAAACCAGGTGAGAGTGTGCGCATCACTCCTGTCAAAGATGTAATTGAACCACGCTGCAAAGTCAGCGGCGGCGGAGATATTTTTCCTGGCGTTGTTTCAAAAGTACACACTGTTGGTACGGGTCGCACACATGTTTTAAGCGGAATGGCTGTAGTTACTACTGGTGCTATAGTTGGTTTTCAAGAAGGCATCATAGATATGAGCGGAGTAGGTGCTGACTATACGCCTTTTTCTAAAACGCTTAATCTTTGCATCAATTTTACACCTAAAAAAGGCTTGCATACACATACTTATGAAGAGTCTTTAAGAAAAGCTGGTCTAAAAGTTGCTTATCACTTAGGTAAACTAGGTAAAGATGTTAAGCCCGATGAAATTAAGTCTTATGAATATTTGCCTATGATGCAATCAGCTAAAAAATATCCTAATCTTCCTAGAGTAGGCTATGTGCAAATGCTTCAATCTCAAGGTCTTTTGCATGATACTTATGTATACGGTGTGGATATGAAACAGTCATTGACAACAATGATTTCTCCGTTAGAAATTTTTGACGGGGCGATTTTGAGTGGGAACTGTGTGTCTGCATGCGATAAAAACACAACATACCATCACCAAAATAATCCTGTTATTGAGGATTTATTTGAACAGCATGGCAAAACCATCAATTTTTGCGCTATGATTATCACTAATGAAAATGTCTTTTTGGCAGATAAAATCCGTTCATCTGACTGGACTGCTAAAATAGTTTCGCATCTTGATTTGGATGGTGTAATCATTTCTCAAGAAGGCTTTGGAAATCCTGATACAGATTTAATAATGAATTGCAAAAAAGTTGAGGGCGTGGGAGTTAAAACTGTAATTATTACTGATGAGTATGCTGGAAGAGAAGGTACTTCGCAAAGTTTAGCTGATGCTGATCCAGCTGCTGATGCGGTTGTCACTGGCGGAAATGCTAATCAGGTGATTACATTACCTAAATTAGATAAAGTAATCGGTACACTAGACTATACAGATAAAATTGCAGGCGGTTTTAAAGGCAGCTTAAATAAAAAAGACGGCACTATAACTGTTGAGATTCAAGCTATCACTGGTGCAACCAATGAATTGGGGTTCAATAAATTGAGTGCAAGATAATTAAAGCATGATGTGACCTGCATAATTTATGTGAGTCTGTTGTGCGAATTTCATAAAAAATTAAGATAAAAATTCATTTGTTATGCATTATGCATTAAATAAGGAGATAATATGAGCGCTACAAAAAAATTGCGTGTAGTTCACTATATAAACCAATTTTATGCAGGTATTGGCGGCGAAGAAAAAGCTGATCATAAACCTGAGATTCGTGAAGGTGTAGTAGGTCCTGGAGTTGCATTAAAAGCAGTATTTGGGAATGACGCTGAAATCACTCATACAGTTATATGCGGTGACGGATATTTTAATGAAAATTTAGAAACTGCTAAAAAAGAGCTTATTTCTATGATTAAAGGTGCAAATCCTGATTTATTTGTTGCTGGTCCTGCTTTTAATGCAGGAAGATATGGCGTAGCTTGCGGTACTATTTGTGACTTGGTTCAAAAAGAATTGGGTATTGCAACAGTGTCAGGTATGTATAGAGAAAATCCTGGTGTAGATATGTACAAAAAGGATGTATATATCATTGAAACAAACAACAGTGCTGTTGATATGAAAAATGCTGCTCCTAAAATGGCTAAACTTGGATTGAAGCTGGCTAGAAAAGAGGAAATCGGTGCATCAATTGAAGAAGGATACCTGCCAGGAATGTCAAGGATAAATTTCTTTGATTATGCTAGAGGCTCTAAAAGAGCAGTTGACATGTTATTGAAAAAATTGGCAGGTCAGCCGTTTGTTACTGAATATCCTATGCCTGATTTTGATAGAGTTGAGCCTGGCAAACCAATTAAAGACATGAAAAAGGCAACTATTGCTCTTGTCACAAGCGGCGGTATTGTACCTAAAGGCAACCCTGATCATATTGAGTCATCATCAGCATCTAAATATGGTGAATATGACATTAAGGGTGTTAATGACTTGACTGAAAAAACTCATGAGACTGCGCACGGCGGATATGACCCGCTTTATGCAAATCAAGACTCTGACAGAGTATTGCCGGTTGATGTATTACGTGACTTAGAAAAAGAAGGCAAAATCGGAAAATTGCATAATTTATTCTATACTACTACTGGAAACGGAACATCGATTAAAAATTCAAGAGAATTTGCTGCTGAGTTTGCTCAAAAATTGGTGGCGGCTAAGGTTGATGCGGTTATCTTAACCTCTACTTGAGGAACATGCACTCGTTGCGGCGCAACGATGGTTAAAGAAATTGAAAAGACTGGTATTCCTGTAGTTCATGTATGTACTGTTACACCTATATCAATCACAGTAGGAGCAAACAGAATTGTCCCTGCAATTGCTATTCCTTATCCGTTTGGAAATCCTGCTAAAACAAGCCAAGAAGAAAAGCAAATCAGGCGCAAACTGGTTGAAACTGCATTGAATGCATTGACAACACCAGTGACTGAGCAAACTATATTTGAAGTAAAATAAGGAGTAATTTAAGTATATAGTATAAAGTTGGGGCGTTGATATTTAGAACCCGCATACATGAATTGTGAAATGGCTAAAAAGAGTCTTTTTCACCCCAAATTAACTAAATTTTTTGTTAATACCGCCAGTATTAACTGCAAAATTTAATTAATTTGGGGCAAACAATCCTTCTGTTTATCTCATTTCAAATCCATGTCTACAGGCTCTTAAATTTAAAGATGGTCATTACTTTATATTCTATAAACTTAATAAACCACTATGTCAAAAACATACGATATTATTATTCTAGGCGCTGGTCCTGCGGGACTAGCGGCTGGATTATATGGTGGTAGAGCTAGATTATCTACTCTTATCATTGAAAAAGGGCAAGACGGCGGACAAATTGCAACTACATCTGAAATTGAAAACTATCCAGGCGGTGTTGACCATGAGTCTGGCAAGTCTTTGATTGATAGAATGGCAAAGCAAGTGGTTCAGTTTGGTGCTGAAAGAGTGTCTGATACTGTATTAGAAGTCAAACTTGATGGAAAAATTAAAGAAGTTAAGTGTGTTAAAGCTACTTATCAAGCTAAGGCTGTTATTATTGCAACAGGTGCGCACCCAAGACCAATTGGTTGTGAAGGTGAATCTGATTTTGTAGGCAAGGGTGTGTCTTATTGCGCAACTTGTGATGCGGCATTTTTTGAGGAGCTGCCAGTTTATGTAGTGGGCGGCGGTGATTCAGCTTTAGAAGAAGCTATGTTTTGTGCAAATTTTGCTAGGGAAGTGACTATTGTTCATCGTAGAGATGAGTTTACTGCGGCAAAATCTATTCAGGAAAAAGTTAAAAAACACCCTAAAGTTAAATTAATGCTGTCTCATCAAATTGTCAAACTAGAAGGCGACGGAATTTTGACCAGTATGATAGTTAAAGATTTAAAAACAGGTAAAGAGAAGAGGATTGAAGCAAGTGAGGATGACGGAACATTCGGAGTTTTTGGGTTTGTTGGATTTGTTCCGCATACAGAATTATTTGTGGACAAAATTGCGTTAGAAAATGGATATGTCAAAACTTGTGAAAATATGAAAACTAATGTGGACGGAGTTTTTGCGGCGGGAGATGTAAGGGCTAAGAGTTTAAGACAAGTAATCACAGCGGCAGCAGACGGTGCGATTGCAGCTGTCCAAGCAGAGCACTATATAAATAAATAATTATTTATATTGATGAGATTCTTTATAGAATTAAAAAATTAAATATTCCAAAAAATTAAATTTAATGTCATCTTGTAAAAATCTTATCATTATAAAACTAAAAGGAGAATCCCATGTTAGAATTAAACAAAGATAATTTTGAAGCAGAAGTTAAACAAGCTAGCGGTAAAATACTAGTTGACTATTTCGGAACAGGCTGTGTGCCATGTGAGGCACTGATGCCTATTATTGTTAAGTTATCAGAAAACTATGGTGACAAATTAAAATTCACAAAATTGAACACTACTCAAGCAAGAAGATTGGCTATTGGTGAAAGGATTTTGGGATTACCAGTTGTTGCGATTTATGAAAATGGGCAAAAACTAGAAGAATTGGTTAAAGATGATTGCACTGAAAGCAAGATTGAAGAGATGATTAAAAGACACATTTAGTTAATTGTGAATTATGAATTATTGGCGGCTTTTATTTAAAAGAGTAATAATTCTATATTCTGAATTAGAAAAATAAAGCAAGGAGGTAAATACCATGTTAAAAGGAAAAAAAGTCATCATCATTGGTGACCGTGACGGTGTTCCGGGCCCTGCGATTGAAGAATGTGTAAAAACTGCTGGTGCAGAAGTAATATTCTCTTCAACTGAGTGCTTTGTGTGAACGGCGGCGGGAGCTATGGACTTAGAGAATCAAAAAAGGGTAAAAGAGTTTGCAGAGAAGTTTGGCGGAGAAAATGTTGTTGTTGTTATCGGCGCAGCCGAGGCAGAAGCAGCAGGATTGGCAGCTGAAACTGTTACTGCAGGTGACCCTACATTCGCAGGTCCACTCACGGGAGTCTCGTTGGGACTTAAAGTATTTCACATTTGTGAAGAAGAAATCAAATCAGTTGTTGACGCAGGCGTTTATGACGCTCAAGTTGGCATGATGGAAATGGTGCTAGACGTGCCTGAAATTGCTAAAGAAATGAATAGCATTAGATCACAACATTGCAAATTTTAATTTTAATGTGCAATCCTTATAAGGATTGCACATTAAAGGAAAGAATGCTGTCCAAAGGCATTCTTTTTTTATGCACTAGGAAAAATACTACATAGAACACGCTGGTTTGAGAATGTTTGGAAGCCAAAACAAACCCCGCCAATGGACCAAGGCGGGGTCAACTAAAACTATCGTCAGGATTAAAAATAGGATGTACCTCAAAATCTTCATTAATCTCTGCTCTGCTCTAAAAACAGCAGCAGTTTTTTGATTAGTATTTGGATATAGTTTTCTGTTACATCCATTTTTAGCGATAGGCATCTTTGGGTGAGGGTGCGTATGTAGAGTCCGGCGTAGATTTTTTGGAGGAGCGGTGGGGGCGAGGGTGATGGCGTGGATTATGCTCCTCAAGGGTTTGAGGGAAGTTTTTGGGTGGATTATATTTTATGGGTCGCCTATCATTTCTTTGTGGGTGTGGTATTCCTTGATATGTTCAAGGTCTTTTCGGATTTGGTCTATGGTTTTTCATTGGGTGGAATTTTCTCCTTCATAACTACACTTAGAATAGTAGTTGTTTTTAGCGATAACAGCCTAGGGATTTTGAATTATAATCCATTGACACCCCCTAGTGGAGAAATCTCTATTTGAAAAAACTTGTCAAGATATAAATAAACTTTAAACCAAAAACAGCCAGCATCTTTTTTCGATACTGACCATTTTTGATTTAGATTAATACTTTGCGCTAGTTGTTATGACTTTTTCCTAAGTCATACAAAAATACTTTCTAAAATAATTCAAAAAATTACCAATTTATCTGATAAATTCCCGGAATGCTACTAAGTGCCGTTCCTGTCTTAAAAAAGCGTCCTGCATGGTCAAACCAAACATAAACTTGTAAATGATTGACGTGGTCGCTATGTACTAGTGTCATAATACCGCTTCTGCCAAATACTCTTGTATCATTCACTCTAAATAAAGATTGTCCTTGCGGCACAGGTTGAATGCCTAATTGCATAGTTATTTGTGAATCATTATTATTTGAATCGACAGTTCCCGATACATATCTAACGCTTATGTGGCGATTCGCAAAGTCTAGCTGAGTGATGCTATTTGGCTGGATACCTTGAGCCTCAGCAGGGCTTATTGTATTGCCGACAGTAAATACTAACATAATTGCAGTTATGACAAGAAATGTTGTCACAATAAGAGCAATGCTTTTTTTTCCTAATTTTGTTTTTTTCATAAAAAACTCTCTCCTTTTTTTTAAATAAATAATATATCTAGCGCCAATATATTTAACTGTAGCAAATGTGCATACCACACTAAATTTTGACTTTATGACTTGTTTTTTATGTTTTACTAGCTATATTATAATTTTTAATTTATGTCAAGTAATTTTCAATAATTAAATTAAAAATGTAGAATTTATTATCAACAATTATTGTAAAATGTATTAGAATTTTATAAAAAACATTGTTCAAAAGACTTTCAGAATTAATGTTTGAAAATGATTTGAATGCTGTAAAATTAGCAGCGGCACTAGGTGTAAGTGATGTTTCTATTGGTCGTTGGAAAAAAGGTGCGAGCAATATCTTATTAAAAAATGCGTTGGGGATTGCTGATTATTTTGAATGTTCACTACAGTATCTCATAGGCAAAACAGATAAGAAACTTGATTTTACTTTGCAATCGTATCCGCCATTTTATGAACGGTTACGGCAAATAATGGCAGAACATAATATAACATGGTATCGTATTGTCAAAGATGATATTTTGTCAGACAATAATATTTCCTCTTGGAAAAATGGTGCTGACCCTTATTTAGAAACTATTATAAAAATAGCAAATTATTTTAAACTTACTCTTGACCAGTTTGTCGGTCGTGAGATTTAAGATTTTAGTTTTTAAAAACCTATTTGCTGTTAAGATAGGGCTATTTTAAGAGTCAGTCCTTTTTTTAAAAACGATAAAAAAAATGCTAGACAATCAAATTTTAATATGTTAAAATCGTTAGGAATACTTAAAATATTATAAGTGAGGAAAATTATCTATGAACAGCATTATCAAAGGTGCGGCATATACTCTTATTCATGCCCCTGACATGGTTGTCCACAATGGGACTACCCAAACAACAGAAAGAATCGTAAACCCTAATTCTGACTATCTTAAAGCTTTGCCTAAGCATCTTAGGTCATTTGATGATGCTGCTATCTATCCGCCGAATCAAGTATATATTGGCAACCAGCACCCAGAGTTTTTAAATACTATTGGGGATTTACCATGGTACAATAAGCTTATTAAAGGCGCTAGCCGTTTTTCTAAAAATGGTGAAATTATGCCAGAAGAAGAATTTTATTTGTTGATGCATGCGGTTGATGCATTTAATTTGGTTATGCTTGATGCTGATTTTATCAAAAAATATAAGCCTATATTTGATAAACATCCTGTGGTGACTGCTGAATTAAAAGCTAAGATAGGTGCTGGATTTATTCTTAATGATATTGAAGCAGAAATTAAAAACAATCATGCAGAAGGTTTGTATTTTAATCATAAATTGATAGGCTGCGTAAAGCGTGCGCATGATATTGATGAAAATTTGTCGGCTCATGTAATTTTAGAAAATCTAGTATCAAAAGCGTCAAGCGTGACGGCACTTTTGAATCTTATTAAGCATACTGGAATTTCTCCTGATGAAGTGGATATGGTATTAGATTGCTCTGAAGAGGCAGTGGGGGATATGAACCAAAGAGGCGGCGGCAATTTAGCTAAGGCATGTGCAGAGTCTTGCGGTTTTGTTAATGCATCTGGATCTGATATTAGGGCGTTTTGTGCTGCTCCTACGCATGCTATTATTCATGCGGCGGCATTAGTTGCTAGCGGAACATATGATAATGTAATTGTTGCGGCAGGCGGTTCTACGGCAAAATTGGGCATGAACGGCAAAGACCATGTTAAAAAAGAGATGCCTGTTTTAGAGGATGTTGTGGGTAGTTTTGCTGTATTAATTTCAAAAAATGATGGTGTTTCACCTGAAATTTTATCGCCATACACTGGAAAACATACAGTGGGCAGCGGTTCGTCGCCTCAAGCGGTTACAAAAGCATTGGTGGCAGACCCATTAGAAAAAATGGGCATCCGTATTGTGGATATAGATAAATTCAGTGCAGAAATGCACAATCCTGATGTCACAAAACCAGCTGGTGCGGGTGACGTGCCGCTTGCTAATTTTAAAATGATTGGGGCATTGGCGGTTATGCGTGGTGAGTTTGATAGGACGCAAATTGATGCGTTTACGGCAAAACACGGAAACCCTGGCTGGGCGCCTACTCAGGGGCATATTCCTTCTGGCGTGCCATTTTTAGAATTTGCCAGACAAGATATTTTGGCAGGTAAAATTAAAAATAGCATGATTATAGGCAAAGGCAGTTTATTCTTGGGCAGAATGACTAATCTATTTGATGGTGTGTCGTTTATTATTCAAAAAAATGCTGGAATAAGTGCGCAAAATACTGCTAGCGATATTAAAAAACCTAAAATAATATTGACAGGCTTAGGGTCTGAGCATGGTGAACAAAATATGATTGAAGGAGCATTGCAAGCATCAAAAGCTAATGCGGCTGATATTACTTATATCGGTTCAAACGGGGATCATTCTAAGGCAGTATCAATAGTTGAGACTAATTGTGAAAAGATTATGCATGAGAAAATGGATGCAATGCTTAATTCTAAACAAGCTGATGGTGCAGTGACAATGCATTATTCTTTCCCTATTGGCGTTTCTACTATCGGTAGAGTAATCACTCCTGCATACGGAAAAGCTATGTATATTGCATCTACCACTGGCACATCTTCAACAAATAGAGCCGAGGCGATGGTTAAAAATGCGCTTAACGGGATAATTGTTGCAAAGGCTAGCGGTGTCAAAACCCCTAAGGTGGGTATTTTGAATGTGGATGGAGCAAGGTCTTGTGAAAAGGCATTAAAGGATTTAAAAGCGGCGGGTTATGATATTGAGTTTGCTGGGTCTAACAGAAGTGACGGCGGCTGCATTATGCGTGGTAATGACGCTATGACGGCAGCATGTGATGTGCTGGTGTGTGACTCTTTGACAGGTAATGTGCTTATGAAAATGTTTAGTGCGTTTACTACGGGCGGCAATTATGAAAGTATTGGGTTTGGTTATGGACCTGGAATGGCATCAGATTATGAAAAACTTGTATTGATTTTATCTAGAGCATCGGGTGCTCCTGTGGTTGCAAATTCTATTTTGTTTGCTGCGGAATTAGTAAATGGCAACTATAAAAAAGTGCTAAAAGATGAATATAAAAAAGCAGAGAAAGCTGGGTTAGAAAAAGTTTTAGAAGCTGTAGTCAAGGCAAGCGGGGCAAAAAAATCTACGGCTAAAAAGGCAGGGGCAAAAGAGATTAAGGCTCCAAAACAAGAAGTAGTGGATACTGATATTAATGGTGTTGAGGTTGAAAATTTAGATGCGGCGGTAGAGGCAGTTTGGGCGGCAGGTATTTATGCATCAAGCGGTATGGGTTGTACTGGGATAGTAATTCAGGTTGCTAAAGCTAATGAGAAAAAGGCAAGAGATGTATTGATTAAAAAAGGGTTTTTAGTGAAGGAGTAATTTTCTTTGTGTAAAGATTGTTTAAGGCAATTGCCGTCAGTTAATGAAATCAAAGATTTAGTATTATCAAAAGAGAGTGGCTTAAGCTCCTCTCTTTTGAGTAATGCCGTTAAAGAAGAACTTGATAAATTTAGAGGGCATATTTTTGACGGGATATTTTGCATACCGAAAAAAAATACGCCGTTAGGCAAGGAGTTTTTGGATAAAGTTGTGGAGTTAGTGCTTAATAATTTAAAAATTGCAAACAGACATAATTTGCGTCCTGTCGTTAATGCAACAGGGATAGTGCTGCACACAAATCTAGGGCGTGCGCCTATGTCAAATATTGTGGCGCAAAATATTGCTTCTGTGGCACAAAATTACTCTACTCTAGAATATAATTTGATTAGTGGCGATAGAGGAAGCAGATATGCACATGTTGAGGAGTTGATTTGTAAAATTACTGGTGCTGAGGCTGCGCTTGTAGTAAATAACAATGCGGCGGCAGTATTGTTGATTTTATCGGCATTAGCTGTGCATCCTAAAAATGAGATAATAGTTTCAAGAGGTGAGCTTGTTGAAATTGGCGGAAGCTTTAGGATTCCTGATATTATGAGTTTAGGCGGGGCTGTCTTAAAAGAGGTGGGGACTACTAATAAGACTAAATTAAATGATTACGAGGGTGCTATTTCAAAAAAAACTGCAGCCATTTTAAAGGTGCATACTTCTAATTTTAAGGTGGTTGGATTTTCTCATGAAGAGGGAATCGCTAATTTAAAACTATTATCAAAAAAACATAAAATTCCTCTTGTATATGATTTTGGCAGCGGTATGCTGGATGAGTATGAACCTAAATTGATTGACGAAAATTATGTTTTGCAGGCGATAAAAGATGGTGTAGACTTGATATGTTTTTCTGGGGATAAGCTTTTAGGCGGTCCTCAGTGCGGCATAATTGCAGGGACAAAAGAGTTTGTAGAGCGTATCAAAAAACATCAGCTTACAAGAGTGCTTAGAGTAGACAAGTTGTGTTTAAGCGCACTAGAGCCGCTTCTAAGGCTTTATTTGGATAAGGAGAGGGCAAAAGACGAGATTCCTGTCTTGAAAATGTTGTCTTTTAGCATATTAGATTTGGAAAATAGAGCAAAAGATTTGTATGAAATTTTGGATAAATCAAAGCCAACACATCTTAAAATTAAAATAGTGAAACTTGATGGACAAGTAGGCGGAGGAAGCGCTCCTACATTAAATTTGCTATCATTTGGGATAGAGGTGTATTCTGATAAATTAAAGATAAATGAAATAGAAAAAACTTTAAGAGAGTATGACACGCCTATAATATCCCGCATTAAAAATGATAGAGTTTTGCTGGATGTGCGCACTATTTTTGATTATCAATTTAGTATTATATCAAATGCAATTTCAATTTTATAAAATTTTACTAATTATTAACTACCATGAATAAACAAAACTATACAATCATTGGCACGGCTGGTCATGTCGATCACGGAAAGACTACTTTGATTAAAGCTTTAACAGGCATTGATACAGATAAGCTAAAAGAAGAGAAAAAACGAGGTATAACCATTGAACTTGGTTATGCTTATTTAGATTTGCCTAATGGGCAAAAGGCGGGGATAATTGATGTGCCTGGGCATGAAAAATTTATCAAAAATATGCTTGCTGGGGCATCTACAATATCACTTGCTCTAATTATAATTGCTGCTGATGAGGGTATCATGCCTCAAACAAGAGAACATCTTGATATATTATCGTTGTTATCTATAAAAAAAGCTGTTATTGCTTTGACTAAAGCTGATACTGTTGAAATAGATTGGTTAGACATGGCAAAAGAAGAAATTCGTACTGAGTTAGATAAAAATTATACATTTATTAAAAATGCTGAGATTATTCCTGTTAGTGCGCATACTGGGTATGGAATGGATTCTTTAAAAAAATCACTATTTAATCTTGCACAAAATGCTGCTGGGCATCCTAAAGCTAGTGCTCCTTTTAGATTGCCTATAAATAAAACATTTTCTTCAGATGGATTTGGGACAGTAGTTACGGGTACAGTTACTGATGGCAGTATAAGCGTAGGTGATGAGGTAATACTATATCCTAAAGGAATTAGTTCAAAAATACGATTTATACAAAATCATGCAAAAAAAGTTGATACTATTTATACAGGGCAGCGTGCGGCTATAAATTTGGGCGGCATATCTTTAGAGCAAGTACAAAAAGGTGATACAATTGCTATTGCTAATTCTATGCGTGCGGCAACAAAAATTGATGTGAAAATAAATGTATTGTCTTCATGCAATAGAGAAATAATAGATAAATCTAAGCTTCATTTTCATAGCGGTACTGCAAATACTTTAGCAAAATTATTGTTATTTGATAGAACTTCTTTAAAAAAAGGTGAAAGCGCTTATGCACAGCTTTTGCTAGATGAGCCTATGACGCTAAGATTTAAGGATAAGTTTGTATTAAGGTTTTATTCTCCTTTAGAGACAGTTGCAGGGGGGGTGGTGTTGGATACTGAAGGTGCTAGGTATAAAAAGGGTGAAGATTTGGCTGCGTTTAAGATAAAAGATGAGGGTGGGATGCGAGAGAGGATTGAGAGGGTTGTTTATGAAAGACAAAGTATTAATTTAGCGGATTTAAGGACTAGGCTTTTTGATGAATCGGCTGAATTTGATAAGGAAATGGCTTATTTAATTAAGGCAGAGAAGATGTTTTTGATGGCTGGTGCTAAAGGTGAAACAGTGATAGGAGTACAATTTTTAAAAAGCTTAAGTGATAAATTAATAAAGATTTTAGATGAGTATTTAAATAAAAATCCGTTGGTTAATGGTATGCCTAAGGCTAAGCTAAATGGTATTGACAATAAAATTTTAGAGATAATGCATAATTTGAAGCTGATTAAGTTTGAGGGGGATGCAGTTAAGAGAGTGGATTTTGTGTCTAGTGTAGGGGTTAGACATCAAAGGATTTGTGATGGAATTGAAAAGAGGCTTAAAAATAGTGGATTTACTACTCCGTCTTTAGATGATTTAAGGGGGGAATTTATAAATGAAGGCAAGTTTTTTAAAGAAAGTTTTGATATGCTGGTAAGTGATAAAAAGGTGGTGATGTTGACTGCGCAAGTGATGATGAGCGGGGAGTATTATCAAAAGGCTTTGGATATTTTTAAAGAATTATTTAAAAATGGACCAGTTGTGCTTGGTGATTTTAGAGATAAATTGGGGACTTCTAGAAAATATGCTTTAGCGCTTCTAGAGCATTTTGATTTGAAAAAGATAACTAAAATGATAGAAGATGCTAGGGTATTGTGCTAGCATTTAATAACAAGTTTCAAAAAAATTTTTTCTAAATGCAATAAATATGCTTGCGTTTTGTTTTTTAATATGATATGATTTATGTTGCATGTGCGGACGTGGCGGAATGGCAGACGCGCCAGACTTAGAATCTGGTATCTTCCGATGTGCTGGTTCAAGTCCAGTCGTCCGCACCAAATGCTTTT
This sequence comes from Bacillota bacterium, assembly GCA_009780325.1. Classification (GTDB taxonomy): domain Bacteria; phylum Bacillota; class Clostridia; order Christensenellales; family Pumilibacteraceae; genus WRAF01. The sequence continues at coordinate 18,918 of WRAF01000005.1, read as the reverse complement.
GAGTATTTGATTAAGATTAGCCCCTTAAATTGAAGAAAAAAGCGACTTTCTTTTTGTTAGCGTGAAATGACAAAAAGGTAAAATATTATTTTAAAGGTGAAAAATATAGATGAAAACTTTTATGGCAAAAGAGTCTGACATACAAAAAAAATGGTATGTTGTTGACGCTGATGGTGTGCCTCTGGGTCGTTTGGCAGCTCAAGTTGCAAGCGTTTTGCGTGGCAAAAATAAACCTGAGTTTACTCCGCATGTAGATGTAGGTGATTTTGTGATTATATTAAATTCGGACAAGGTTTTATTGACTGGAAAAAAATTAGAGCAAAAAATGCATCGTTATCACACATTATATATGGGCGGAATGAAAGAGATTAAATATAAAAAATTTATGGCAGAAAAATCTGATGAGGCTGTGTCTGTTGCGATTAAAGGAATGCTTCCTAAAAATGCTTTGGGCAGAAAATCTTTAAAAAAATTAAGAGTGTACAAAGGCAATGAGCATCCGCATGTGGCGCAGCAGCCTATTGAATTTAAGTTAGTGGAAAAAAATTATAAGGGGGATAAATAATCATGGCAGCTAGTGGAAAAGTTGTTAAGAAAAAATTGGCATTTTGGGGAACAGGTAGACGCAAAAAATCTATTGCTAGGGTTAGATTAATACCAGGCGGGGGTACTATTATTGTTAATAAAAGACCGCTGGATGATTATTTTGGATTAGGGACTTTAAAATTGATTGTTAATCAGCCGCTTGTATTGACGGGTTCTGGTGCAAAATTTGATATTCATGTTAATGTTAAGGGCGGCGGTGTTACAGGGCAGGCTGGGGCAATTAGGCATGGGATTTCAAGGGCGCTTATTAATGCAGATATTGGATATAGGGCAGAATTAAAAAAAGCAGGATTTTTAACAAGAGATCCAAGAATGAAAGAAAGAAAGAAGTACGGTTTGAAAAAAGCAAGAAAAGCACCGCAGTTTTCAAAAAGATAATATGTATAAAAAAAGAACGATTGTTATTTATCGTTCTTTTTTTATATGTTAAAAAATATATTAAGATACATTTATCAACCGAGCAAAAACGTTTGCTTGCAAGGACATTTTTGAAACCATCGAAAAGGTATAAAGCCCCGTCGCTTGCGGCGGTTCCAAAAACACCAAAGGTGTTTTTTTTGCAGGGCTTGCCTTGGGTTTAATGCCCTTTATTAGTTATAAACAAGGCAATAAATATCAAAATTAATTCTCTAACTTAAAAAGGCGCCTATGTAAAGCGCCTAAACCGCCTACCTAAGGGCGGATTTATCATAATTTATGTATTAAAATTATATTAAATACATTTTTGCTGCACATATATAATAAATGTGCAAGTTGCTAAGAGGTGATAAAACTCCCTCTAGGTCAATAGGGGGAGTTTTTTTCAACTATATTTTAGAGCTCTAGCCTCTTATTCCTCGTGACATTCGCATGTTCCGTCTTCGCAATCGCACTCAGTGCAAACGCATTCAGTGTCACAATCATCTGGACATACTGGATCTTGACAAGCAGAAATGATAAACGCAACAGGTACTACGAAAAGTATCACCATAATAGCGATTAACCATTTTTTCATACCAGTGAACATTTTTTTAATCATATGTAATGTGCTCCTCCTTTTTTCTTTTCATATCTAGAAAATAAGAAAAGTATTATTGTAATCTATGCAATAATAGACTACTTGGTTCAGTTTATCATAAATAAAATTGAATGGCAAGTAATTTTTATAGGTAAATTAAGTAAATATACAAAAAAATTGTATATTTGTCAAAATATTTGGGCACAACTAATATTTATAAATTCTTTTAAAAGCACATTATTAATGCCTTAGATTTGTTGACAAGACGATTATATTTGAGTATACTATATTTGAAATAAAAAAATCAAAGTGAGGCAAAATTAATGGAAAATTGGAAAAACTTTTGTGGTCAAAAATGGCAAGAAAAAATTGATGTAAGACAATTTATTGTAGATAACTTTTCTCCTTATGAGGGAGATCATAAATTTTTGGCTGGAGTCAGCACAAAAACGGCAAAGTTAAGAGATGCTTTTTTTAAGCTGCTAGAAAAAGAAAAAGATAATGGCGGTGTTTTAGATGTGGACACATCTGTCCCTGCTGGTGTGCTTTCGCACAAGGCGGGCTATTTGGATAAAAAGAATGAACTTATTAAAGGTTTTCAAACAGATGAGCCGTTAAAAAGATTATTAAATCCATATGGCGGAATCAAAATGGCAAGAGAGGCTTGCACGGCGTATGGATATAAAGTGAGTGATAAAGTTGAAGAACAGTTTAAATATAAGACTACGCATAATGATGGTGTGTTTAAAGTTTATACACCAGAGATGAAAAAATTTAGAAAAAATGGAGTAATCACTGGGTTGCCTGATGCATATGGAAGGGGAAGGATAATAGGTGACTATAGAAGATTAGCTTTGTACGGGGCTGATAAACTAATTGCAGAAAAGCAAAAAGATTTTTCTGAACTTGGTGAGCGTACTATGACTGATGATGTAATTATCTTGCGTGAAGAAGTCTTTCATCAAATTGAGTCGTTAAATAACTTAAAAGAAATGGCAGCGCTTTATGGTGACGATATTTCTAAACCTGCTGCAAATTCTAGAGAGGCGGTTCAATGGACATATTATGCTTATTTAGGGGCAATTAAAGAGGCTAACGGAGCGGCGATGAGTTTAGGGCGAGTCAGCACTTTTTTTGATATCTATTTTGAGAAGGATTTAAAAAGCGGTGCGATTGATGAAAATGGTGTGCAAGAATTGGTGGATCAATTTGTATTGAAATTGAGAATGGCACGCCACCTTAGGACTCCTGATTATAATGCGCTTTTTGCAGGTGATCCGACTTGGGTGACAGAGGCAATTGGCGGGATGTGTATAGACGGGCGTACAATGGTTACAAAAACTTCTTTTAGGTTTTTGCATACTTTATATAATCTTGATACTGCGCCTGAGCCAAATATGACAGTGCTTTGGTCTAAAGATTTACCTAATAATTTTAAAAAATATTGTGCAAAAGTATCACATGATACATCAAGTGTACAATACGAAAATGATGATTTAATGAAACCCATATTTGGCGATGATTATGGTATTGCATGCTGTGTGTCGGCTATGACGCTGGGCAAACAAATGCAATATTTTGGTGCAAGGTGCAATATCGTTAAATTATTGCTTTTAGCATTGAATGGCGGAAAAGATGAACTATCAGGTGAGCAAATTTTGCCAGAAAGAATTGGTTTTAATGATCCTGCAAAGCCTCTTGACTATGAAAAAGTCAAAAAGAGTTTTTATGAATGCGTGGATTATTTATGCAAGCAATATGTAAATACAATGAATGTCATTCATTATATGCATAACAAGTATGCATATGAGAGTGTACAATTGGCGTTTCATGATACTAATGTAGAAAAGTTGATGGCATTTGGTATTGCAGGTATTTCAGTGCTAGCGGATAGCTTGTCGGCGATTAAGCATGCTAAAGTGACTCCGATTGTGGATAAAAACGGCTTGATTGTGGATTTTGATACTAAAGGAGATTTTCCTACTTTTGGTAATGACGATGAAAGAGTTGATAACATTGCAGCTGAGATTGTTGAATATTTTTACAAGTCACTTCAAAAAACTCCTTGCCATAGAGGTGCAAAACATACTTTAAGTGTGTTGACTATCACATCAAATGTTGTGTATGGAAAACTAACTGGCAATACTCCGTGCGGAAGAAGAACTGGTGTGCCTTTTGCGCCAGGGGCAAATCCTTTTCATAATAGAGAAAAAAACGGGGCGCTTGCAAGTTTAAATTCGGTTGCTAAACTTAATTATGAATGCTGTCAAGACGGGATTTCTAACACATTTAGCATTGTGCCAAAGACATTAGGCAAAGAAGAAGATGCTGTTTTAAGCAATTTGGTGCAAATGATGGATGGATATTTTGCCAATGGCGGATTTCATTTAAATGTAAATATGCATACAAAAGAGGATTTAGAAAAAGCGCATAAAGATCCTGATAAATATCCGCATTTGACAATTAGGGTATCTGGATATGCGGTTAGGTTTTCTGTGCTTAGTCCAAAGCATAGGGAAGAGGTTATTTCAAGGACATTCTTTTAATTAAATAAATATAATAGCGGCTTTTAGTTAGATGTTGCTTGTTGGTAAAAAGGCTTGTAGAAGGGATAGGGCGGGGTAATGATTTATTTAGAGGAATATAAAAGCGGACAGTGAGGTATTAATTTGCTGGTGCACATTGTGTAGTTATGCCTAGAATGAAACACATATGCACTAGCGTATTAATTAAGATTATACATTGCGAACATAAAAAATAAAGAAGAGATTCTCTATAGAAGATGATAAAGATAGATTGAAGCGGAGTAGTTTCTGCATTTAGTGAGTAGTTTATTTTTTTGTCATGCTATGAAAGATTGTGCCAAGGGGTGTTTGTGGGTTCAGCGTTTATAAAGGATTTCTTTTTTTAAAAATAAGTTTCATACTATGTAATCCACACAAGGGATTTTTGTGATGATGTCGCTTGCGGAGTTCTCACGACATAAGGCTTATCAAGTGAGATTCATCGCAAATTATAAGTGCGGTGATGGATTTCATAAGGGGTTAATATTTAGCATTAGTTCTCTTCTTAACAAGAATCCCGTCATTCTTAAACACTTTATTTGATGAAGATACATAAGATTGTTTGCTCTATATATTAAAGAATTATAATTGGTTTTTTAAAGCATGAACTTAAAAATTTCTACAATTGAAACACTTGGAGCGCATGATGGACCAGGTCTTAGGACTGTACTATTTTTGCATGGCTGCCCATTAAAATGTTTATATTGCCACAATCCTGAAATGACTGCTTTTAACAAGGATAAAAGCAGTCAAGTTTTTGCTAGTTATTCTGTTCAATATTTAGTTGATTTTTGTAAAAAATATAAAAGTTATTATGGAGAAGGCGGAGGAGTAACTTTGTCGGGTGGTGAACCTTTAGTTCAATCAAAAGCTGTATATGAATTAATCAAGGCATTAAAAAAAGAGGGGATTCATACATGTTTAGATACTAGCGGCGGGGTTGCTTTAACTGATGATGTGAAAAATGTACTGGATGAAGTGGATTTGGTACTTTTAGATATAAAACATACAGATAATGAACAGCATAAAAAACTAGCGGGGCAGCCTTTAGATAAAACGCTGGCAGTGCTAGAGTATATGAAATCTATAAGAAAGGATTTTATTATAAGGCAAGTAGTCGTTTCTGGGTTTACGGATAATGAGACTCAAATTAAGGCTTTAAAAGAGATAGCTAGTGGTGCTAGGACTATTGAGCTATTGCCGTATCATGGCATGGGTGCACATAAGTGGGAAAAGCTTGGGATAGATTATGCTTTAAAAAATGTACTGCCTCCATCTAAAGAATTGATGGTTAACTTAAATAAAATATTATGAAAATAAAAAACATAAAAAAATTGGGTTTGATTTCATCAAGCATCATAGGTACTGCTATGGTGGCGGTTTATGTTTTTTCTGTTATTGGTTTAAATTCATTAATTGCTTATAATCAATATGCATTAAACAACGGTGATTTAAATTGGGCTGGTAATGTTTCAAGAGAGCAAAAACTTGGAATATTAGAGATTAGCAGGATATTATCATTTATTTTGATTGGTTTTGGTTTAATATTAAAAATTGCCGCCTTTATTCTATTTAAGAAACAAAAAGGCGACAAAGATATAGCAAAAACACTTGTTTTAATTAAGGCTATTGGGATAGTCTTAAAATTATTTGGAATAATTGTGTTGATTCCAGTGATTACATATTTAGGATATACGGATACAAGCATGCTAGTAAAATTGATTGGGAATATTTTGTTTATATTTGCGCAAGGCAGTGTGATAGTGCTTGGAATAATGTTTTTAAATCGCTTAAAAAAAGAGGATAATAATAAAGAGGATAATTTAGAGCTTTAAACCTTTAACCATGTCCAATGAATAAGTGAATGCTATTCCGCTGCCTGGTTCATCTAAAGAACCTACTATTCTTTCAATAGCATCTAAAATAGATGGAATTTTTTCTTCACTGACAACCATCATTAATGTCTTTGAGCTGGATTGCTGCATAGACTTTTTTCCCGCCCCAAAAATCATGCTAAAAGCATCAGGGGTTTTATATGCCAATTCACGCCCCATACCGCTTGTGTCAAAGATAGTACAGCCCCTGACACCTGCATTTTTTAACTCATCTAATAGCGGCTGCAATAAATCCGCATCATTTAAAATAAAAATTAATGCTTTCATACTAATATTATATTATATTTTTTAAAAGTTGTCAACTATTTTTTATATCTTAAGAATTTTAAGTCTTTTTTTATGCCCTATGAAATATCACCATTATAAGATTGCATCAGAAGCCAAAAAAGCCTGCCCAATGTAAGGGCGTGTCGGGGGCTTTAGCCTCCTTTTTTTATAGTATAGGAAAATACTTCGTCTTTTATATAATAATAAAAATATTATATCCTAAATAAGGATGTTTTAGTTGACACAACCTTATTTATCCAGTCCAATAAAACAATCAAGTGTATATCCAAAATAATCAGCTAAATCAATAACAGTTTGTATAAATGGATTACCGCCGTTTTTCCAACTATAAAGATTTCCGTCAGATATTTTTGTGTCTTTAACTAAACGATAACGAGTCATTCCTTTTTCATCTATAATTTGCAAAAGTCTATCATAAAATGGGGGATAGGTACGAGGTGTATAACTTAATTTATCATCACTACGACCCAATAAAAAATCAAGAGAGCATTCAAAAAATTCTGCAAGTTTAAGTGCATTAGATAAGGTTATATTTCTTTTGCCTGTTTTCCATAAGTGTACTGTTGAACGACCAATATTGAGCCTTTTAGCAAGCTCCTCTGTTGTAAGATTGTCAAAAAGCATAAGTTCAGTTAGGCGGTCTCCAAAATCTTTTAGTATCTTCATATTAAAAATATGTCCAAAGTAGTCGCAAAATGTTGCATTGCCACTTGATTGGTGTTATACTTATTACATTATTATATCATAAATGTACAGGAGTATTAAAAATGAACTTTAATTTTTCAATAGGAAAAATAAAAAGACCTACAGTATCGATATCTAAATATGGTATTAAATTTAATAAAGAGGCAATAGAGTTATTGGGCAGCCCGAAGTATATATCAATAGGCTTGGATGTAAAGGCAAAAAAGCTTGCATTTAAGGCGTCAGAGGAGAAAAATTATAAAGAGTCTATTTATGATTTTGTGACTAGTGTAAATAGGCAAAGCGGTTTAATAATTTCGGCTAAGGAGATAAGAGAGGAGGCAATAAAATTAATGAGTGAAAAATCTCAGGGAAAGGGAGTATACTTTTTGCTTGAGTTGGACGAAGATGTTGGATTTAGGGTGATTGATTTGTCTAGGTCGATTTAAGCTTTTGAGTCAGCATATTCATTTTGCAATAATTTTACTTATGCAATAAAATAAGGTGGCTAAAGCCCGCTTCCTTAGCTTGCAGTGTTCGGTTTTTTTGAGTTAGCGTATTTAATTATTATAATAATTTTATTTATGCTATTAAAAAATGCTTGATTTATTGGTTTTAGTGTGGTATAATATTTTTTACCATGCTATGTGGGGAGCTAGCGGTGCCCTTGGGACCTACAATCCGCTACAGTAGGGCAGAATGCCGTCCTAGGCGGTGGTGTGGAAGGCTGCTTTTATCTAGCGGCGTTGATCTTAAGGTCTTGAGCAATTCTATACCGTGAACCGTGTCAGGGCAGAGATGCAGCAGCACTAAGCGGATTTTAGGGTGTGACTCAAGGTAGCTTTAGGGGAGCTTGTTAGGTAAAATAACGCTTCGGCATTTACTTGTCAAAGACGGTTGCATGGTTTTTTTGTCTTTAGGTGCGATGATAGCTGTGATAAAAGCAGCAGAGCACTTATTAAAGACGGCGTGAGAAGTATTTTCTACTTACGCTGTCTTATTTTTTAAGAAAGGAAATGTTTTATATAAATGGGATTCTTTATCTAATGCCGCTTAAAATGGGCTTTTGCAGAATGATAGAATTTTATGTTTTGTGATCTTTAAATTTATCATTCTTAAGAGTGAAGAATTTCATTTATTATAATAAAATATAAGGAGGTATTTTATGTACGACAAAGTAGATTCAAATTTAAATTTTGTAGACAGAGAAAAAGATATAATTTCGTTTTGGAAGAAAAACGATATTTTTAATAAATCATTGGATAAGAATAAGGATAAAAAAGAGTTTTCTTTTTATGACGGACCGCCTACGGCAAACGGCATGCCTCATATTGGGCATGTTTTGACTAGGGTTATTAAGGATGTTATTCCTAGATATAAAACTATGAAGGGGTTTAATGTTAGGCGTAAAGCTGGCTGGGATACGCATGGTTTGCCTGTTGAACTTGAGGTTGAAAAGAGTTTAGGACTGGACGGAAAGGGCGAGATAGAGGGGTATGGGGTTGAGTCGTTTATAAAAAAGTGCAAAGAGAGTGTGTTTAAATATGTTAGCGAGTGGGAGAAAATGTCGGATAGAATTGGTTATTGGGTGGATATGGACAAACCCTATGTGACATATAGTGATGAATATATTGAGTCTGTTTGGTGGTCGCTATCAGAAATTTTCAAAAAAGGCTTGATATATAAGGGGCATAAGATTGTACCGTATTGTCCTAGGTGCGGGACTGCCCTGTCATCTCATGAGGTGGCACAAGGATATAAAGATGTTAAAGATGATACGGCTGTTGTTAAGTTTAAGCTTAAGGGTGATGATAATTTATTTATATTAGCGTGGACAACAACGCCTTGGACGCTGCCGTCTAATGCGGCTTTGTGTATGCATCCTGATTATGAGTATAGTGTGGTGGAGAGTGAGGGAAGTAGATATATACTTGCAAAAGAGTTAGTAGGCAAGCATTTTGAGGATGGCACATACAGGATTGTTGAAACTAGAAAGGGTAAAGATTTTGAGAACTTAGAGTATGAGCCGTTGTTTGATTTTTATAATAAGACTGTTAATAAGGATGAGATTCTTCGTTGTGCTCAGAATGACAAAAAATTGAAAGCTCATTTTATCACTAACGATACTTATGTTACGCTAGACAGCGGAACAGGTGTTGTTCACATTGCGCCTGCATTTGGTGAGGATGATGCTAGAGTCGGCAAAAAATATGATTTACCATTTATTCAATTGGTGGATGAGGCGGGCAAGTTTAATAGTGAGTCTGGCAGCTATGCCGGTGTTTTTGTCAAAGATGCGGATAAACATTTGATTAAAGAATTAAAAGAAAAGGGTTTATTATTTTCAACTGAAAAATATGAGCATTCTTATCCGTTTTGCTGGAGATGCGATACACCGCTTTTGTATTATGCTAGACCTACTTGGTTTATCAAAATGACTAGCTTAAAGAATAAATTATTAAAGAACAATGCAAAAATTAATTGGCTGCCTGATAGTATAGGCAAGGGAAGGATGGCAAACTTTTTAGAGAATGTAGTGGACTGGGGGTTGTCAAGAGAAAGGTATTGGGGGACGCCGCTGCCTATTTGGGTTTGTGAATGCGGGGCGATGGAGTGTATTGGAAGCAAGGCAGAGCTAATAGAAAGGGGCGGAATAAAAAAAGACATTGAATTGCACAAGCCATATGTAGATAGTGTTTTAATTAATTGTACTAAGTGCAGTAAAAAAATGAAGCGCACGCATGAGGTGATAGATTGTTGGTATGATAGTGGCAGCATGCCTTTTGCACAGTATCATTATCCATTTAAAAATAAAGATATTTTTGAAAAAACTTTTCCGGCACAATTTATTTCTGAAGCGGTGGATCAAACTCGTGGCTGGTTTTATACTTTATTGGCTATTTCTGCTCTTTTATTTAATAAACCTGCTTTTAAAAATTGTATAGTACTAGGGCATGTGTCTGATAAAAATGGCATTAAAATGTCAAAGTCAAAGGGCAATGTTGTTGCTCCTGATGAGGTGATTGATAAGGCTGGGGCAGATGCAGTCAGGTGGTATTTTTATTCTGGGTCGGCTTTATATTTATCATCTAGATTTTCATATGACATGGTAGTAGAGTCTCAAAGAAAGTTTTTAGGGACTTTATGGAACACCTATTCATTTTATTGCTTGTATGCGGATATTGATAAGTTTGATCCATCAAAGTACAATCTTAATAAATGCAAGTTATCTTTAATGGATAAGTGGCTGTTGTCGGGTTTAAATTCTTTGATAGAAAAAGTGGATAAAAATTTAGAGGATTATAAGATTGTTGAGTCTTCTAAAGAGATAATTGAGTTTGTGGACAAGCTGTCTAATTGGTATATTAGGCGTAGTCGTGAGAGATTTTGGGCGAGTGGGTTTGATAGTGACAAACAGGCATGTTTTATGACGCTGTATCATACTTTAAAAATGCTTTCGTTGATTACAGCCCCATTTGTGCCGTTTATGAGTGAAATGATTTATCAAAATATCGTTAGGCGTGTTGAAAAAGGTGCTGAATCGGTGCATTTATGTGATTATCCAAAAGCTGATAAAAAGTACATTGATAAAAATTTAGAGGACGGAATGGCATTGATTTTAGAGGCGGCGTATTTAGGGCGTGCTGCTAGAAATACTGTAAATATTAAAACAAGACAGCCATTAAAAAGAATGCTTGTTGCAAGTGAAAAAAGGGTGGATGGAGAGTTGGTTGAGATATTAAAAGGTGAACTTAATGTTAAGGAATTAGAGTTTATTAATAATGCGGATGAGTATGTATCTTATGAATTAAAGCCGCAATTAAAGACGCTTGGACCAAAGTATGGGGCTAAGCTGGGGTTAATAAAACAGCACCTTGCTGAAAATGGAATGAATGTATATAATGCAGTCAAGGATGGTGATTATGAGGTGGAATTGGGCGGAGAGAAAGTTGTGCTTGCTAAAGATGATATTTTATTTAATGTTATTAATGCAGCTGGATTTAGTGCGGCAAGCGGGCATGGTGTTAGTGTCATTTTAGATATAAAGTTAAATGAGAGTCTAATTAAAGAAGGATATTATAGAGAGTTGGTTTCTAAAGTGCAGGCTATGAGAAAGGATAGTGGTTTTGAAGTGACAGATAAGATTGTGTTAGGTGTGGCGGGAGATGATGAGATTGGTCAGGTAATTAGAGAATTTGAGAGTGAGATAAAAGAAGATGTTCAGGCATGTAAAATTGTGATAGGTCAAATTGACGGAATGATAGAGAGCAATATCAATGGAAAATTGGTAAAATTGCAAGTGAAAAGGGTTTAAATTTTAATGGATTAAGATTCTTATTGAGGGGAGCATATAAGCGATTGTAAGAATTTCAGCCGTTTAAAAAAAGGAGCAGCATTTGACTGAAAGACAAAGTATAACAAATAATTGGAAAGATTATCAAATAATAGCAACAGGGGATGGACAAAAGTTAGAGCGGTGGGGGGATGTGATACTGCTTAGACCAGACCCTCAAGTCATTTGGCCTGCTAGTTTTAAGCTATCAAAATATGGCGGACTAAATGCGGTTTATAAGCGCAGCAAAAGCGGCGGCGGTTATTGGGAAACGATTAAATCGTTTCCTAGTGAGTGGAAAATAGCATATAAGGACTTAAATTTTTTAATCAAACCCATGGGTTTTAAGCATACAGGGTTGTTTCCTGAGCAAAGTATTAATTGGGATATAATGCGAGGATTGATAGAGCAAGATATAATTAAAAAGGATGGGGTTCTTCACTGTACAAAAGATAATAAATCACCAATTACCGTTTTAAATCTATTTGCTTATACAGGCGCAGCATCTATTGCTTGTGCTAAAGCTGGGGCAAAGGTGACGCATGTTGATGCGGCAAAAGGTATGGTGGATAGGGCGGCGCAAAATGCTAAATTATCGGACACAAATATTCGTTTGATTATTGATGATTGCTTTAAGTTTGTGCAAAGAGAGGTAAAGCGAGGCAACAAGTACGATGCAATAATCATGGATCCCCCGTCTTTTGGACGAGGACCAAACGGAGAGATGTGGAAAATAGAGGATAACTTGTTTTCGCTTGTTTTAGAAGCTAGCAAAGTTTTGTCAGATAATCCAATATTCTTTTTAATAAACAGCTATACTACTGGACTGCAGCCGACGGTAATCAAAAATATACTTAGTCTTGCGTTAAAAGATTTAAAAGGCATTGTGGACGGTTATGAATTGACGATTCCCACAGATGAAAAAATTTATTTGCCTTGTGGGTGCAGTGGATTATGGAGGAACAAATGAAATGAAAAGTGAAGAATTAATTATACTCCATGAGGACAACCATGTCATTGTTGTGCTAAAGCCGCAAAATGTTCCGTCTCAAGAGGATAGCACAGGTGATAAGGATATGCTTACGCTTATTAAAGAATATTTAAAAGAAAAACATAATAAGCTAGGCAATGTATATTTAGGATTAGTGCATAGATTGGATAGACCTACTGGCGGGGTAATGGTGTTTGCTAAAACATCAAAGGCGGCGGCAAGGCTTAGCGAGCAAATGAGAAAAAAAGAAATTGAAAAAAAGTATTTGTGTGTGACAATAGGGCGGCCAAGAGATAATAGGGGGCGGTTAATAAATTATTTAGAAAAAGATGAGAAAAACAATAGGGTGAGGATTGCACCTGCGACAAATGAGAATGCAAAAGAGGCTATATTAGATTATGTGGTGTGTGAGGATGAGGGGGGATATAGTTTGATTGAGGTGAGTTTGGTGACAGGGCGGCCGCATCAGGTGCGTGTGCAGATGGCAAACGCTGGGGCTGTGTTATTTGGGGATGTAAAGTATGGGGCAAATGTTGGCAAAGGGCAAAACTTAGCATTGTTTGCGTATCATTTAAAATTTAAACATCCGACTACCGACCAAATTTTGAGTTTTAAAGTTTTTCCGCCTGAGACTAATCCATGGACAGGTTTTAATGTTGCAAAGTTTATTAATGTTGCAAAACCAGAATAAAGTAAAAATGATTAAAAATTTTTTGCTTACTTTTTATAAAAAGTAAGAAGGAGTATATAAAAATGGAAATTTTCCCAACTATTGAAGCATTGTTGCATTATGCAAATGCACATTTAATGTTAGACGAATTAGACTATGTCTATGCTAGAAACAAAATTTTAGCTTTGCTTAATTTAAAAGATTATGAAGAGTATGAGATTAACTATGATGAAGCTGAAAGCATGAATAATCCAGCTGAATTATTAAATGCTTTAGCTAATTTTGCTGTTGCAAATAAGGTTGTTGCGCAAGAGTGCGCATCGGATTTGAAAAGAAAAATCATGGATTGTGTAACTAAGCGTCCTGGTGAGATGGCTGATCTTTTTATGGGGGCATCGATAGCAAAAGGTTTTGATTTTTTGTTAGATTATGGTGTTAAAAGCGGATATATTCAGCCTGTTAATAAAAAATGGGAAGCTAAGGCGACTAAAGGTAAAATTGAGGTAGTGTATACTGGACAAGACTATAATTGCAACAATGAAGAAAAGGCAAAAAAAGTCTATCCGAAATGCAAAAAATGTAATGATAATGTGGGATTTTCTCATGAGTTATTAAAAAGAGCGGTTCCTATTGAATTAAATAAAGAGCGTATGTTTTTATTTTTTAAAAATCGCCCTTTAATGCAAAATCAGGGTAAGATTGTATCAGAGCATCATCAGCCGCATGTTGTGGATGAGGCAGCTTTAGAAAAAATGTTTGATTTTGTCAATTTGATGCCAAATTATTCTATTGCGGCTTGCGCTTCTGAGCATGAAAATTTTAATATTACAAACCGTCCTACTCCTTTTGCAAGAGCGGCAGATTTAGCAAAATTCAAGTCAAAGGATTATCCTTATATTGGGATAACTACAGTAGATTGGTATTTAGGTGCTGTGAGACTATTATCTAGCAATCGTGAAAAACTAATTGAATATGCGATTAAATTAAAAGATAAATGGGTGAAAATTGAAAAGGGTAATAATGTTGCTTTTTCATTAAGAAAAATTGAGGCTAACTATTGCTTAGAAGTAATCATGTTATCTGATAAATCAGTTAATGAAGAATTTTCTAATTTTGGGCAGCTTAAATGTGTATGTAATTTGCTTGGGGTGTTTGCTATCGGTAAAAATGATGAAGAGGCGATGGAGCAAGTGGCAAGATTTTTAACTAAGGAAGAAAAGTTTTCTCCTGCTAAATTAGAGGGGAATCTATCAAAACATAGTGTGTTTGTTAATAGGATTATGGGCAGCATAGGTAATTCTAAATTTAGTGCATTAGAGGCAAGTTTAGAAGTTAAAGATGAAATTAATAAAACTTTAGAAAATGCATTAATTTCTATATCTAATCCTATTGATGCATTGCATGGGGAATTTTAGGCAGAAGGAGATAACTATTGATGAGTAAATATAAATTGTTTACATCAGAGAGTGTGTGTGAGGGGCATCCAGATAAGGTTTGCGATGCTATTGCAGATGCTATTTTAGATGAGGCATTGTCAGGTGATAAGGATAGCCGCATTGCTTGTGAGGTGGCTTGCACAACGGGAATGGTGTTGGTGATGGGCGAATTTAATACTAAGAAGTATATTGATATCCCTGGAGTAGCAAGAAGAGTTATTAAGGAAATTGGGTATAATCGCCCTGAGTATGGCTTTGATTATAATACTGTTGCTGTGTTGACATATATCAATCAGCAGTCTGAAGATATTTCTATGGGTGTTGATAAAAAAGAGCATCTTAAAGATGAATTGGATAATATTGGGGCGGGTGATCAGGGCATGATGTTTGGTTATGCTTCAAATGAGACGCCTGAATTTATGCCGTTGCCTATTATGCTAGCTCATGCTTTAACCAAGCAGCTTAGTAAAGTAAGAAAAAGCGGACAAATTGGATATTTAAGACCTGACGGAAAGGCTCAGGTGACAGTTGCTTATGATGAGAATAATAAGCCGCTTTATGTTGATACGATTGTAGTATCCGCACAGCATGATCCAGAGGCTAGTCAAGAACAAATCAATAAAGATATAAAAGCGTTTGTTATTGAAAAGGTGGTTGATAAAAAACTATTGACTAAGGATACAAAATATTTTATTAATCCTACTGGTCGTTTTGTTAAAGGCGGACCGCATGGTGATAGCGGATTAACTGGTCGCAAAATTATTGTGGATACCTATGGGGGGAGCTGCCCTCATGGCGGCGGTGCGTTTAGTGGTAAGGATGCGACAAAGGTGGACAGGAGTGCGGCATATTATGGGCGATTTGCATGCAAGAATATAGTGGCGGCAGGATATGCGGATAGATTGCAGCTGCAAGTGGCATATGCTATCGGAAAAGCACAGCCAGTGTCTATATCTATTGAGACATTTGGGACAGAAAAGATAGAAAAAGATAAGATTTTAAAAATCATTGAAGATAATTTTGATTTTAGACCAAAGAGTATTATTAGGCAGTTGGATTTAACCAGCCCTATTTTTTCTAAGACTACCAACTATGGGCATTTTGGCAAAAATGGGTTGGCTTGGGAGAGGTTGGAGAAATTGAAATAATATTTAATTTTGCAGTTTAAATTTGGCAAATTAAAGAAAGAGGATGCGTATGAAAAATAAAAATTTTTATTTGGAAGCAGATAAAATTTTGAAAACATTTATTATGCAAATTAAAAGTGCAGAAAATAATGAGCAAATGTTAATATCTTGTACTGCTTCTAAACTTAAAGGATTGAAAGGACAAAGAGAAGAGTTTGAAAAATTGAACAGTATAAAGGAAAATGAGGACGGGATAATATTTGTTGCTTATAAACAAGTATATGAGTACAACAATATTATGAAGGAAATAGATTTGCAATATTTTTCTCAGAACACTTTGATTTCTAGTATGTTAGTATCATTGTTTAGTTTTTATGAGTCATTTTTATCAAAGTTATTAAAGATGTGTTTCATTAATAAGCCTGAATTAATTAGGGCGATTGATAAAAATCTCAAATATTCTGATCTTGAAGAATGTAAAAATGATTTTCTCTTAGCAAAAAATGTTTTAATGAATGATTATAATGCCGCTTATAAATTAATGAAAAAATTAGGAAATGAAGATGAAAATTTGAAATTGGGATACTCTACATGGCCATTATTTAATGAATTCAGGAAAGAGATTGAGTTTAAACAAACCTATAGAGAAGTTTATAATGAGGATTTTGATACAACAGTTAAAGAAGTAGAACCACCAGAATATCAAGATACAATGGGATTAGGTAAATCAATAGAATTGTCAAAAAAAATGCAAGAGTTAAAAGAGAGTGTAATTGTTGTAGATGAAGAGAAAATAGGATAGAAGAAAGCGAAAAATATTTTTTAATAGGTGAAACTAACAGGCACAATAAAAACAATTCGTTTCAAAAGTGATGACGGATTTCATATTTTGGTTATCTCTAATGGCATGGTAGATACTGTTGCCGTTGGGTTTTTTCCTAAATTATCAGAGGGCGAGTATGTTGTATTGGATGGGGAATTTGTTGTTCATCCAAAGTTTGGCAATCAATTTAAGGCTGTTGCTATAAAAAAGGAAGAACCAAAATCAAAAGAGGCATTGATAAGGTATTTAGGAAGCGGGCTGTTTAAGGGTGTGGGAGAAGTATCGGCAAAGAGGATAGTAGATACTTTTGGAGAGGAGTCTTTGAAAGTCATTCAAGAGCGACCGCATTTATTATCAAAAATTAAAGGATTTTCTAAAGCAAAAGCAGAGGCTATAAGTGAAGATTATATTAAAAATAAAGTACTTCAAGAGGCGGTGATATATTTGCAAGAAAAGGGAATCACTATTAATATGGCGCTTAAGATTTATAAAGAGTATGAAAAGGACACTATAGTCATTGTAGAAAAAAACCCTTATAAATTAATTGAGGATATACATGGAATAGGATTTTTGACGGCGGATAGGATAGCATTTAGTGTAGGGATTCAAAAGGATTCTCCTTTTAGGGTGAGGGCTGCAGTTATTCACTGCTTAAAAGAGGCAGTTGATAGAAACGGACATACTTATTTAACTGTGGATGAGTTATGTGAAATGGTAGAAAAGTTGATAGGTCAAAGTGATAAGATTTTAGGTATGATTGATGAACTGGCTAGTTTTAATAAGATTAAGAGGATAGTTTTGCCTAGTTTAGATGATGCCATCTTTTTAAAAGGTGTGTACCAAGCAGAGTATGGCAGTGCAGCAAAATTAGTGAATTTGATAAAAAATGGCGGTGAAGAAAAAATAGCTGAAGTAGAAAAAGATATTGATGATTATGAAAAGCAATATTCGATTGAGTTTAATGATGAACAAAAAAATGCAATAAAAATGGCTTTAACAAGTGGAGTGTGTGTTATAACGGGCGGACCTGGTACAGGTAAAACTACTATAATTAAGTGTCTAATTAATTTGTTTAATAGAAGTGGTTTAGAGTGTTTATTGTTGGCTCCTACTGGGCGTGCGGCAAAGCGCATGAGTGAGGCGACAAATGAACAGGCGTTTACAATTCATAGGGCGCTTGCTAGCAACAGTGGAAATCAGATTGGGACATTTTCTATAGGTAAGAGTGTAAAATACGATGGCAAGCAATTGGATAGTGAGGTAGTGATTATTGATGAGATGAGTATGGTGGATGTATTTGTGTTGTCGGCGTTATTAGGGAGTATTAGGGATGGGACAAAGGTGGTTATGTTAGGGGATAGTGACCAGCTGCCGTCTGTTGGTGCTGGCAACTGTCTAAAAGATATTATAAAAAAAGTGGATGGAGTGCGCCTTAGTCAAATATATAGACAGGCACAAAGTTCTAAAATTATTACTAATGCTCATCTTATTAATAATGGAATGATGCCAATTTTAAAAAGTGATGATAACGATACACAAAAAAAAGATTTTTATTTTATTAAAGAAAAAATGCCTATGAATATGGCTCTGTTGGCGTGTGATTTGGTTTTTAATAGATTGCCTAAATATTTAGGGATTGGGGCGGATAAAATTCAGGTATTATCTCCTATGAAAAATGGAGAGGCGGGGACAATTAATCTAAATAAGATGTTGAGTGCGACAATCAATAAGGGAAACAAGGACAGCATTATAGTGGGAGACATGGTGTTAAAAGAGGGTGATAAAGTGATGCAGATATCAAATAATTATAATTTAGAGTGGGCAAAAGACGGCGAGATAGGTCAGGGTGTTTTTAATGGGGATATGGGCATGATTGTGAGTGTATCTAATGACCCAAGGCAGGTAGAGGTATTGTTTGAAGACGGGCGGCGTGCAATATATGATAGCAATTTAGATGAGATTATTTTGTCTTATGCGATTACTGTGCACAAAAGCCAAGGATCTGAGTATGATGCAATAGTGATTACTTTGCCTATGACTAGTCCAATGATATTGACTAGAAATTTATTATATACGGCAATAACAAGAGCAAAAAAGATGGTAGTGATTGTAGGAGAGGACTATACAATCAAGAAAATGGTGGATAATGATTATATTGCAAAGAGAAATAGCGCTTTAGAGTATTTTATTGATAAGGCTGTCAAAGACTATGAAAAATTGTTTAAAGTAGGGGAGTAGAATAAGTATTAAAGCATTTGTACATATAAAGATATTTAAATATGTGCATATGTTAAATAATAAATAAGAGATGCTTAGCAGAATGACATAAATTGAATTTGTTTAATAAGTGTAATTTCTGTGCTGCTTTAAAAATCCTATTTTGTCATGCTGCTTATAAGATCTCTTCTATTTATGTGTACATTAGTATATCAAAGAAAACATGCGGCTATTTATTTTTCTGGAAATATGATATTGACGGCACATACAAATAAAAGTAAGCTCAT